>CAJXUU010000066.1 GCA_913061325.1 uncultured Saprospirales bacterium | reverse complement strand
TTTCTGCCTGTCTCGTGGGCTCGGAGATGTGTATAAGAGACAGGTTTGGATATAACACCATCTCGTTCACCAATAAAAGATTTTTACTTTATACTAATTCAGACTTCTTATTTTTTGAATCTCTAATAAATTTGAAAGACTCCAATTCACCATCATAAGAAATAAAAATAATATTAAGCACTATTTCATTATCCCCCCAATGTACCTTCTTGAATATTAACCGTACTCGAAACTTTTTCAAAAACGTAATTTTCATTGGGTTCAAAAAATAAAGTGCTTTCTAATCCGAAAAGAATATTTTCATTGCTTAATCTTTCGGTTTTTCTGCCTGCTATGTAGTTACTGCAATCTAAGTAAGATGACCTACTTCTTGTTGTAATTCTTAAATCGTCTAAAAATTCATATTCGTTTCAAATAATATTCTGCTTGAACAAAAGATTGTGAAATAGAACTTATAGTAAATATTACTTGTGCAAAAAGGTATTTCATAATAATTAGTTTATTAACTAAGTGATATCTTTTATATAAAGTTTGTACATGAAAATATAAAATCCAAAGTAATACCAATATAAGAACACTCCCTTTATTGGAAGATAAAATAAGATACTAACTAAATTGATTTCGGAAAAACTATACTCAGAGTTAAATTTTCTATATTTGCCAAAACAAACACAATACTTGCGGGTTGATATCGCTATATTGTAGATTCAAAGATTAACAACAAAAAATAAATCACAAATGGCTAGAAGAATAGCAAAGGCTGCCGTCTTAGGCTCAGGGGTTATGGGTTCAGGAATAGCATGCCATCTTGCCAATATCGGTCTAGAGGTGGTTATGCTCGACATAGTACCTTTTGATCTTTCTGAAGACAAGAAAAATAACAAAGCAGCTAGAAATAGTATTGTAGATAGTGCCCTAAAGGCAGCACTAAAATCTAAGCCTGCTCCTCTTTATGATAAGAAGTTTGCATCTAGAATCACGACTGGTAACTTCACTGATGATTTCGAAAAAATAAGTGACTGCGATTGGATTATTGAAGTTGTAATTGAAAGGTTGGATATCAAAAAGCAGATATTTGAAAAAGTAGATGAATACAGAAAATTTGATTCCCTAGTAACTTCGAATACTTCTGGTATTCCAATATATCAATTGGCAGATGGCCGTACAGAAAACTTTATCAAGAATTTCTGTGGTACGCATTTCTTCAATCCAGCTAGATACATGAGATTATTCGAAGTAATTCCTCACGCATCTACTGATCCAGATGTTGTAGATTTCTGGATGGATTATGGTGATAAATACCTTGGTAAACAATCTGTAAAGTGTAAAGACACACCAGCATTCATAGCTAATAGGATCGGATTCTATACTGGAAATAAAGTATTAGAGCTTACACAAAAGTACAATCTCAAAATTGAGGAAGTTGATAAATTAACAGGCGCTCCATTGGCGATGCCTAATACAGGGAGTTTCAGATTAATAGATCTGGTTGGGCTAGATACTAGTGTAAAAGTAACACAGGGTGTAGTTGACAATTGCCCTAATGATGAGTATGTAGCGAAAGTAAAATCAGCTGGTAATCCTAAATTTATAAATTTCTTATTGGAGAATAAATTCTTAGGAGATAAAACTGGACATGGGTATTACAAGAAAACAAATGAAAGAGATGATAAAGGCCAGAGAGTAATCTTAGCACTAGATCTCGAAACGTTGGAATATAAACCGTCCATCAAACCAAGACTTGATGCTATTGGTATCGGTAAAAAGGTAGAAATCATGGATAAGCGTATCAAAGATATGATGGCGCTGGAATCTAATGATGGTAAGTTTATAAAAGAATTTCTTTTGGGAACTATAGCTTATGCTGCAAATAGAATCCCTGAAATATCAGATGATATATATAGTATAGATAATGGAATGACTGCAGGCTATGCTTGGACGTATGGTCCTTTCCACTTCTTCGATATGATCGGACTCAAAGAAGGAGTTGAACAAGGAGAAGCGATCGGAGAGACATTCCCTAAGTGGATTCATGAGATGATCGGTGCAGGTCATACTTCTTTCTATAAAACAGAAAATGGACAGAAGAAGTACTACGATATTTCTAGTAAATCATATAAAGTAATTCCTGGCACAGAAGAAATTCTTCACTTAGACAACTACAGAGGTCAAGAACCGGTATATAAAAATGCCGAGTGCACACTTCATGATATAGGAGATGGAGTATTGTGTTTCGAATTCACATCAAAAGCGAATACTATAGGTGAAGGAACTGGTGAAGGGATATTAGAAGCTTTAAGAATTGCAGAAGAAGGGGAGTGGAAAGGTATCGTAATCGGTAATAATGATAAAAATTTCTCTGTAGGTGCCAATCTGATGGCGGTCGGTATGATAGCAATGCAGAAAGACTTCGATACATTGGAGAAAATGGTTCATGGATTCCAACAGATCAATATGGGTATTAGATATTCTAAGGTTCCAGTTGTGTGTGCTACGCAAGGATATGTATTCGGTGGTGGATGTGAAATCCTTATGCATTGTGATGCTGCGGTAGTTGCAGCAGAATCTTATATCGGACTTGTTGAAGTGGGTGTAGGTCTTCTTCCTGGTGGAGCAGGAACAAAGGAGTTTGCAGTAAGAGCATCAGAATCATTCTTCGAAGGAGATGTTCAGATTCCAACAATGATCGAAAAACTGAAAGCAATCGCTACCGCTTCTGTTTCTACATCTGGTCATGAAGGATTCAACAATGGAACCCTTCTTCCTCATAGAGATAGAGTTGTCGTTAATACTTCAAGAGTATTGGCAGAAGCTAAAAAAGAAGTACTCAAATTAGCACATGATTATACTCCACCAGTTCCGAAGAAGCCAACTGTTCTAGGACGAGGTGCATTGTCTACATTGTATACTGCAATCAATGAATTCAAATTAGGAAATTACATGTCAGATTATGATGTGGAAATCTCCAGAAAAGTTGCATATGTATTATGTGGTGGTGATTTGACACAAAGTCAACAAGTAGATGAGCAATATTTGCTTGAAATCGAAAAACAAGGATTCTTAGAACTCTTAGGAAATCAAAAAACATTGGATCGTATTCAGTATATGTTGATGAATAATAAGCCGTTGAGGAATTAGAATTTGAGTGTCAAATAATTAAAAATCCGAATTTGAGTAGTACTTAAATTCTCAAAAAAAATAAAAATGGAAGCTTATATTGTAAAAGGTTTTCGATCTCCTGTAGGCAAAGCAAAGCGAGGAGGTTTTAAAAATTATCGTTCGGATGATTTAGCAGTAGATGTATTAAAATATTTACTAGATTCCGTTCCTAATGTTGATCCCAAAACAGTCGATGATGTTATAGTTGGTTGTGCAAATCCAGAAGGAGAACAAGGTCTACAAATAGGTCGTCTTATCGGAGCAAGAGCTCTCGGACAAGAAGTAGCAGGTATGACTGTAAATAGATATTGTGCATCAGGATTAGAAACAATCTCGATTGCAGTCGCAAAAATCAAGGCAGGAATGGGCCATATTTATGCAGCCGGAGGTACAGAAAGTATGAGTATGATCCCTATGACGGGATACAAACTTGCGCCTAGTTATAAAGCTGCGATGAATAATATTAATTACCATGTTGGTATGGGTGCAACTGCAGAAGCAGTAGCGGCAAAGTACAATGTGACTCGTGAAGAAGCAGATGCATTTGCCGCAAAATCTCATGACAAAGCGGCTATAGCAATAGACTCTGGTTACTTTAATGATCAGATAGTACCAATAACAGTTGAAGATATATTCGTCAAAGATGGAAAGAGAGTAGAATCTTCTCATACTGTAACAATGGATGAAGGCGTAAGAAGAACGACAACTCCAGAAGGACTAGCAAAACTTAGACCCGTCTTCAAAGCTAACGGTATAGTGACGGCTGGTAATTCTTCTCAGATTTCTGATGGTGCTGCGTTTGTATTAGTAGTCAGTGAAGAAATGGTAAAGAAGTTGAATCTAGAACCAATTGCAAGGCTAGTATCTTGCTCAGTAGGTGGAGTAGATCCTCTTTATATGGGAATCGGTCCTTGTGTAGCAATTCCAAAAGCACTCAAACAAGCGGGATTAAAGCAATCTGATATAGACTTGACAGAATTAAATGAAGCATTTGCGACACAAGCTTTGGCTGTGATCAAAGAGGCGGGCCTGGATCCTGAAAAGACAAATATAAATGGAGGCGCGATAGCATTAGGACACCCACTAGGATGTACTGGCGCCAAGTTATCTATACAAGTCATGAATGACCTCAAAAGAACTGGTGGAAAATATGGAATGGTCACAGCCTGTGTAGGTGGTGGACAAGGTATTGCTGGTATTTACGAGATGTTGTAAATCAACAAACATTCATTTTGAAAATTGAAAATAAAGAAGACCAACTAGGTGATCATCTAGTTGGTCTTCTATTTTGAAATACGTATTCTTTAAATTTTATCTTTGGCTAATGAAAAAAATCCTAGTCATATCAAACTATCGAGGTTTCCATACTGCACGGCCGGAAGCAGAGATTTTTATAGGTTTGAAGAAAAAAGGGTACGATATTACTATAATGACTTATGCAAATGCAAAGTACATAGAACGATTTGAGTCAGAAGGGATTCGTGTGATACCTGTTCACCCAACCAAGAGATATGATAAACCATTTATTTCACTATTAAAAAAGGAACTCACAATTGGGTCTTATGACATACTTCAACTGTACAATAACAAAGCCATCTCAAATGGAATACAGGCCGCTAAAAATATTGCAATCAAAATAGTTATTTATAGAGGGGCCTCTTCAAATATGGGATGGTATAATCCTATTAATTATTTGAAGTTCTTTCACCCGAGAGTCGATTATGTAATTTGTAACTCCGTAGAGATTAGACAACAATTTCTCAAAGTTCCTTCTTACAACAAAGACAAAGCCATCACTATATTTAAAGGTCACGAAACTGAATGGTATAAAGGAACGAAACCACACGATATAAGATCAGAATTAAATATTCCAGCCAATCATCTAATCTTGGTAACCGTAGCTAACAATCGAGGATTTAAGGCTATTCCCGATCTTATAAAAGCAACGAAATATATACCAAGAGATACAGCAATCACATTTCTTATTATAGGCAAAGGTATGGATACTCCACAATTAAGATCATTGACTTCAGATTCTGGTTATCAAGATAAAATAAACTTTTTAGGATATAGAAATGACTCGCTCAAAATTGTTGCAGCTAGCGACGCATTTGTTTTGCCATCCATAGGAGGAGAATCACTTACTAAGAGTGTCGTAGAGGCTATGTCTTTAGGCGTCGTACCAATAATTTCTGATATTGAAGGAAATAAACCCCTCGTAGATCATCTGATAAATGGATATGTCTTTCAAAAAAGCAATCCAAAAGATCTTGCCGATAAAATTTTAACAGCTTATAAAAATCGTGAGAAACTGAAAGAATTCTCAAAAGCTGCAAAAACAAAAATAGATCAACATATCAGCTCAGAAAATACAATCAATACGTATTCAACCTTTTACAACAGTATTTAGTTATTCATTTTTTAAGAATAATGAATTTGTGATACACATCCGGTAGGGTAAATAATAACTATCTTGTCTCTATAGTGAAGTAATTAAATTACTACCCTTCAAAATGGAGAGTTGTTAAGTTACATCCGTGATATATTAAATCACTAGAACCCAAATTATTTATTGAAAACAAGCAAATATGAAAAGTTACTTACTTACTATTTTCATTTTTCTAGCTCCCTTCATTTCCATCTCTCAAGAATATGATGACTATATAGGTGCAGGTCACGCTATAGGTGTATCAGCTATAAGCAGCGATATTCAATCAAACCCCATCAATTCTGTAAATGGAGAAGGGTACGAACTTGACATCCAAGGATCCTCAAAATTTCTAGCTCATTCCACACTTGGTTATACAATAGAAGATATTGAAAATATTACCGAAAACGGAATCGAATCTTGGATTGATGAGCAATTAACCCTAGAGGGAGAGAGTCTAACACTGCCAACAATCGAGAAAATCTACACTGCATATTTTGCGTGTATGGATGAGTATGGGATAGGATGTCCATTAGTATTTAACTTAGATGCTAGATATTTCAGATATTCATGGTCTCATAATATGAGATATGGACAAGATCTTCTTAGGCAAAGAGTAGCAATGGCTTTAAGTGAAATAGTGGTTATATCTGACAAATCTATGCTCAATCAATCTCCACATGCTTTGGCAAATTTCTATGACTTGCTCACACGAAATGCATTTGGTAATTATAAAGATATCCTCACAGAGACCACTTTACATCCAGCCATGGGATTCTACCTTAGTCATATAAATAATCCTAAATCATTTCCAGAGTTCAATATCCGTCCTGATGAAAATTATGCTAGAGAAATCATGCAGCTATTCAGCATTGGACTATATGAACTAAATCAAGATGGAAGCCGAAAAACAGATCCAGATACAGGCTTATGGGTTCCAACTTATGACAATGATGACATCCAAGGCTTGGCAAAAGTATTCACAGGATTAAGTGGAAGCAAATGGGCCGATGATAATAATACTTCTCCTGTTGAATTTGGAAGGCCATATAATAATTATTCTCTTATCGATCCAATGGCAATGTATCCGTTTTGGCATGAGCCAGGAGAAAAAACGATCCTTGGAAATTATACAATTCCAGATGGGCAAACTGGCATGGAAGATATAAATGATGCGATCGATCATATATTTAATCATGATAATGTAGGCCCATTTTTGGCTATCAGACTTATACAAAGATTGGTGAAATCTAATCCGTCTCCTCAATATATATCAAGAGTAGCTGGTGTATTTGCAGATAATGGAAATGGTGTTCGCGGAGATTTAGGAGCGATGACAAAAGCTATTCTTCTAGATGATGAAGCACTGGATTGTTATTGGAGTACCGACATTAGAAATGGTATGTTACGTACACCTATTCTTAGACTCACTCAGATGCTCAAAGGATTAAAAGCTGAAGCACCAAATGGTATTTTCTGGAACTCTGCAACATACTTTGAGAACCAAGCTGGTCAGCATCCTATGGGTTCTCCTACTGTATTCAATTTCTATCAACCAGACTATGTTCCTGATTCTGATTTTGCATATGAAAATCTTGTAGGTCCCGAATTTCAAATACTAAATTCGTCTACATCATCTAACTATGTGAATTATATGATGCTAGCACTGTTAGCTGATTATTTCAATGTAAGATTTCAAGATATTCCAAACTATAACCCAATTATAAACATATTAAATGAACCTAGTTTTATAGAATGGGTTCCTGACAACGAGGCATATGCTGCGGTCCTTTCCGACCCATACCTTCTCGAACTAGCGGCAAACCCAGAAGAATGGATCGATTACTTGGACATCACAATCGCTAATGGATTGCTAAGTGATCAAACAAAAGAAAGAATCATTGACAGCATGAAAAAAACCGATATCCTCGACCCTATGTCAGGTGCTTTATATGGATTGTTTTTAGTGATGATCAATCCCGAATTTGTCATCATGAAATGATGGTTTTCTAAAAGTGAACTTTCAAAATTCTATTCAAAATTCAAACAAAAAAATATGTCACAACATAAATATTCAAGACGTAAATTCATGGGAAGTATTCCATGTCTTGCATTAGGCACAAGTACCTTATATAATTCTCTTATCAACCTCAAGGCAATGAATGCCATAATGGGCAGTACAAGTACAGCAGGTGGTGATTATAAAGCATTAGTTTGTGTTCAACTAAGCGGTGGAAATGACTCATTTAATATGCTCATCCCTAGGGGCAATGCTGAATATGCTGAATATGCTGAAGTCAGATCAAATCTCGCTGTTCCTCAAGATCAAATCCTTCCTATCAATCCTGAAATCACTGACGGTAGAGATTTTGGTCTACACCCATCAATGACAGGATTAAGAGATATTTTCGAATCAGGTAAAGCGGCATTTGTAAGTAACGTAGGTACTTTAGTGGAGCCTGTTACTAAACCTGGTATAGAAATGGGTAGTGTAAAATTACCTCTTGGTCTCCTTTCTCATTCTGATCAGGTCATGCACTGGCAGACTGCTTATCCTCAAGATAGAACTACCACAGGATGGGGAGGTAAGATGGCAGATATGCTCAAAAGCATGAACGAAGATACTGGTGTATCGATGAATATTTCACTTGGCGGAAACAATGTCTTCCAAAGAGGTGAAGATGTTACAGAGTATTCTATAAATGCAAGCGGTGGTGTGAGTATTGTGGGTTATGACATTGACGAGCCTTTTTTCAATCTTATGAAAGAGGATGTAACTGATATGATGAGTCAGAATTATGAAGACATCTTTCGCGATTCTTATAATGGAGTTCTCAAACGAAGTGTTGAAAGCAATGAAATATTCAATAGTGCCGTAGCAGGAGCTGTTGTAAATACCCAATTTTCACAAACGGATTTATCTCAAAAAATGAGGATGGTAGCTCGTTCTATAGCTTCCAGAGAACAACTAGGAGCTAAGCGACAGATATTTTATGTAGACATCGGAGGTTTTGATAATCATGATGAATTAATTAATAATCATAGTCAATTGATGCAAATAGTGGATAATGCCTTTTCTGAGTTTTATGCTGCTACGGAAGAACTTGGTGTGAGTGATTGTGTAACCACATTTACCATATCAGATTTCGCACGAACACTTACCTCTAACGGAAATGGAACTGACCATGCTTGGGGAGGAAATGCCATCGTAATGGGTGGAGCAGTAAATGGTAAAAAAATGTATGGTGATTATCCAGTGTTAAGTTTAGGGTCTGATTTAGAATTAGGAAGTGGTATTTTACTCCCTACAACGAGTGCAGATGTATACTTTGCTGAAATGGCACTTTGGTTTGGAATATCACCCAATGACTTGAGTCAAGTATTTCCTAATATTGGTAATTTCTATAATGTAGCCTCTGGGGAGAAACCACTTGGATTTATGGTCTGACTTGAATTGTACAATTATTGAATTTCCTTTAGTGGAGACTAAAATTAAAAAAAATGAATACATATATAAAGAGTTTCATATTTACATTGATCATCTTATCTGGAGTAAATACTATATCAGCTCAATGCTTTGATGATGGACACAGCACATTTAAAAATCAAGGGTGGCTATCTTGTAATACAAGCGTAGGTCCAATACCTGAACGGGGTGATCAACATTGGATTCTCTATGATTTAGGTGAAGCCTACCCTATTGACTCTATCCAATACTGGAACCACAATGTATGGGGAGAAACTGGATTAGGTGCAAAAGATATATTGATCGACTATTCCACGGATCAGATCAATTGGACTACTGTTGGTCCTATAACGTTAGACAAAGCACCTGGCTCTTGGAAATATACCGGATCTAAAAGCACATCATTACAAAATGCAAATATGCAATATGTACTGGTAACTGTGATCTCGACTTGGGACCAATCTGCTTCTTGTGCAGGGGTTTCGGAGTTTAAGTTTAACATTGGCGAATTTGTAGATACTGAAGACATAGCTTTAGAGTCAGATTGGTCACTCGGACCAAATCCTGCATCCGATAGAATCAATGTCTATATTCCAGAATATAGTGAAGTAAAAGCTATAACAATTCATAATTCAGTTGGACAAAAAATAATGAAACTTCCGAATCCTGTGGGAGAACAAATGATAGTACCAATATCAGAATTGGTGGATGGACTATACTTCATATCTATGCATTCTGAAAGTGGCGTCAGTAGTCAAAGTTTCGTGAAGGGATAATCGTTTTACTCAATTCATGAATTCTAAAATCAATAATGGCATTGAAAGGAAAGTCTGTTACATTCACCCCTTTTCTTACGTCCTACCTATGTGTTCACCATCTTGGCGAACATAAAATTAATTTAAAATTGTATGTTTACATGCGAGAATAGAGTATTTTCTATCTCAGGTGTAATCTGCAATTAATTTTTACACCAATTAAAATTATAGAGCCTTCAAGTTAGTGAGTAAAAAAACAAGAAACCAAGTCGTCTTTGAGGAAGAATTATTTCCGCATATGGACGCATTAAAAACTTTCGCATATCACCTGTCTTATAATGAAGAAGACGCCAATGATCTTGTACAAGAAACGTACATGAAGGCGCATCGATTCATAGATAAATACGATCAGGGAACTAATGCCAAAGCTTGGTTGTTTAAAATCCTGAAAAACGCTTACATCAACGAGTATCGTAAGAAAAGTAAGCGTCCACAGAAAGTAGATTTTGAAGACATCGTTTCATATCAGAATAGTGATAGTGCTTCGAGTTCGAAATATCTAGATCTGAGGCAGGAAATCTTTGAGAATATGATGGGTGACGAAGTCACTATTGCCATAAATTCTCTTCCAATAGATTTTCGTACTGTTATTCTTTTATGTGATATCGAAGGATTTACATACGAAGAAATTTCAAAAATTATCGATGTGCCGATTGGTACAGTAAGGTCTAGGCTATTCCGAGCAAGAAATATGCTCAAAGAAAAGTTAAAAGCCTATGCTGAAAAGATGGGATACGAAGATAAGCGTGGAGCTAGACAGAAGTCTGGCGACGAAGAAGAATAATTTTTGAAATGTGTTGAATTATTTTTGATGGGTACTACCCATATGTGTTTTAATTTACTATATTTACCAAGCAATAATTTACATAATATGTAATGGTCGATATATTATTTTGATACCTTATATTAATCGAAATAATACTTTGGTGCCTTAAGCATGAAATAAACTGAAAGTCTATGAGAAATCAGGAGAATACTGGAAGCCTCAGAAGTAAAATCAATCTTTATTTTGACAATGCATTATCACAAGAAGAGTCTTCTACGCTCTTAGAGCGTGTAAGCTCTGATACTAAATGCAGTAAGATGTTTAACAAAGAAAAGACATTCAGAGATTACATCAAAAACAATGTAAAAAGATCTTCAGTATCTCCAGACCTTATCCAATCTATCAAGGACAGTATAAGAATAGTCTAAGACCACAAATCAAATTTTTCTTTTATTTCTGTCAATTAGGATTCACTTGATGTGATTGATGATCTATCATTATCATTTAATTTAAAGACATATCTACCTTTGAAATGTTTGTGAATCTCATATACATAGTCTCTATTGATTATGTAGGATCTATGGACCCTTACAAAGGAGTCAGGAAGTTCATCAATGAGTTGTTTTAATGTCTTGCTCAGGAGATGGCTTTTACCACTTTTTTCGTTTACTTCCACATACTTATCTTCGGCTTTTATCCAGGCTACATTATCTATATCTACAAGGGTGATTTTATCATTTTTCTTTATCGAAAATGAGGTTCTTTTTTTTACTTTTTGTTTGATCCACTGATCTACAGATTTAATGGACTGCATAGAAGTTTTATCCTTCAACTTTAGTAATTTCTGCATGGATTTATTGAACTTACTCTGTTCAATCGGCTTAAGTAGATAATCCACTGCAAAATGATCAAAAGCATCTATTGCATATTGATGATAAGCCGTGGTAAATATAATATATGGCTGATATACAAGATTCTGCAAAACATCGAAGCCGGTCATGTCCAATAACTGGATATCCAGAAAGATTAATTCGGGTTTAAGCTTATTAATTTCTTTTATTGCTTGCTTCCCTGTCTGAGACTCACCTATTATTTCGAGATCATATATCCCATTAAGTATAAGTTGCTTTAATCTGTTGCTTGCTAGCTTTTCATCTTCGACTATGTACGCTTTCATCTTATTTCATTTTGGTCTATCTTAATCAGTATATGTTTCGAAGGTGAACTCTTAAATTCTATTGTATGTTTTTCGGGATACAACAAGTCGAGTTTTTGTGTTACGCTTTTGATTCCAAATCCTATTTGCATGTCTGGACCAAACTTAGTTCCCGAATCAAAGATTTTTACAATAAGTTGACCATCTACTTTTTCTGCTGTTATTTTCACACTGATTCCATGTTCATTATAACCGTATTTTATAGCATTCTCTACCAACGGCTGCAGCAATAGTCTTGGTAATCTACATTCCGAAGCATTGGAGTTAATATCAAGATCAACTTTCAGAACCTCTTCAAATCGAATTTTCTCTATTTTTAGATAATTTTCTAGCATTTCTAGTTCTTCTGAAAGAGTAGAAATACTTTCATTGCTTTTATTGGTTATATATTTATAAAAGGACGAAAGTGCCAAGGCCATTCTTTCTGTTTTGTCTCCATCTACTTTTGCTGCACTAGCTATATAGTTTAGAGAATTATATAGGAAATGTGGTTTGATGGTTCATTGTAGTGATTGTAGATTAGCTGATGACTCACCTAGAGCAAGTTCTGTCTTTTTAAGTAATTTTTCGGATCCTCTCATTTTCATCATTCTCCTTAAAAGGTTTGCTAAGAGGTTTCCAGTGGCTAATGAAATCGACATTCCAGTGATAATTGGATGAGGGCCGTGTTTTTCAATCATTAATAGATTCTCATAATTCCCGGAATCTATTGCAAATCCCGCTTGACTTAGAGCATATCCAATAAAATAAGTGCCTATTATTATAGCGAAGAATTTGAGAACTTCACGGTCAGAAAAGTCAAGATTTTCCGTCTTGAATAATACAAACCTGAATAATAAGAAGGGAATAAAAACAGATGCAAAATTCCTAATATCATTTAGTAAAGTGTTATATGGATACCATATTGAAAAATCATCCGTGGTTGTCCAATAAGCCAAAAGGAAAACCAACACCCCTGGGAAAATATATTCTATTTTTCTACTTACCTTTTTTCCTAGATAGGCAACAAAACTATTTAGAAATAAAAATAGAACAAAGAGAATAACTCCAAACAATACAAAGATTATAACAGTGTCATCAATATACCCAAACCACCCTGATTCTGCATTGTATTGCGATAACTTCATTCCATGAAAGTCATCTAATGATGTGATCAGACCTAACATATCTTCTCTATTCATTGGTTTGAGTCTCTGCGTAAACTTTAACTTTTGCTGTGCAGCTTTAACACTGAGAGTATAGATGTTTTCTTTCGTGTCAGTAGTTTTGTAAATAAATAATCTAGATTGGCCTTTGTCGCTAAACCATTTATTCATATAGAACGTAAGTTCATTCCCATTGTGCCCAGTGAAAAAATGGTCTTCATTTGATGGATATATAGCTTCTGCTTTTCTAAGATACTCGAACTGTAGTCCATAAGCTTCGTGTACAATTTCCTTCATGCCATCATTAACCAGTCCCGAAATTAAAAGTACTGCCAACGTCCCAAGCACCAATACCGTATAGCCAACTAACTTATTCATAGATTTAAATTTAGTGTTATTATTGAATTTCTACTACAAATGAAGATGATATAGCCCAGTTTAAGAATTGGTTTCCGACGACTACCCCAATATTATTCGTGAACTGGGAGTTAGCATTCGCGAGATATTATTTAGATTTGAACAAAATATAAATCTTGAACATTGTCAGCCTAGTTCCATCTCTTACAGAATTACTATTCCACTTAGGTTTAGAAGATCAGATCGTGGGTAGAACCAAATTCTGCATTCATCCTTCTGATAAAGTAACATCGATCCCAAAGATTGGAGGGACGAAGAATATCAACATTCAAAAGATAATTGATCTGAAACCTGACCTTATCATTGCCAATAAGGAAGAAAATACAAAAGCAGACATCGAGATTCTAAAGCAAAGTTGTAAAGTTCATGTAACAGAAATCGCAAATTTTAAGGAAGCCATCTTTGCCATTGATGATATAGGGCTTATGACTAATACGGCAGATAAAGCTACTTCAATCATCGAAGAAATAGAAGAACTTTTCTCTAACTTAAAACCAACACTAAAGAAAGCAAAAGTCTGTTATCTTATTTGGCAGGAGCCCTATATGTCAATCGGGAATGATACTTACATTCATAGTATGTTGGAAATCTGTGGGTTCGAAAACATCTGTAAAGACCACACAAGATATCCAGAATTGACGCTTGAAGAGATCAAATCCAGACAACCAGATTATATATTCTTATCATCTGAGCCATTTCCATTTAAGCAACAGCACATAGACGAATTACAAGTACATTTTCCAGAATGTAAAATTCTTCTGGTCGATGGAGAATACTTCAGTTGGTATGGTAATCGTATGATAGATGCCGCAAAATATTTTCAATCATTGATAAATGAACTTGACAATTAATCCTCAGCATCTCCTTCTATCAGATTAGATATAGGCATATTTTCATTTACAAAGTTGCACCATTTACAATTTTCTTCGCCACAACCAATAGAGAACTCATGGTTTTTGATCTTTGTATAAGAATCAACCAGCTGCTTACCTACAATTTCCATTTCAAATTCTTCAACCTCGAATTTTCTTCTTTGGAATCGGCCATCTTTTTGCTTTTCTACAAAATCCATCACTCCCGATCTCATAGATTGACGTAATCGATCTTCACCTCTTAACAACAATTTATAGAATACGATCTGTCTCCAATAGTCTCCACCTAGATCGTCATCTCCAGTTGGTCCTTTTAGCTTTGCTGAATCGTATCGTCCTGTTTTATAATCTATCACTTGGAGATGATCATCATATACCGCTACTTGATCTAATTTTCCAGAAATAGGAACTCCTCCATATTCAGTCTTGATATCAAATTCCATTTCGAATTTTCTTGGCAGAGTCCATTGTTCATTGTACTCAGCAAAATATTCTGATAATAAAATCTTACCCCTTACTTCGCTCAGCTCTCTTTCTTTAACTGTGAAGTGTGAATGATACTTTTTCATTCCTACTCGGAAGTGATTTTGTAAGATCTCTTCATCCGGAATAGCTCTAGCCGGATCCGCCTCCATATCCCGAAAATACATTTCCAAAGCGTAATGAATAGCATTTCCAAATCCATTTGATGCGCTCCTTGCCATAGGCACACGAAGTATGTTCTCGAAGTAGAATGTTATTGGGCACTTCAAATACTTATTGAGACTTGTTGTACTCATCTTGAATATTTGTAGCACTTTGTCTATTTCATCATGCTCTAAAAGTTTTATTTCTCCTTGAGCGTATCGCATGAGAGTAGCTTTATATTCAACTACTGTATCATCTTCTACTTTTTGTTGGACTATGTCTTCTTCTTTAGTTGTTATCTCAGCGATAAATCTTGCTGGTTCTAACGCCTTTTCATTGTCATTGAAATCAGAATGTGTGATGGTTAAGAAGTCTCTCGCACGTGTCATTGCCACATAAAATAATCTTCTGTCATCTTCTACATCACTCTGCTCGGAGGCTGGCACCAAAGTTTTAGGATAAGAATATTTTCCACCACCTCCATAATTCCTAGCTACCCAATTGCTAGTATCAGCATTAAGGATATACACATGCTTAAATTCTAGTCCTTTTGATCCATGAGCAGTAAGGAAATGAATGCCCTTTTCAGAGAATATAATTTTACTCAAAGGGAGATCTATCTTATTATCCTCCATTTTTTCAATCATATCTAATATTTGAGGCATGGTAACATTTTCCTCTCTAGAAGACTCCTCCTTAATAAAATTGAAAAAAGTATTTACCAATTGGAGCCTCCATACTTTATCTGAACTCGCTAATATATCATCCAATACCCCGCCTCTTGTCAATATCCGTTCGAATAACACTTGAGCCGTTACATTTGGTATATCCTTGATCCACCCCTCAAGTGCATCACTGAATTTTACAATGTTTGTCACATCTTCAACCCCAGCTTTTTTAAGACTCTCCACATTATTGATGACGATTCTCCATCTTTTATCATCTTCTTTTTGGTCAGTTCTATTCGAACAATAGACACTTACCAAGGCTACATCCATTGGAGTTATACCAAAATAATCAAAGTGCATCATCTCAAACAAAAACTTATCTCCTGAGAAAGGCCTATCAAATTCTGCCATAATATATTTCAGAATAGAAATAAGTCGTTTTACTTCTCCTTCTTTGAGGACGTTCACCTTTCTTTTGATGTTAAGCGGCACACCTTTTAGGGTAAGGTATTTTACAATATTTTCTACATTTCTATGCTTCCTGTATATGATAGCTATTTCATTCAGAGGAACTCCAGCTTTATGCTTTGCCAATATATCTGTGATGACACCTACCTCCTCTTGAGCAATATTTTTGTATCGATAGACTTTTGGCTCCGAACCTAAATTTTTACTTTTATCTCGACTTTCTATCAATTCTTTAGTGAGATGTGGTCTTACTCTTACTAGTCTTTCGTTGTTGTTTTCTATTAGTGCCTTTGACCAATCCAATATTCGCTGATCTGATCTATAATTATTATCAAGTACTATTTCTGCGGGGTCGTACTTATCCGCGAAATCAATGATGTTATTCATATTCGCTCCTTGGAATCTATAGATGGATTGGTCATCATCACCCACAATGAATACATTCGGTTTATCATCAATAGGGTTATCCGCTAAGAGGAATAACAACTCATTTTGAGCACCGTTTGTATCCTGATACTCATCCACTAATATGAATTGAAACCTCTCTTGGTATGAAGCCAATAAATCATCATTCTCCGATAAGACTTTAATCACCCAAAGGATCATATCATTATAATCATACCTCTCCTTTTTGGTAAGTATATTATTATACGTTTCTAATTCTTTACTTGCAGCTATCAATCCATCGAAAGAGGTAATTTCCTTTTCTATCTTATCATCATTGATCTCTCCCTTTACATAGATAGTCCCTGTTTTCTTACCGACTTGTTTTGCTTTACATAAGTATTTAGGATTTATGTAATCTCCGTTCAAATCCTTTTTATGGTAGAATTCTTTGAGCAATAGCACATTTTCTTCTATTTCTTCTGTTGTCCATTTCTCTTGTTTCATAATATTGAACAAGTTCTTCAGACGATCCGCTTCGTAGTATAGATTTCCTTTGAATCGTTTCAATGGATGATCATCGGCAAATCCATCAATAATCTCTCGATAGACATCCACCAACTCTAATTCTGATACCAATTGAAGATTTCTGAATCCACCAAAAAACTGAATATTCTCCTGAATCACATAATTACAAAATGAGTGAAAAGTGAAAATATTAGCATTGTAAGCTTCAGGGCCGATGAATTGTTTCAGCCTTTCTCTCATCGCTATACTACCTGAATCAGTAAAAGTAAGTGAGAGGATATTATTTGTATTTACATCCGTTTGTTGAAGTATATTTCCTATTCTGACAGCAAGCAATTGTGTTTTACCAGTACCAGGACCGGCAACCGTCATAACAGGACCATATATCTGATCTACAGCCACTCGCTGTTTTTCATTCAAGGTTTTTTTCGCAATTTGAAAAGCTAGATTAAACTGTTCAAGCGTCTTTTTTCTAGAAATATCCATACGTTAATATCCAGTTAAGAAATATATTGGTGTTAAACCTAAAGTCGATCTTATCGTCAAAGAAGCGAAAATACATTAATAGTTTTCATATCCATAGAAGAAATAAAAAGATAATATCTTAAAGACAGTTTCTAAACTATGAAGGCTTAAATCTAAAACAGACAACTATGAAAAAGGTAATATTATTAATAGCAGTATTCACAATGGCAATTGGATTCGCATCAGAAGCTCAAATCTCTCAATCAGAAGTTCTACAATCAGAACAATTAGATGATCGCAGAATAGAAAAGGATGAAAAAGCTTCTAAAAGGAATCAAAAAATGCGTGTCAAAGCAAAGAAGAGAGCTCATAAGAAACACCTTAAATCGATGCGCAAAGTAGCAAATGCTGATGGTATAGTAACTCCAGCAGAAAAAGCGACCATCAAAGCTGAAAAAAGAAAAATGAGAAAGAACGCCAAAAGGAAAGCTAAGCGTAAGCATAAAAAGCATGCACTTAAAAAAAGAGCTCCTCTAAAAGCAACAGAGTTTTAATTTCATAAAGATATAGCAAGCGTGAGGCTGTTCGGATATAGGATCTGGGTGGCCTCTTTTTTTGTTCTACCTAATCTAACGCCTCCAATATATCCTTCATAATATCTTCATGATGTTCTAAACCAATAGATATCCTTATCATTCCATTTGTAATCCCTACTGCAGCCTTCTCATCATCTGATAATTTGTTGTGAGTAGTAGATGCTGGATGAGAGACTATCGTTCGACTATCGCCAAGGTTTGCGGTAAGAGAACACATTTTTATATTATTGAGAAAGTTTCTCCCTGCATCCAAACCTCCTTCAATCTCAAATGCAATGATATTACCACCCAACTTCATCTGTTTTTTAGCTAGATCATATTTAGGATGAGATTTAAGGAATGGATATTTGAGCCAATTTACTTTTGGATGATTTTCTAGATCTGTCGCTATTTTCATCGCAGTCTCACAATGTCTATCTATTCTTACTGCAAGCGTTTCTAGACTCTTGGAAAGTATCCATGCGTTAAATGGTGATATCGAAGGGCCCGTATTTCTAGCGAATAAAAATATCTCTCTTATTAATTCTTTTTTACCTACTACTGCGCCACCTAAAACTCGACCTTGGCCATCAATTAGCTTGGTCGCTGAATGAATCACAAGATCAGCACCAAATTTAATAGGTTGTTGGATATATGGTGTGGCAAAACAATTATCAATAGCCAACAATAGATTATTGTTCTTAGCTATCTGGCCCAACATTTCCAAGTCCAATATCTGCACTCCAGGATTAGTCGGGGACTCTGCATATATTATCTTAGTATTAGGTGTGATTAATGCTTCAATAGCATCTAGGTCATCCGCTGGAAAATAACTAGTAGTGATATTCCATTTTGGAAGAAACTTTTTTAGCAATGAATGAGTAGATCCAAATACAGAATCACTTGATATAATATGATCTCCAGCACTGAGCAAGGCAGCGAATGTATTGAATACTGCTGACATCCCAGTAGCAAAAGCATATCCTGCTTCTGCACCTTCAAGTGCCACCATCTTATCAACAAATTCTGTTGCATTAGGATTGGTGAATCTGCTATAGATATTCATTTTCTTCTCCTCGGCAAAAGCAGCACGCATCTCCTCAGCATCTTCAAATACAAAAGAAGATGTAAGAAATAAGGGTGTAGAATGCTCCGCATGCTGAGATCTTTCTGTCTGTATACGGATCGCTTTGGTTTCGAAGTGTTCGCTCATTACTTAGTTTCTTAATGAAAGGTAAATGTAGGCATTCGAATGATAATCTGATACAGAGTGACAATATATAATATTGATTCACAAACGAATATCGGATGGCAAAACAATACAAAAAAAAGGCACTATCTCTAGCGCCCTTCTAGGTTCTCCTCAGAATTTCATTCCTAAGAAGAAAACTCGAAACCCAAAACTCTATCTTCCTAGAAAGTGAAGCCTATTGTTGCTACTACTTTTCCGTAATCTGTATCTATATTGGCCAATGCGTCTCTCTCCTCTTCATCAGGAACTGAATATGCATTATATCCTTCTGTTATACTTCTTCTTCTATATCCTATATCCAGAAAAAATCCTTCTCCTCGGAACCCTAGTCCAGCTGACCATGATGATGAAGTTTCACTATCGTTTGTATATGGTGAAGAACTCAAAGCATAACCCGCTCTAAATCTTAACGATACATAGGCTAACTCAGTTCCAAGTCTAAGATTAGTAGAAGACCCTAGACTTTCATCTATTTCTCCATTTACTTCTTGCGTGTTTGTGCCCTCAATAGGATTGTTGCTGTGCTTTGTGAAATCGAATTCATTATTTTTATAATCCAAATACTCTATATCAGCATTTACAAATCCTCTTAAAGCTCCAATTTTATAAACAGATCCTATGCTTCCTACAGCTTTCCACGGACTTGTATAGCCGTATTTAAAAGATCCATCTGGTGACAAAGCAGAATCACCACCACTTTCTGCATTAGAACTGTATTGGTAACTCATACTACTCGCATAATCATCATTTAATGTATACCATGTTGGAGAGTGAATCGCCACTCCTATTCTAAATTGTGGTATTGCTCTGTATTGTAATCCCATTTTAAAGTTTATTCCAGCTCCACTAGTATTTAAGGTTTCCACATAATCCAAACTGCTGCTAAAATCATCCGCTTGGAAATTTTCTTTGTATGTTTTTGTTTCTGAATAGGATACAAATGGTACACCTGCACTTATTCCTATGTTAAGAGTATTATCATAGTTTCCAGCCCAGCCAAATGACAGTTCATTTATTGAGCCTCTTTGATCTAAAAAAACATCTTTATTTACTACATCATCATCAAAAAAATCTGATTGAAAAATATTATTTTCATTTAGAAATATTGCTTGAGCTTCATCCGCTAACCCCGCCTCAAAATCATCTAACCCATTACTATTAGCCAATGCAACAAATCGATCAGTGATACTACCTACTGTTGATCCCTCAATCTTCACATCTCTGCTAAATTCAGCCAACTTGCTAAACCCAACAGCCCAATTTGAGGTCTGCCAAGCTCCATTTCTGCTGCCACCTGATGCTACAAAACTTATATTGTCTACCAAAAAGGAACTTCTACTCCTATTTGTAGTTGTGTTATCATCTTTGAAAAAACCGTCAGACGATTGCGTATTGATTGAAGGTGTAAAAGTGAATGCGCTTTTTCTGAATTCTGCAATTCCAGCAGGATTGATTCCGATAACGGAGTAGTCCCCGCCCATAGCTCCAATAGATGACCCCACACCAACAGACCCTGCCTGTCTCTTATACACATCTCCGAGCCCACGAGACAGGCAGAAATCTCGT
>CAJXUU010000065.1 GCA_913061325.1 uncultured Saprospirales bacterium | reverse complement strand
CTGCCTGTCTCGTGGGCTCGGAGATGTGTATAAGAGACAGGAATATACGTAGAAAGGGGAAGAATCCATTTAGAGATATTTTACTTATAAAAGAGCTAACAAAAAATTTTAGAAAGTTTGAAATAGATCTTCTGATGAGTTATACCATCAAACCTAATATTTATGGTTCCATTTCTGCTCATTTTTCAAAGGTAAAGTCAATCTGCACCGTTACTGGTCTTGGATATAGTTTTTTGACAAAATCCGCAGTAAATAAGGTTGTAAAACGACTTTATAAGTATGCTTTCTCCAAAGCTGATATTGTTGTCTTTCAGAATCCTGATGATTTAAATCTATTTGTGAACCTTGAGCTTGTATCGCAGAATAAAGTGAAATTAATTTATGGATCTGGAATTGATACTGAGAAGTTTCAACCATATAATAATATTAAGAATTCAAAAAGAGTTGATTTCTTATTTGTAGGAAGACTGCTATTTGATAAAGGTATTAGTGAACTTCTAAAAGCGGTAAAATCATTGACGGAAACTAGTAGTGACATTCAATTACATGTTGTTGGAGATATTGACAAGAATAACCCAGCATCTATTGATGAAGAATGGTTACAAAAATTTGGTAAAAGCGAGTATATTACATACTATGGGTACCAAGACAATGTTAAACCATTTATAGAAATGGCAGACGTTGTTATTCTTCCATCCTATAGGGAGGGTCTTCCACGTGTGATGTTAGAAGCTTTAAGTATGGAAAAGCCAGTGATAACTACTGATGTTCCTGGGTGTAGGGAAATAATTGATAATGAAATGAATGGTTTTTTAGTGCCCGCTAAATCCTCATCTCATATTGCAGAAGCTATGCTAAGGATGGTTTCTCTTTCAAATACAGAAAGAACTCAAATGGGTAAACATGGAAGAATAATTGCATTGAGTAAATTTTCGACTGAGATTGTAAATAGTGAATATCTAGATTTGGTAAAAAACATGACAGAATAAGATATAGCTAATAGATATTAATAAGTTGGTATTAAGAATGTAATTTAATTTTTAATTGAAATCAAACATAATAAAAGACTTGGCAAAATAGTTCGAGATTCTTCATATTATATTGAAGAATTATTGAGTAAACAATTAATTATTATGGAAAAAGCCAATTTTCTCCCTGATGGTTCATGGGAAGGCTTCTATGAAGAATTTGAAAAATCTGGAAATTTTCCAATGGCATGCACATTCACTTTTGTTGATGGTAATATTAGCGGGAGTGGCTCTGATGAGGTAGGAACTTTCACCTTTAAAGGTACTTACTCAACTTCAGATTATAAGGTAGAAATGAGAAAAACATATCACACTCATAGTTTGATCTATGAAGGACATGCAGATGAAAATGGAATATGGGGCAATTGGACTTTTCCTGCTCTGAAGTTTGTATCCGCGGGGTTTCATCTTTGGCCAAAGAAAGGTGAAAAGGAAACTGTATCAGAAGAAGCCGAGATGGAAGAAGCAATAGAAGAATTATTAGAATTAGAAGTTCCTATAGAACGATGATGTTGATGACTTCACCATTCAGCTGTGCATATCAATCCTACTATGATGTTATTAATACAGTATTACAGGATGGGTTTTCAGTATTAGAAATTGGAGGGGGCAGACACCCATCGATTATAGATAGGAAAGACTTAGATTATACAATTGTGGATCCTGATAATGGCGAACTTTCACGGTCTCCGATAGATGTAAAGCGAATTAACAGCACAATACAGAACTTAGATAAAAGGATAAAATACGACCTAATTATCTCAAAAATGGTTCTGGAGCATGTTGAGGATCCTGATTCGTTTCATAAGCAAGTATTTGAGGTATTAAAACCAAATGGAAAAGCGATTCATTTCTTTGCATGCAGACACTCTTTGCCAGCAATAGTAAATCGATTGCTCCCAGAGGCCTTTGGAGATATGATATTAAGAATGATTCAAAATAGAAACCTTGATGAGAATCCAAAATACGAAGCTTATTACCGACGTACAAAAGGTCATGTCAAGAACCAAATCGAATATTTTTTAAAGATGGGATACGCCATTGATGAATATCATTCGTTTGTTGGCCACAAGTATTTAAAGAACATTCCAATATTGGGTTTCATGGAAAAGTTGTATTCAAGGGCATTAGTATATTTCAAACTAAAATCCCTTTCAACAGTAGCACTTGTTGTTTTATCAAAACCGAATGATGCATAAGATTTTCTCCTTATCAATCTGTCTCTTATTTATACTCTCATCATGTGGATCAAAAATAGAATCTGCCAAAGAATCTCTGGAGGGCAGTTGGCAAGTCAAAGAGATTTTTAAATACACACCATCAACTGGTGTTTCTGTAGAAGATAAATCAGGTGTTGGAACATTTGAATTCACAAATTTGCAATGTGATTATCACTTCACATTTAACTCGATAAATGAGATGAATTCTTTCGAATATGAATTTCAAGTCTCAAAGGAAAATGCAGGCTTTATAAAGGTAGATAGATTTGATATCGTAGGCGAGGAAAACTATAGAGTACGTTTTGGAGATGAGACTTCTGATGCTCATGAAGGCGATTCGGAAATAACATTAGAAAGAACAGTTGAAAGTGACTCTTTAACATTTGAAATTATTATCCACCTAGAGAAAAATAGTCCACCTTAATCTATTTTATTGAATGCTTGTTTATTCCTAGTGTTCCATGGATAGAGTGTGATCATCATCATATCAATTCACCTAAACCCGATAAAGAATATAAATGAATACAAATAAAAACCACTATATAACAATCATGGCAGGTGGAGTAGGATCTAGATTTTGGCCTGCATCTACAGAAGAAACACCCAAACAATTTCTTGATATCTTAGGAGTTGGGAAATCACTAATTAGACTAACTTTTGAGAGATTCTTAAATCTTGTTCCAGCTGAGAGAATTCTCATTGTGACAAACAAAAAATATAGGGAGATCACAAAAGAGCATTTGCCTGAGCTTCCTGATGAAAACATCCTTTGTGAGCCTTCGCGAAACAATACTGGACCTTGTGTAGCTTATACCGCATTGAGGCTACAGGCTGTCAATCCTGATGCCATTTTTGTGACGGCACCTTCTGACCATGTAATCCTAAAAGAACAAGAGTTCTTAAACCGAATCAAAGAAGCATTTTCATTTGTAGAGCAAAATGATGCTATCGTTACACTAGGAATACAACCTACTCGCCCAGATACTGGATATGGATACATTCAAATGAGTGAAAATGGACATGCAGAAGGACCAAAAAGTGTTTCTGCTTTCAAAGAAAAACCTAATTTAGAAACAGCAAAAGAATACTTGGCTGATGGTGGATACCTATGGAATGCTGGAATATTTATATGGAAAGCCAAAGAACTACTGTTATCATTCGATAAAAATGAGCCAGAAATTACAAAAGTGCTAACGGAAGATATTTCTAAATACAACACACCAAATGAGCAATCATATATTGATAGAGTGTATCCAAAGACACCAAGGATTTCTGTAGATTATGCAATTTTAGAAAGAGCTGAAAATGTATATACTATACCAGCTGATATAGGCTGGTCTGATTTAGGGACTTGGAATAGCTTACATGCATATCTTGATAAAGACGATAATGACACAGTAACACTAGGGGCACAAACACACTTAATAGATACGTCAAATAGTATAGTTCGAACGGATAGTGACAAAATAGTTGTAATCAAAGGATTGGATAATTATATTGTGGTTGATGAACCAGGAGCCTTACTGATTTATCCCAAAAGTGATGAACAGGAAATTAAGGAAGTGGTCCAATCGTTGAAACCCAGTTGATCAATCGTTGAGCTGACGAAGGAAGATCGGTGAGTGACCAACATCAAAAGAAGGACTTCAATTTCCGGCACATCGAGCAAAAAAGAGGGAGAGTATTCCAAAAGGAAGAACGGTGAGTGGATAACACAAATGGATAAAAGAGGAACGCAACGCAGTCACTCACCGATCCTACGGCTTAACGATTGACAAAGGCAGAATTTCCTAAAAGAAAAATAGAATAGTAGTGTCAAGAAAAAACAGAGATATTTTCTACCCAAACCAATTATACCATGTATATAACAAAGTGGTAACGGGAACGGATCTGTTTATCGAAGCAAAAGATTACTGGAATTTTATGGAGAGATATGGCAAGTATTTTTCTCCATATTTCGAAACATATGCTTATTGCTTAATTCCCAATCATTTTCACTTTTTAATAAAAGTTAGAAGCGAAAAAGAAATAAAGGCAGCTATTGTTAATGAGGATACGATAGCTGCAAATAATTATCTTTCAGGAACATCTGATCTTAACGCTTTTATAGAAAATCAGTTTAGTCGTTGTTTTAGTGGGATATCAATGAAGTATAATAATATGCATAATAGAGTAGGGCCATTGTTTAAACAGGGAATTAAAAGAGTAGCACTTAATAAATATAGAACGTTTGAGCAACAAATGCACTATATTCACCTTAATCCTACACATCATTTTCTTGTAACTAAAATTGAAGATTGGCCATACAGTTCTTATATTTCATACATTTCGGATGTCAAAACACAGCTTCCTCGACTAGAAGTGTTAGATAAGTTTGAAGGTGTAGAGAATTTTATATCCTTTCATAAAACACCATATTTAGGAAAAATTGATTTTGAATAACCTTTGGAATTATCATTTAGACACTCACCGATCCTACGGCTCAACGATTGTCTAAAAAATCTGATAAAACAATCTAACTATGAAAAGAAGAAACTTCCTAACCACCACAGCACAGGCCACAGCATACACTTTTCTATTCAGTCATTTATATGCCTGTAAAACCAAGTCAAAATTCATAGCTCCAATCGGGCAAGACTATAATATGAAGATGCTTAGGGGTGGTGTCGGTTACTTCACAGAACGTGGTGGAACAATTGGTTGGATGGCAACTAAAGATGGAATTGTGGTAGTAGATACTCAATTTCCTGATCAAGCAAATCATCTGCTTGCAGAGATTGATAAACTAGAACTAGGTAATATCGATTTATTAATTAATACCCATCATCATGGAGACCATACTGCAGGGAATCCAGTGTTCAAAGATCGGACAGATATGATTCTTGCCCATAGTAATAGTCGAAAGAATCAGGAAGCATCCGCTAAGAAAAGAGGGACAGAAGACAAGCAAGTATATCCTACAGATACATTCAAAACATCAATATCTAGGAAAATAGGTAGCGAAACAGTTACACTAGACTATCATGGAGCTGCCCATACAGATGGCGATGCATTGATTCATTTTGAAAATGCAAATGTTGTACATCTTGGCGATTTATTGTTTAACAGGCGCTTCCCATACATAGATATAAGTGCAGGAGCAAATATTGAAAACTGGATAAAAGTGCTAGATAAGGCAAAGACTAACTATGATGATAAAACGATCTATATGTGGGGTCATGCAAGTGACGGGTATGATATTACTGGTGGCAAAGAGGAAATAAAAGCATTTCAAAATTACTTAGAAAAGTTATTGGAATTTGGAGAGAAATCTCTTCGTGCTAGCGTGCCTTTAGAAAAACTGAAGGAAATGACAACAGTAATCCCAGGAGCTGAAGAATGGAAAGGTAAAGGAATCGAAAGAAGTCTTGATGCTGTATATGCTGAATTGGCGAAGGAATAACTTACTTTTTGACTATTATATTTAATCTTTCTTGATATTTGTAATCCTGAATTCAATCAAGTTATTAATCTTCGAGATTATTAAAATAACATTTAAAGATCCTCTTAAAGGATCACTTTTTCTATGAAAATTGCATTAGTAGCTAATTCTACTTGGAACATTTATAACTTTCGACTCAATGTAATCGATAAGTTACTAGCCGAAGGGCATGATGTAGTTGTCATAGCCCCTATCGATGAATATGTAGAATACAAAGAGGATTATCCTCAAATACAACATGTTAATCTTCGTACGTTAGACAGGGACAGTACTAACCCAATAAAAGATCTCATCCTCATTGTTGAGTTAATTAGAAAGTATAAAAAACTGAAACCGGATTTAATTATGCACTACACTAATAAGCCTAATATTTTTGGTGGAATTGCAGCGAGGATAGCGGGTATACCTTCTATTGCAATGGTTACGGGCTTGGGTTACGCATTCATACATCAAGGATGGATCAGAGATGTGACAACCAAATTATACAAATTTATAGCTGGTTTTCACAAGAAGTTTATTTTTGAAAATATTGAAGATAGGGAGCTTTTTGATAAATTAGGAATAACAAAAGGTAATCAAGGAGTATCTATCAAAGGATGTGGAGTTAACACAACTTATTATCAACCATATCCTAATGGCAAAATGACTCCAGGTGATGAAGTGACATTTACATTTATTGGAAGATTACTCTATGACAAAGGAATCGGAGAGTATGTAAAAGCAGCCAAAATTATAAAAGAAAAGTATCCAAAAGTTAATTTTTGGATTGTTGGAGAGCTAGATCCTGATAATCCCGCTACTGTTGATAAAGAAGATTTAGTTGAATGGACAGCCAACGATATTGTTAAGTATCATGGTTTCCAAAAAGATGTAAGACCTTTCATAGCTAAGTCTGATTGCATTGTTCTACCTTCTTATAGAGAAGCTATACCAAGAACTATCACAGAAGGGATGGCGATGGGTAAACCTGTAATTACGACAGACACAGCTGGTTGTAGAGAAGCTGTCGATATAGGGCAAAATGGATACCTTGCAGAAGCGAGAAGTACGTCTTCATTGAGGAAGGTGTTAGAACAATTTATCAATCTCACCGCTGAGGCTAGACATTTGATGGGAGTAAAAGGACGTGAAAAAGCGTTGAAAGAATTTGATGATCGGAAAATTGCAGAAGATATTTATAAAGAAGTTGTAAAGTTTTTATCATAGGATGAATTCTCAAAAAGAGATCCTTTGCCTACATTATTATTTCCCTCCATTGCGTTCCACGGCAGTTATAAGAAATTATCATATAGCTTGTGCTTTTTCAAGTTTATTTGATAAAGTTCATGTTATAACATCTGATAACCACACTCGATTTCCATCAGAAGAACGGACATTTCCTTCCAACCTTCATTTACAATCTATCTATACATTAGATTATAGAAGGCTATTAGCTGGGAAAAGCAAAAAGGATAGTCACAAAGCTACAACCAAGAAAGCTAGTCCATTTTTTCAATGGTTGCTAAAAGTTCAGAAATCATATCCTTTTAATCTTTTTTTTGCGGAAGGGAATCTCATATATATCTATGGTGCTTATCAAAATGCAAAGAAACTTATAGATCAAGGACAGATAAGCACGATTTATAGTTCTTTTGGTCCATATGCAGATCATTTTGTAGCATATCTATTAAAGAGGAAATATCCTGATCTAAGATGGATAGCTGATTACAGAGATTTACAAATCGAACCTATCTATAGGAACGTCGTGCTTACTAATTATCAACGTAGGATTGAAAAGATAATTCTTAGCAAAGCTGATCTAGTGACTTCGATATCGGATGGATTAAGCAAACAATTGGAACTGAATGATCGACCTACAAAAACTGTGCTTAGAGGAGTAGAACTTCGAGTGCAAGAAGCTCAATATGAAAAGTTTACCATCTCATATACTGGTTCGCTTTACTTTGATTATAGGGATCCCAGAGTTTTGTTTTCTGAACTGAAATCTATGATAGATTCAAGAGTTATTGAACCTTCAGATCTACAAATACTATATGCTGGTAGAGATGGCCTACGATTCTCTGATTGGATATCAGAAGCTGGTTTGTCAAGTGTGTTTTTCAATAAAGGAATGGTTACTCAAGATGAAGCTAAAACTATTCAGAATCGATCACACATCAATCTATTACTTACCTCCTCAAGTCCCGAACTTACGGGCGTACTTACAGGAAAAGTCTTTGAATATTTCGAAGCACTTAATCCTACACTTTGCCTTATTAATGGTGTGTATGATCCAGAATTCGAAGCGCTCTTCTCAGAGTTGAATGCTGGTACAGTTGTATACAATCCACCTATCTCAAAAGGTAAAATGCGGTCATTCATCTTGGATAAATACCAAGAATGGAAGTTGACGCATAAAGTTAATTCTACACTTAATCAAGAAATTATTAGATCAAGTTATGGCTGGAAAAGTCAAGTTGAGAAAATGATAGGCTAGTTCAATTTTCTTCCCTACTCTGATAAGTAATATATCACTTTAGTCAACCAATTACTAGGATCTTTTTCCTCAGTTGGATCTGTAATATATTCTTCTACAACCGGGTACTCATTGAATAGTCCTCTATCTCTCATGTAGTCGTCGATAGCAAAGTGTGC
Source organism: uncultured Saprospirales bacterium (assembly GCA_913061325.1). Taxonomy (GTDB): domain Bacteria; phylum Bacteroidota; class Bacteroidia; order Chitinophagales; family Saprospiraceae; genus CAJXUU01. The sequence goes on along the minus strand of CAJXUU010000065.1, from coordinate 12,568 downwards.
AGATGCTGTTCCTAATCTGTCTCCATAATAATCAACCACCAATACTTTTCCTTGGTCTAATGTCTCTGATCCTGCTCCTTCTATGGCTACTTGTTCTTTAATAGGAATAGCTGTTGCCATGTCCAGTGTATTATTGGAAAAGTCATAGTTGTAAACTAATGCACATGAATTTCCTTCCATTTTCACACCAGCATTTTGAATTTTGAGGAATAATGGTTGCAGATTTTGAGTGTAATATTTATCAGATTGTTCGTAAGGTACGACGTCTCTGCTTATGACGTAATTGATGCTTTGTCTTACCTCGGGGTTTATGACAAATCCATCATACAAACCTTTTTCCCATCTCTCATTGGCTATCTTTGATATATTAGAAATGCCAACTTTCATATCTTTTTTCATGCTAGATTTGAACATGAAACTCATTAAGTTCATAGGCCATCCTATTTCAGATTTAAATCCCCAAGTAAGATTTGATCCTTCTCCATCTGCTTCCATATCATAGCTCATAGATGCACCACCCATGTCTTCTGATGTGGTTGTCAGTAAGATTTGCTCGTCTTGCTTAGATGTTGCTCTAGTTGTCCTACCCGCACCATAGCTATCACTCTTATAATCAACATATGCTCCTTCTCCTAGAGTTTGGTCACCATACACGAAAGTCATAGAAGTATCTTTTGACAACCATGGATCCCACTTTTCTTGATTTTTGAAATCATTGAGAATATTATATGCAAACTTAGCGGGAGCATCTACTTTTCCAGTAGCGGAAATTTCCATTTTTCTAGGTAAGAAATATGCTAATACAAGTAAAAGGACTATAAAAATTGCCAGTCCAATTAATATTTTCTTTAATAATTTCATAGTATTAGTTTAGGTAGTTGTTCTGAAATTAGTTCTCATCTCCAAGTATTTGAATACATTCTTTTACTGATTCTTTCCAGTATTTTGGAGCAATACCAAACGTTGATTTTATCAATGTCATATCCAATACACTCCACTTTGGTCTAAGTGCTTTAGTTGGGTATTCCACACTAGGTATGCCCGATAAATTTACTTCAATATTCGCACATTTGAAAATATATGCAGCGAAACCATGCCAGTTTGTTTGACCCTCCCCTGCATAGTTGATAATCATTGGATTGGTTAAGGGTATTGATTCACGCTTTATTTGTTCGATAATATTTAATGTAGTTAGTGCTATATCTGTTGCATATGTAGGAGCACCAATCTGATCATTAACCACTTTGATATCTTTACCTTCTTTACCAAGAGAAAGCATCGTTTTAAGGAAGTTGTGTCCAAACTCTGAGTATACCCATGAGGTACGCATAATAATAGCCCTTGGAGAAGTTGCATCTATAACCTCCTCACTCCTCAGTTTTGAAGCGGCATATTTACTTTGAGGTGTGGTAGGCGTTTGTTCGTCCATTTTTTCTCCTTCAACACTATGATATACATAGTCAGAAGAATAATGAAATAGAAGTACATTATGCTTTTTACAAATTCGAGCTATGTTGTGTGTAGCTATTACATTTACATTCCAGTTGATCTCTTCATTGTCTTCGGCATCATCAACATTGGTATAGGCAGCACAATTGATAAATACTTTCGCATTAATCAATTCTACCTCTTTATTTATGGCTGCACCATCTGTAATATCTAATTCTTTGACACCATAAAAATGAAAATCATAATTATCAAATTGATTCGCTGTTTTACGAAAAGACTGCCCTAATTGGCCATTTGCACCCGTAACTAAAACTGTTATTTTCTTTTCTTTCATTTTACTAAAAGGCTTATGATCATCAAATGTGGGCTGTACTTTATCTTTATTAGAGAGCTTTAATTCTGCGGCCGGAAGTATCCAATCAATGTTTAGCTTCGGATCATCAAATTTTATTCCTGCTTCTAATTCCTGTGAGTATAGATTGTCAACTTTGTATAGGAATAAAGCTGTCTCACTGAGTACGACATAACCATGCGCAAATCCTTTAGGGACAAGCAATTGTTTTTTATTTGTGCCACTTAAAATGATAGAAAATGACTCGCCAAAAGTGTCAGAATCAGGCCTAATATCGAGAACTACATCTAACACTTCTCCGTGTGCGACGCGGACTAATTTCGTTTGTGCTTTTGGTTCAAGCTGATAGTGTAGACCACGCAAAACACCTCTTTCTGAGAATGCCTCGTTATCCTGAATCCATTCTATCTTCACACCATGGTTTAATAAAGCGTCTTTGTTAAACGATTCAAAAAAGTAACCTCTATCATCTCCCCATACTTTGGGTTCTAGTACAAGTAGATCAGCAAACTTAGTCTCAATGATTTTCATGTATAAAACTTATTTTTCTCTGAAGAAGATACTGATAGGTACTCCTTTGAAATCATACTTTTCTCTCATCTTATTCTCTAAGAAATTTTTGTATGATTCTTTTACATGTTTTGGGTGATTACAAAAGAAAGCAAATGCAGGATAGTATAGTGGTAATTGAGTGACATATTTGATCTTGATAAATCTACCTCTATGTGCAGGAGGTGGAGTACGTTCCATTACATCTTGGATATAGTCATTCAGTTCAGAAGTCTTTATTTTCTGAGTTCGGTTTTTGTTAACTTCTATGGCAGCTTCTATCGCCTTGAATATTCTTTGTTTTTCAAGAACAGAGGTAAATACAACAGGTACATCATTAAAAGGAGCAATTTTTTCCTTCAATTTAAGCTCGAAATCTCTAGCTGTGTTTGTCTCTTTTTCTACAAGATCCCATTTGTTTACAACTATTACAAGACCTTTTTTTCTTCTCTGGATAAGTCCGAGGATACTGAGATCTTGTGACTCTAGACCATCTTGAGCATCGAGCATTAAAAGGCAGATGTCAGCTTCTTCTATTGCTTTTACTGCACGTATTACAGAGTAGAATTCTAAATCTTCATGAACTTTGCTCTTTTTACGAATACCAGCGGTATCTATTAGATAGAACTCATGACCAAACTTGTTATATTTTGTATAGATAGAATCTCTAGTCGTTCCAGGTATATTGGTTACGATGTTTCTATCTTCTCCTAATAACGCATTTGTCATAGATGATTTGCCTACGTTCGGTTGACCTACTAGTGCTAGTTTTGGTATTCCTTCTTCTGCATTGTCGCTTTCTTCTGGAGGCAGAACTTCTACTATGGCATCTAGTATCTCACCTGTTCCACTTCCTGATATAGATGATAGAAAGAAAGTATTCTCAAAGCCAAGGCTCCAGAATTCATTTGCTAACATCAGACGTTTGTTGTTGTCTACTTTATTGACCGCAACGAATATCTTTTTATTTGATTTACGAAGCATGTTTGCTACCTCTTCATCCAAATCGGTAATACCAGTAGTTACGTCTACCATAAATATGATAACCTCCGCCTCTTCTATAGCAATAGTCACTTGAGATCGAATTGCTGCTTCGAATACATCATCAGATCCATGAACAAATCCTCCTGTATCTACTACCGTGAAGTCTTTTCCATTCCAATCACTCCACCCATAGATCCGGTCTCTTGTTACTCCACTTATATTATCGATGATGGCTTTTCTCTCTCCTATCAATCTGTTGAACAGAGTTGATTTACCTACGTTCGGTCTTCCTACTATTGCTACTACGTGCGACATTATATTCTCATTTAAGCTGCAAAAGTACGCATTTGATGTGAGGGAATGGTTTTTTTGGTGAGAACTATAGAATGTTATTTGGTTTGAAGTGGATTTGGATTTTAATAACTTACAATATACAGTAATTTAAAATCAAGTCTTCTTTTTATCTGGGATTGAATGACCTACGCTACATTTGCCTTAATAGGATAAATTTGTTTTTAATGAAGGTGTTTCAATATTTGAAATTATTTAAATCAAAATGCACAAAATGGTAAGATTCTCTATATGAATTTTACTTTTCACTTCATCAGTTTTACTTGGGTATTAACTATAAATGTATCATAAATTTGGCTACATTTCACCATCATGTCTCAATCCTGAATAAGATTGCAACACTGCTTTCACGGAACCCACACTAATCGGTGATTCGATCATTAATGGCACTTTATTTTTATCATCAGAAACCCAAATATTCATTTTGTCTCCTTCTTTAAATACATTGCCTACAACAAGTTCAGGATGAATGAGCAGCGTTTTATATTTACCCAGATCTTTTATCTTTTTAATTTCTTTTTTTTCATATGCTACATGGATAGGATATACCTCCTCATCAATAAACATAGAAATGTCAAGCGATTCACCAGGATTGTAATTAGAAGTATTAATATTTCGAAGATTATACATTACGGATAGTAGATCGAATGCACAAGAGTCAATAGGGAATGTTTTTGACGTTGCTGTTTCTTTGATCTTACCGTTCAGGCTATGTACAACAAGGTTTTTATGATCAAAAGTTAAGCTGTCAAATTTTCGATAGTCTCCTTCTTCGATGTATCTGACGAATGTTTTTGTCATCATCGTTTTTTTATCCACTGTAGTTGCATAGTAATCATTGACTCTGAAAAAGTTATCATAAGAACTGAAGCTCTTACCCATAGCAACATATTTGTACTCAGTACTATCTTCTGTTATTGTAAATTTTACTTCGCCAGCAGGTATCCAGATCATTTTCCAATTATAATAAGCCTTGTAGTGTAGGACTTCTCCGTCTACAAAACTAGAATTGGTGGATATACATTTAAAATTAGTGATTCCACCAGATGGTGCTTGTCCATGTGGATTTGAAGCAAGATAGTAAAGCCCTGCAATGGTCAATAAGCTTAATATTTTACTTAAATATTGGATAGTTATATGATTATAGTTAAAAATCTCAACGTATTCTATTATTCTATTGGAACGACAAATTTCAATGAGATGGAATATAAATATTTTGATTCCCTATGCTTAATATTTTGATTTCTACACGTTGATTTTTCTTTCTTCCAGCAGTAGTTAAATTTGATGCTATTGATTTTCGTTTGCCATATCCTCGATAAAATATTCTGTCACCATCAATCCCTTTTTCTACGAGGTAGACTGCCACTTCTTTTGCTCTTTCTTCTGATAATTTGTCACAGTATTCATGTAAAGGCAAGTTGTTGGTATGCCCCCCTATTTCTATAGTAATATCATCGTTAACAGTTAAGAAATCAAATATTTCATTTAGTACTTCATATGATTGTGAGTTGATAGAAGTCACATCTGATTTGAAGTATAGATTTTTTATCTCGATGGTTTGATCTTTCTTCATTTTAGATCTATCAAGATTCATGATTTTAGGTGTAGAAGTTCTAGTAGAAGCAACCACTGAATTATCAGTTGATTTTTCTTTTTTAACTTTTTTCTTTTTGAATCGTTTATGCGGAGGAATTTTTGATTTTTGTACTTCAACTTGAGCTACTATTTCTTCACTACAATTTATCTCTACAATATCAGAACAATTGTCAACAAGCACATGACCGTTATAAGGAATTAACACAGGCACTTTATAATATACCTCTATTGTAATCACTTTATGATTAAAAGATGGAGATAATTTGAATGGATATGTTTTCCACTCAGAATGTCTAACCGGTACCGTCTCTGCTAATAATTCTTTAGTATCACAATAACCTGATCCGCCCCATACTCTTATTACTGCGGGCGTTGTGTAACTATAATTTTGACTTTTATCACCATTATTCTCTAATGCAAATCTTGATCCACTAAGATATTTAGAGGACCGAGACAATTCCATGCTAAAACTATAGCATTGACCAGCCTTCATTGAAGATGACATTCTTTGAGATACAGACTCATATGTTTCATTATCTCTTACGACCATACCTAAATAAGTCTCTCCGTGAGAAGCTTGTTTTGTGTTTTCCCAAAAATCTTGAGGATGAATATCTGGAGCTGATTCTTCGGGAAAATTTAATATGCCACAGTCATACCAACCTTTTATCCCATTTACTTGTCCTCCTTTTCTTGGTGTATCTTCGAATGATGGATTTGATAAAGTAATAACGTCTGTTTGAGCCCAGATCCCTATTGTGCTTGATGCGAAAATCAGTATAAGTAATATTCTCATAGTATATCCTATTTACTCTATAATGTACGATTATTAGAACCGAAAAGTTTCGTGTTCTGCTCACTTCTATAAAATTTAAGTGTCTTATGATAGCTTGAAAACGGTCGACTACTACCTGGCTACCTTACTTCTTTCCTCTATTATACGTATTTAATGTGTTTTTGTAGTAAAAATTAGACGCATTAATAGAATTGTAACGTTTTGGTTGGCAAATGTTGAAATAAATCAGACGAACAACAAATCATTAACAATCAAGGCTTGTAATCTATGTATTTTTGAATTTTAGAATAAAAACTAATGAAGTGATTATCGATTATTAAATTACTTCAATAAAGAAAAACGGTGGTCGGAAATAAGAGAGAAGCATTAATTATGTTAATAAATAATGTCCGACCACCTTTTCTTAATCTATTAGATTATTGACTCAATTACGTTAGTAGTCAACACTTTATAACCCCCAAACCCATCTTTAGTACTTATTTAAGAATTTCAAGATGCTTTTTAAGAGTCTGTTCAGGTTTTAGCGGTACTTTTATGACTGAAAGAGACTTACTATAAACATGGGCAAAGGGATCAACCCTAATCTGAAACTAAAATCAAAAGCACTACGCACCGTAGAAGAATATCTAGATGGTCTAAAAATTGGAGACAGATTTATTTTAAGCGAAGTGCTAACATTGATAGAGAGTAGAAACGAATCTCTAAGAAAAATAGGAGATGAAATATTGAATGCCATTAATGCATCTGCAAATACGAATTCTATTCGAATAGGCATAACAGGAAGCCCAGGAGCTGGAAAAAGTACATTTATTGAAGCGCTAGGTTCTATGCTCACATCTTTAGGTAAAAAAGTTGCTGTACTTGCGGTAGATCCTAGTAGTACCAAAAGTCAAGGAAGTATATTAGGTGATAAAACTAGAATGTCTTCCCTTTCTTCTGATGAGAATGCATTTGTTCGGCCTACTGCATCTGCTAATATTTTAGGTGGTGTAGCAAGAGCAACCAAAGAATCAATAGCGCTTTGTGAAGCGGCAGGATATGAGATTGTTTTGGTAGAATCAGTAGGAGTAGGGCAATCTGAGACAGAATTGGCCGATTTGGTCGATCTTTATTTATTATTGTTGTTGCCTGGTGGTGGTGACGGAGTGCAAGGCATAAAAAGAGGCGTTGTAGAACTAGCGGATCTACTAGTGATCAATAAATACGATGGGGATACAAAAGTAATTGCCGAAAAAAGTAAAAAAGACTTTGCATCCGCAGTCAGATTATTCCATCATGATTTGGAAGGATGGAACGTTCCTGTAGCTCTGTGTTCTTCATTGAAAAAAGAACGAATTGGAGACGTATGGTCGTACATTGAAGAATTCATTTCATTAAGTCGTTCTCAAGGATACTTTGAACAAAATAGAGCTCTACAAGACCAAAAATGGATTGAGAATCAAGTGAAAATTAAAATGATGCAACGTGCGCAGGAATTATTTTTGCTAGATGAACATTCTCTTACAGGAAGTAAATCAAATAATGAATCAGTATTTGAATTATTGCATAGGATAAGTAGTAAAATTGATTCAGATTTTAAAGAATATATTAATAGCAGGAATAATTGAGGAATAAGAGTAGAAAGTATATTTATGTGAGGAATTGGCTCAATAGCTTGACATTGTTATGTATTGGTCTAAGTTTTTCTAATGGGATTAATGGACAAGGTTCATTGGTTTTCGATGAAGTTTTTATGTCACCAGTAGATCACAAAATAAAGCTAGCTGGTTCATTTGGAGAGTTGAGAGCAAATCACTTTCATGCGGGCATTGATATAAAAAGTAGCAATGGAGAAGAAGGTGATACTATTCGAGCAACATTGTCAGGTTTCGTCTCAAGAATTAAAATTCAAAGAGGAGGGTATGGCCAAGTGCTATATGTTGACCACCCCAACGGATTTACCTCTGTCTATGCACATTTACAAGAGTTCGCTCCTAAGATGGAACCATTTATATCTGAACGACAACTACGTAATAAATCCTACGAAATAGACATTTATCCAGAAAAAGGAAACTTTACTTTTAAGCAAGGAGAGCCTATAGGTATCATGGGAAATACAGGTAGATCATATGGTTCTCATTTGCATTTTGAGATTAGAAAAACGGATACAGAAGTACCAGAGAATCCTTATCTGCATGATATTGGTCCAGAAGATGCGAGACCGCCACTACTCTATGCAGTTGAAGCGCACGGCTTGAATAATGAACATCAGAAAATATGGTCTCGATCACAATCTGTTTCTTCTGGGTCTAAAATTGGACCTGTTACTTTTGAAGTGCCTGCATGGAGAGTTGGTCTTGCCATTCAAACGTTTGATCTTATGGATGGTGCGTCAAATAAAAATGGGATATACAGTATAGAAATGAAGGTTGATGATTCTATTTATTATCGACATGTAATGGATAGAGTAGGTTTTCATCATAGTAAATATATCAATTCTCATGTTGACTATGGAGAGAAAAAAGCCAATAATAGGACGCTGACAAAGTGCTATATATCACCTGGAAATAAACTTGAGTTTTATCCTGATGTGATCAATTCGGGAGAAATAAAGCTATTCAAAGAAAAATCTAGAAAAGTAAAGTTTTCGATAAAAGACTATAAAGGAAATACAACAAATTATCATTGTTTCGTAAAACGGAGAGAAGCGAAAGAGGGAGAGATAGTTAACCCGATATTCCAAAGAAACCTTAAGCAAGGAGAGGCGGCTAAGGTTAAATTAGGTTCTTGTAATTTCTTTTTTCCAGCAAATTCATTTGATAAAAATACCTATATAAGCTACGAAGAAAAAATATTAGATGGTAAAATAGCATTTAGCTTAAACGATAACACTCAACCTTTATTTAGCTACCCAGTGGTTAGTATTCCGTTGATTGGATTAACTGATACAACATTATATAATAAAGTTGCCCTTTTATATGATGGTAAATCTTCTTACGGCGGCCATATCGAGGATGACAGTTTAAGAGTAAGAATCGGTGCTTTCGGAGATTACACCGTTGTTTGTGACACTATACCTCCAACTGTTGATGTCGGCAGTTTTCTAAGCAATGCGGTTAATAAACCTTATTTTCGATTTGCTATATATGATAATTATGAATCTGCAGGTTTTACAAGTGATATTAAGTACGATGTTTACATAGATGGCGAATGGATATTAGCTTCTCTCAAAGCACTGGGTAATGTTCTGATAGTACCTTTAGATGAAATCCAATCAGGGTCTCATACCATAAAAATTAGAGTTGAAGATGCAGTTGGCAATGTCACCTTATGGGAAAGAGACTTTAAGAATTAAGATAATACACCTAATACTTGATTGTTCTGCCAAGACATAAAAGACAATTTAATTATATAAATCATCTTCTTTACCCTTTTCTAGTCCTGTTTCGCGAACACTTTTTTCAATAAATCTGTAGATCTTTGTGAAACATCTTCTCGTATTCCTAGTTCTTTTTTAGCAACAAGACTAAATAATCCCCTTAGAGCTTCAGTAGCAACATAGTCCTTAAGATCAGGATTTACCTTCGTGATGAATGGAATCCTATTGTATTGATTTACAGCTTTAGTCCAATATTCTTGGACACTAAATTTATCAAGAGATTGATCTATAATAGGACTGAATTCAGAGTATAATCCATTGTACGTTTTGTTGTTAAGATATGTTGTAGCAGCATCTTTTGGCCCCATCAGTATATTCATCGCATCATCAAATGACATGCTTTTTATTGCACTGAAAAATATAGGACCAGCTTTAGATGCCGCATCTTCAGCCCCTTTGTTAAGTCTTTTTATAAGTTCTTCTTCTACATTTTGAAAGCCTGGGATGAATTTGAGCTTTTCGGTTACTTTCCTCGCTTCTTCAGGAAGTAGTATTTTATATGCAGAAGCATAGTATCCGTTTTCTCTAGATAAGAACTTGACACTGTCATCCACACCAAAATTAAGAGCCTGTTTTAGTCCATTGGCTATATCAGTATTAGTTACTGTATTAAGTGTGTCCATCGCATTTTTCAGTTCTGTACAAGAAACCAAGAATAGAGGCAATAAGAAAAGATATATTTTTTTCATTTGAAGTGTTTTTATTGTATTTCGTCATTTATTCCCCAATCAAATATGAGGATTATTTATTCGACTTATTAATCTTCACAAAGTTACTCATATGAATGTTAATGTGTTTATAATTCTTTTAGAATGCTAAAGTGGAATCTCAAATTGTGTGTTGAATAATATATTATATGATAATAATCTGTTTTAAGATCCAAACGTTCTTATTAATAGTTAACCATGCTAACTGTTGGTATATTGATGGTACATCTTAAAGAATGAATATTACGATTGAAATCATCGATTTCTATTTTCTTCAAATCTTTGCAAAATTTTAACAATACTTTTGTCCACTTAGTCAGTTTATAAAGAGGTAATCGTAAATTGCCACATAAAATAAATGAAAACTTTAGATGAGATTATTTTCCTACTGTTGTTTGCTTTCTCTTTTTACTTTGACCAATGCACTTGCTCAATATGAAGATATTATTCTCGAAGACTATGTATATGTGACCAATATAAAGTCTGTTTCATTTTTTCCAGGGGGTAATCCTCTAGAGCCACCAATTGTATATTTGGGAAATAGACAAAACTTATTCTTGTCGTTTGATGATATGGATAATGTGCAAAAAGAATTCTCTTATGAGATTGTGCACTGTAACAAAGATTGGTCGGCATTTACTGATATGGAACGGCTGGAATATATAGATGGATTTCAAGATGAAGAAATTGATGATTCTGCATTCTCAATAAATACGTTTATCCCATACATCAATTATCAGCTTCCACTGCCTAATCGCGATCTATCATGGACGATCTCTGGTAATTATTTACTCATAGTCTATGAGGGAATGGACTTAGATGAACGCATACCTGTAATATCGCGTAGGTTTATGGTCGTGGACAAGCAAGTAAATGTGATTCAAAAAGGTCGTAGGCCACTTGATGTTTCCAAACTTAGAACTCACCATGAGTTTGATTTATTTGTAAATAATAAAGACTTCCCGATAATAGATTCTAGGAATAATGTTTTTGTTACAATCATTCAGAATTACAGATGGGATACCGCTATAGAAGACTTAAATCCGAAATTCACAGTTGGAGATAGAATGACAATTGATAACACTGGAAAAGTGTCATTCCCCGCGTACAAAGAATTTCGACCTATAGATATTCGTACGTTGGATTATACTTCAAATGGAATACGGTCTATAGACTTAAATGCATATGGCACGGATGTTTTGCTTAATCTAGGTAAATCAAGAAGAAACTCATATTATACAACGGTCCCGGATGCAAATGGGCAATTTGTTATTCAAAATAAAGATCAAGGATCAGATAGGGTAGGAGGTGACTATGCTAATGTGATATTTACTTTAGAATCACATGAACTAGAAGAAGAAGTTTATGTAGCGGGTAGGTTTACAGACTGGAAACCAGATGAAATGTACCGAATGAGATATTATGAAGATAGGGAAGTATATGTAGCCGAAGTTCTGTTGAAGCAGGGATTCTATGATTATTTCTACGCAGTTGATGTAGATGGACAATTAGATCCAGCGCCTATAGAAGGCAGTTGGGCTGATGCAGAAAATATGTACCAAGTATTAGTTTATCTTCAAGAGCCAGGTGGTAGATACGATAGACTCATCGGTTATCTTAATTTTAATTCTAATAAGTTTTAATTCTAACAAGTTTTAAAAGTCATCCATTAAACTGTTCCATAGTAAATTTGATGCCTATTGTTGCAAAACTCTTAGTTGCGTCTGCTGCCTTTTTTATTACTTTATGAAGTTTGTCTTGTTCTTCATTTGTCCATTTACTGAGTACAAAATCGACTTGCTGTCCAGAATGGAAATCATTTCCGATTCCAAATTTTAATCTAGGGTAATTGCTACCGCCTAATACTTGTTGGATATCTTTTAATCCATTGTGACCACCATCACTCCCTTTGCCTCTAAGTCTTAGTTTACCTAAGTCGAGATGAAGATCATCCACAATAACTAGGAGATTCTCTTTTTGAATCTTTTTCTTAGTCATCCAGTAATTTACAGCTTTACCGCTGCGATTCATATATGTGGAAGGTTTGAGGAGCACAATCGTTCTTCCTTTATGTTTGATTTCACAGACATCGCCTAACGTTTCTGTTTTCCATTTTCCTTCGTGCTGTTCAGCCAGATAATCAACTACATCGAAACCGATATTATGCCTGGTATTATCATATTCACCACCAATATTTCCTAAGCCTACTGCGAGGTACTTCATAGGGTCTTCTATTTCTTCTTCTTTATTAAAAGCAAATAATTGCCGCAACCATTCCAACATTCCGCAAAAGTATTGATTTTTTTAAACTTAGGAATGATGCATTAATAAAGTACGTTTTTATGTGCTGATATTTATTCATT
>CAJXUU010000064.1 GCA_913061325.1 uncultured Saprospirales bacterium | reverse complement strand
CGAGATTTCTGCCTGTCTCGTGGGCTCGGAGATGTGTATAAGAGACAGCAACAAATATTATGGAATCAATAATTCAATTTGTACGAACAGAAAAAAATAATACGGTTAAGCAACTCGTTCTACAAAAGATTGAGCAACTATCTAAAAAATATGTCTGACTCATTAGAGCGGATGTTCTTTTTTTAAAGAAAAAGATACTGACGCAAAAGGGAAAATATGTGAAATCATACTTAGTTGTCCAGGTCCAAGAATATTCGCTTCTTCTAATGAAGTCAGTTTTGAAACATCAATAGCTAAAACTATAAGAGATCTAGAAGTACAACTGGAGAAACGAAAAAGTGAAATGAACTCACATTAACTTTTATTCTTAATCAAGGATAAGTTTCAAGAGATTTTGCAAAACACTTATTTATAATGATAGGTTTTGCCATCCTTTTCAATTCATGGGACATTATCAATTATCGTAAAACGATATAATTTTTGTGATAGACTGCATAAAACGGTAGTATGGGCTATCGCCCATACTGCGTTTATGCGAGACCGACCTCCATTAGCGATAAGCGTAAACAAGCCATCCGATAGAATTAGTTGTCTTTAGGTTTAATTGTCTCTATTCTTACTAATACCATCTATAATAGTTAAAAATTCTTCTCTATAATTACTACTTATAGGAATCTCCTTAGCGTCAATAACTACAGCGTGTTTTTTGACCGTTTCTATATGTTTTAATGCAACAATGAAGGAACGATGTATTCTTACAAAGAACTGATGAGGCAACAACTCTTTCACTTCTGATATTTTGTAACGTGCAAGAATAGAACGCTTGGTAGTATGGAACGTCACATAATTACCATCACTTTCTATATATTTGATATTTTGAATAGAGATTTGATGAAATTCCGAACCGCTTTTAATAAAAACGGTTTGTTCATGTATCTCTTGAGAAGTTTTAGGGCTTGCTTTTACTCCTGCTTTATTTTGATTCAATACTTCTTTTGCTTTCATTACTGCTTTTAGTAATCGATCAAATTCTATGGGTTTTAATAGATAGTCCACCGCTTTAAGTTCGTAACTCTCCAAAGCATATTCTGAATAGGCTGTTGTAAAAATAATAAGTGGCGGTTTTTCTAAAAACTTAGGAAAGCTAATTCCAGATAATTTAGGCATGTTGATATCTAAGAAAAGAAGATCAACGGTATGCTTTTGAAGGTATTCAAGAGCGTCCAAAGGATCTCTAAATGTTGCTTTTAATTCCATAAAAGGAATATTATTTAGATGAAACTTAAGAACATCAATAGCATCTGGTTCATCGTCAATTATTATATAATCCATAAAACAGTTAATTAATTTGCAGTTTAAGTAAAGATATAAAATATCCTTTTTCCACTTTTGTTTCCATAGTATGTGCATTGGGATACAGAATAGCTAGTCTTTTTTTTAAATTATCAAGACCGAATCCTGAGGCACTGTTCTTCAAACCATAAACGGCTTGATGCATTGTATTGGTCACTTTATATGATAAACTATTCTTAGCGACCTCCAAAGATATATCTATGATGGATTTAGTCTTTGTGTCTATTCCATGTTTAATAGCGTTTTCAACAAATGGAATAAGCAACATAGGGCTAATTTGTATGTTTTCAATAGCTCCTTTAATAGTGAAATTAATAAACACATCATCATCTTCAGCAATGCGTAACTGATATACTTGAATGAATTTTTTGAGATGATGAATTTCTTTTTCCAATGCCACGTTATCTTCATTAGTCTCATACACCATATATCGCATCAATTCAGCTAATTTAGCTATACCATCTGCCAATTCGGGCACATCATTTTTTAATGCCTTGGCATAAAAACTATTGAGCACATTAAACAAAAAATGAGGATTTATTTGAGCCTTCAGAAAAGCCATTTCTGTGGTTAGTTTCTCTTCATATAAAACCCTCTTCAATTTTTCACTTTGAAACCAATACTTAATTAAGGCATATGATAAACCAAGTAAGAGTATAAAAAAACTACTTATTGAATTATAGTTCAAATAGCTCAGATAAGACTCACTTTCACTGGAGAAAAAGCCAACCAACCAATAATAGTCAATAAAGCTCTCGAATAAATTAATGAGAACAAAAGCACTTATTAAGGTAACGATTAAAAGCGGTATTTTTTTTAGACGTAAAAATCTTGGAACAATAAAAAAAGCGGTAGAATAAAATATAACTTGGTTCATACCCATTCCAAACAATATTGCTAGCCAAAATGGACCTTCATCTTTCCTGAAATCAGAGATTGTATTTACATAATTTAGAATCAAGAAATAAGCAACTCCCCAAATCAAAACATGTATTATAGCTTCTAAATACCTTTTCATTCTAACTATTTAAGTCTCAAAATAGGATTTTAATCGCGTTCTAAACCAGTGTAGGGATGAAGGGGATACTTAAAGTGACCAAACCCAATATTCTTGTGAAGTTTATGCTGTTTCACATCGTTTAGAGTATCTATCACATTAAAAGACCTAACAATCACATTCTTTTTATTCTACGATTATTACGTATTACTATTGCTTCATATTCATCTTAAATTATAAATAAATGAAAACAACAATTGCAATCATAATGGGATTATTCTTAGGATTTAACTCATTTAGTCAGACAAGTTCTAATAAGAAATTAGAAGAAAGCATCAATGAAGTATTTGAAAGCTATGCACATTATAATCGTTTTATAGGTAATGTATTAATAAGTCAAAATGATAAAATTATTTATAAAAAAAGCTTTGGTGATGCCGATGCGGAAAATTTCAAAAAGAATACTGAAAATTCCATATTTAGAATTGCTTCTGTTACTAAACCATTGACCGCTGTAGGGATAATGAAATTAGTAGACCAGGGTAAACTTACATTAGAAACACCAATTAGCACTTATTTCCCAAATTTCATACCCGATTTTTCTAAGAAAATAACAATTCGCCATTTGCTAAACCATAGTTCTGGTATGCAAGCTAATGTCGGTAGAATAGACGACCAAGGAAATGGCTTAATGCCTGGAGAAAATCCGATTACACTAAATGAACTTTTTGAAAAATTTAAGGATTCAAAACTAAAATATGAACCAGGAACAGGGTATGAATACAATAATTTTGGATATACGCTTTTAGCACATATTATTGAAAATGTAACTAAGCTGTCGTATTCTGACTATATGGAACAGGCTGTTTTTGAACCTGCCAACATGAAAAACACAGCTGTTAACGGCTATAAGGTATTAAACCAAAGAGCTTTTCCATATAGTGGCTTAGGTATGAATGAGTTTAAAAAATTGACGAACTCCATTCACTCATCTTGGATAATTGGTGCTGGAAACATTAATTCAACTACAGGTGATTTATATAACTTTATGAAAGCCTTAGAAAACGGAAAATTGTTAAACCCAGCTTCTGTAGATAAACTTTACAGCTTAACACAATCTAGAGGCGTTAATGATTCGGAATATGGATTAGGATGGAGAATTGAAAATAAAGGGGGAGAAAAATGGATTAACCATACCGGTTTACTTCCAGGTGTTACTTCTATAATAGGTTCATTACCGCAAAAAAATGTGAAGATCATCATCTTATCCAATGCAACTTCTACGGATCTAATTTCTGAAAGTACTTTTCAAGGAAAAGGTCAGTTTGTAGATGGGGAAATAATTGATAACGTTATTGCTGTTTTGCAAGGTAAAAATCCCGAATTGCTCCCAATAGCAATTAAGATGAATAACCAAAATACTGCAGATTTTAGTAGAACATATATGCTAGATATTGACCATTCATTGCTCCTAAGAAAACAAGGTGATGGGTATTCACTTGAAACATTAGGAAAAGAATCTTGGTCAGTTTTTACATATAAATTTTCAAGAGATGCTAAAGAAGATAACAAAACAAGTGAAACTGCTTTATTTTTTGCCAATGCAATGAGCACCCAAAATTTCGAAGGTCTTGCTGATTATGCCAATGATGATATGAAAGGTTTTTTAGGTTCAGAAGAAGGTATAAATCAGTTAAAAGGAATGTGGGCTTATTTCATAAAACAAGCGGGAGAATTCAATTTTTACAATATTTATAAAACTGAAGGAGATGAAGGGAGTAAGACGGTACATATTAGATTTCATTTTGAAAAAGAAGATGTAGGTTTTGTTATAGGAATTAACTCTAGGAATCAAATTCAAGGGATGTTTAATGATGATAACATTAGAACAAGCTCTATTCAAAAAGTAAAATTAAAACAGGTTAGTGAAAATGAATTTTTTATCAATGGTCACCAAAATGGAGGCATGCAGGATTTGAAAATAAAAGTATCTGAAAAAGGATTAATTTTAATAGACGATAACATAAATTATAAAGCAGCAACTAAACCTTCCTATTAAACTGGAGGAGCATTGCTTGCCCAAGCATACAAAATTGTTAACTTTTCAGATCTAACTGAAGCCACCTTGAAAGTGGAAGAATTTATTAATATTCGGGCAGATAAACAGATACTTTC
The DNA here is from genome assembly GCA_913061325.1 of uncultured Saprospirales bacterium. GTDB lineage: Bacteria > Bacteroidota > Bacteroidia > Chitinophagales > Saprospiraceae > CAJXUU01. The sequence continues at coordinate 16,614 of CAJXUU010000064.1, read as the reverse complement.
TTTCACTTTAGTAGGATATTTCTATTATATATTAATAATGGGCATATTGCTTACAACTGGAGCCGGTGGTACAATAGCTCGCAGGAGATGGGGGTTCTATTTGCTGTGGATATATATATCGCAATGCATGCTGCACTTTTTATTAACTTTCAAGAAATCAATCGAAAAATAATTGTGCTTGCATTACAGGTTATTTTGCTATTTGTGCTGATTTATCTTAGACCACCGAAATCGTTAAAGTGATTGCTATTAATAACTGACAAATGGAGAAAGGTGACTTCTAAACATACTTAAAGAACGATAACCTAACAATGCATTTAGGGCATTGAAACGCGCCAAGTATTGAGACGTTAGCGGTAATTCCTCAGATTCGACCGACCAAAATTGATGGCAAAAAATATCAATTTTTCTTGGCAAATTAATTTCCCTTGCTAACGTTCGCCTTGGAAGTTTGATATAATGAAGTTGAAAGTTTAAATTTGAGGAAGAAAAATGACTATTGATAATCAACAACTTAGCGAACGATGGTCAGAATTAAAGAAATCCTTCAAAACAAAATGATTTTACCAAAAAATAACTTCCTAAAAGCACGCGATTTTATATTGACAAATGCAAGAATGATTGAAAGACGTTTATTTGAATTTCATTTTGCAAATGGAGATATGAAAGGTGTTTTTCATGCAGTGTATGCTTACCGAAATACTGACGGTGGATTTGGACACGGAATGGAACCAGATACAGCATCACCAGAAAGTCAACCTCTTTTTAGCATTATGGCACTTGAAACGCTCGATGAAGTTGGGTATCTGACAAAAAAAATCATTCTAAATGACTTTATGCCTTATTTTGAAAGCATTACAACAGAAAAAGGTGGAATTCCGTGGATGTTTAGACCCAAAAGCACTTATCCTTGTGAAGAACACTTTAAAACAGTTAAAGAATGGGGTGCTTTAAGTACGACTGCACCACTACTTGGAATTTTGGAAAAATATCAGATTGATATTCCTTGGATGAAAAAAGCGGAACAGTTTGTTTGGAGTGAATTTGAGAGAATAAAAGATAAACATGTTTTTTGCTATCTATGTGTACCAAGATGGATCACGTTTTTAAAACATACAAAAAGTCAAGATAAAGCTAAAAAAACAATCAACGACTTAAAGAATTGGATATTGTCTGACGGAGTTATTTGTAAAGATAAATCGGATAATGGGTGGGGACTTTATGGAAAACCGCATAGTTTAAATTATGCCCCTTCTTCCGAAAGCATTCTATATTCATTATTTACTAAAGAGACAATTGAATCTGACTTAAAAGAACTAATCAATAGACAGAAAAATGATGGACGTTGGGAGACGTGGTATGGAGTTAGTCAAGGGACAAAATTAGAATGGGCTGGTATACAGACATTATGGGCGCTAAAGACCCTGAAAAATTATGATAATATTGGAAAACAAATAAAAAACTAAACACGATTACTTTGAATTTAGAAAAATAGATGAAGGAAATTACCGATTAATCTTTCACTATAATAAAAGTGGAACTCGAAGGAGAAAAAGAAAACGGTATGTAATAATTAGCAACAAATGATCATGGGTGCAGGATTAAGTTTAAAGCTTCTTGTGTGAATTGATTTTCGTAATGAATTTTAGAAAAGTACACGCTGATTTTGATAAATATGTACCTTTATTTCAGACAGAGATATACGCTATCTGATCCTATTCTGATGCGATATACATCAATAAAAAAAGGAAATTCTAAAATATTCAATGCGTACATAAATCCAACATGAACAAAATCCAAATCCAAATAGGGAAAAGTAACCATACACGAGGTGCTCGTAGAATTGAACAAATTTTAGGAACAAAAAGAGGTGTAAGTTATGTGTCTATTTCAGCTTCCGGGCTTATGCATGTAGAATGGGATGACAATCAAACCAATCAAGCTGAGATTATCAAATCGGTTAAAAAATTGGGTTTAAATATCGTCACTGTAAAAACTGATAAAGAGCAGTCACAAAATAAAGACAGTAATCATGTATATTCTTATCTCAACATATTAGGAGAAAATACTGAACTTTATTTTGCAATCTTTAGCGGTGTGTCGTGGATTTTAGGAGTTGTTTTTTCATTTGCCATAGGTGACTCTGAAAATTTAGCTACTACTTTTTTTATTGTCGGAGCTGTTTTCGGTGGAATTTTTACTTTCATAGCCGCAGGTAGAGATTTACTAAGAGGAAAGTTTGAAATAGACTTCTTAATGCTGTTTGCAGCTTTAGGTGCAGCGGCTTTGGGGAAGTGGGGAGAAAGTGCTTTGCTACTTTTTTTATTTAGTTTGGGACATGCTTTAGAGCATTATGCGATGAAACGAGCAAGGAAATCTATTGCAGCTCTTTCTGATTTAGCACCACCAGTGGCCTTGGTCAAACGAAACGGTGAATTGACCGAAGTGCATATCGAACAGCTTATTATAGGCGATATTATTGTTGTAAAACCCAATACGAAAATTGCTGCAGATGGAGTAGTTACAAAAGGTACAAGTCCTGTCAACCAAGCAGCCATCACAGGTGAAAGTGCACCAATAGATAAGTACCCTAGTCTCAACTGGCAAAGTGAAAACGAGATTAATAAGCTTCATCCAGAGCACCGGGTATTCGCTGGAACAATGAATGGTAGTGGAGTATTGGAAATTAAAGTATTAAAGCTAGCGAAGGACAGTACACTTTCTCGACTAATTACTTTAGTAAAAGAAGCCGAAACACAAAAGTCAAGCACACAGCATCTTACTGATAAGTTTGAAAAATATTATGTTCCGATAGTTTTGGCTTTAGTATTATTGTTGTTATTAACTTTTATTGTTATTGATGAAACCTTTCAACAAAGTTTTTATAGAGCTATGTCGGTACTTATAGCGGCTTCCCCTTGTGCATTAGCCATCTCTACACCAAGTGCAGTATTGGCAGGAATTGCACGAGCGGCCCGTCAAGGTGTTTTGATTAAAGGTGGTCGCCCACTTGAAGAATTGGGTGGTATAAAAGCCATTGCATTTGACAAAACAGGAACGCTAACCGAAGGTAGACCAACTTTGACACATGCAATTCCATATAGAGCAATTACCAAAACACATCTTTTAAAAATAGCTGTTGCAGTAGAAGCATTGAGTGACCACCCCTTGGCTGCAGCTATTGTTACTGGGGGCAAAAAAGAATTGGGAAACATCGATATTCCTAAAGCAGAAAACTTAAAAGCATTAATAGCTAGGGGCGTACAAGCTAATTGGATGGGTAGTATAATTCATATTGGCAACCGAAGACTTTTTGAAGAATTGACTGGAGAAGTCGTGCCTAAAGAAATAGACTTGAAAATGTCGGAACTGGAGTCAGGTGGTCATACATCTATGATTATTCATCAAGATAATGAATATTTGGGCATCATTGCCGTGATGGATGTTGCCCGTCCAGAGGCCATTTCAACTCTTTCTAAGCTGAAAAAAATGGGCATCAAGCGGATGATTATGCTTACAGGAGATAATCAAAAAGTAGCGAATGCAATCGCTAAAAGTATAGGGATAACTGACCCAATGGGGAGTTTGCTTCCAGAAGATAAAGTAAAGGCAATAGAACGATTAAAACAACAAGAAGGTTATGTTGCAATGGTCGGAGATGGCGTAAATGACGCTCCTGCAATGGCTAAAAGTACAGTTGGAATCGCAATGGGGGCAGCGGGTTCAGATGTTGCATTGGAAACAGCAGATATTGCCTTGATGGCAGATAAACTAGATAATCTTCCATTCGCTATTGGTCTAAGTCGGAAAGCAAAACTTATTATTAAGCAAAACTTAATTATTAGTTTAAGCATGGTAGCTATCTTAGTCCCTTTGACTATTATGGGAACAATAGCAATTGGTCCCGCAGTAGTAGGACATGAAGGTTCTACGCTGGTCGTCGTGCTGAATGCTTTGAGGCTATTGAGGTATGAAATTTGAAAAGAGGTCATCGAAAACTAAACTATAGCATTAAAGAGATTAAGAAAAGTTTAAGCAATAGTTAGTATATATCAGTTTATGCTGTAGAATGACCTATCCATATTCTCCAATTCTAGCATTATTTTTGTATTTTGATTTGTGGTTTTTTACTATTCACATAACAAAATCAATATTAATGACGCCTCAAGCACAAGTTAAGAATCTCATAAATGGTCAAAAGTTGAGAAACGGTCAGACTTCTATGGACATTATTTCTCCACTCGATGGATCGGTCATTTCTAATCTACCGATGAGCAACAGTTCAGATTTGGATGCGGCAGTAGCTGCCGCTAAAAATGCATTTCCAATGTGGTCAGGTATGACACTTAAGGAGCGGGTTCAGATATTTTTTAAGTATCGCCAATTGCTCGAAGAAAATATTGAAGAGTTAACGAATTTGGTCCATTTAGAAAATGGGAAGACTGAAGGTGAGGCTCGTGCAGAAGTATTAAAAAGTATGGAGCTCTGCGAATTTGCTGTATCACTACCACAAATTGTAAGCAATGAAATCCAAGAGGTCAGTAAAGGTGTCGAATGCAGAATAGAAAGAAAACCACTTGGAGTAGTGGCATGTATTACACCTTTCAATTTTCCAAATATGGTCCCTCATTGGACTGTACCCAATGCACTTGTACTTGGAAACACCTTAGTACTCAAACCATCTGAAATGGTTCCGCTTAGTGCAGTACGAATGGGGGATTTACTAAAAGAAGCCGGATTGCCAGATGGTGTATTTAATATTGTCAATGGTGGGAAAGAAGTGGTTGAAGCCATTTGCGATCATCCAGATATCAAAGCAACTTCATTCGTAGGATCAACCAAAGTAGCTAAAATTGTATACAAAAGAGCGAGTGGAAATCTACAACGGTGTGTTGCGTTAGGAGGTGCAAAAAACCATCTACTTGTCTTACCAGATGCCAATCCTGATATGACAGCAAACAACGTGGTGGCATCCATGGCAGGTTGTGCAGGACAAAGATGCATGGCAGCTTCAGTAATGGTTGGGGTTGATAAAGTACAACACATCATTGATAAAATGGTCGATGAGGCGAAACTAATTGTACCGGGTAAAAACCTTGGACCCGTAATTAGTCAAGCGGCAAAAGATAGAATCGAAAGATATATTGCCGAAGCAGAAGCCCAAGGCGCAAAAATATTAGTGGATGGTAGGGGAGTAACTGTTCCAGGACATGAAAAAGGTTTTTATGTAGGACCAACCATTATAGATCATGTGAAACCAGATATGGCAGTTGCCAAAGAGGAGATTTTTGGTCCTGTGATTTCTATTATCAGAGCAAGTGATATAGACGAAGCCATCCGAATCGAAAATGGGTCAAATTATGGAAATGCAGCAGCTGTATTTACAGAAAGCGGATCTATGGCCAAGAGAGTAATGGAGGGTGCAAGTGCTGGAATGATCGGTGTCAATATCGGCGTACCTGTACCTAGAGAACCTTTCTCATTCGGAGGATGGAATGAATCAAAATTTGGAGTCGGAGATATTACGGGTAAAAGTTCTATCGAATTTTGGACACAAAACAAAAAGACAACTACGAAGTGGAATCCAGAAGATAAAAGGGATTGGATGAGTTGATTTATGAGATATATTGATTGTCGAATAAGGATGCCGAATCTAGAATTTAGTGAGCCAATTTATTATTATACATATTGATAAAAACTACAAACATGGCGGTAGATATTATTAAGAATAGCCTAGACTATACGCTATTCTCCTGGTCAAAACAACGAGGATTAAATCCACTCAATATAGAAAGAGCCAAAGGAGCCTACTTTTGGGATAGTACAGGTAAAAAATACCTCGACTTCAATTCTCAATTGATGAATGTCAATATTGGCCATGGAGATCAAAGAATAACAGAGGCGGTCTCTCGTCAAATGAAAGATTTCAGTTTTGTCTATCCTGGCGCAGCTACAGAAGTAAGAGGCGAGCTAGGGAAGAAAATAGCTGAATTGACATCAGGGAATTTGACAAAAACACTTTTCACCAACAGTGGGGCTGAAGCGATAGAAAATGCCGTTAAAGTGGCTAGGTTGTATACGGGAAGAACAAAAATAATTTGCCAATATAGAGCTTATCATGGTGCCACATATGGAGCGATTTCTGCAGGAGGAGATCCTAGAAAACATGCTGTTGATGACCAACAAGCTCCAGGTTTTGTACGCGTAGAAAATCCTTACTTCTATCGATGTCCATGGAATAGTAAGTCAATGGAAGAATGCGGAGAACTTGCATTAAGAAATCTGGAACAAGTCATTAATTATGAGAATCCAGGAAGCGTAGCAGCAATCCTCATGGAAGGTGAATCTGGTTCTTCGGGCTGCATCAAATATCCGAAGAATTATTGGCAAGGTCTACGAAGAATCGCAGACAAGTATGGAATATTACTCATTTCTGATGAGGTTATGAGTGGTTTTGGTCGAACAGGCAAGTGGTTTGGAGTAGATCATCATAATGTTACTCCTGATATTATGGCATTGGCCAAGGGATTGACTTCAGGTTATATCCCATTGGGTGGAACAGTGGTTACGGACACCATAGCAGAGGCTTTTAATGAAAAACCACTAGTTATTGGACTAACTTATTCAGCTCATGCAGTTGCATGTGCTGCAGGATTGGAAAACATCAGAATAATAGAAAGTGAAAACCTGGTTGAGAATGCTGCTTCAAAAGGATTATATTTAGAGCGGAAGATGAGAGTCCTAATAGACAAACATCCATCGATTGGAGATTTTAGGAATACAGGACTACTCGGATGTATCGAATTGGTAAAAAACAGAGAGACGAAAGAACAACTAATTCCATGGAATGCAAAGGGGGCAGAAGGAGCCATCGGAGCTAAAATTGCAGGGAAACTGAAAGAATTAGGGATGTTTACTTTTGTAAAGTGGAATTTCATCTTTCTAGCACCACCTTTAATTATTACTGAAGAACAGATCGATGAAGGGTTGGAAATCATATCAAAGGCTTTGGAAATTGCTGATCAATATTATGAAGGATGAAAAATAAAGATATCGTAATTCTAAAGGAGGATCTCTCTTATTCTAGTTTATATAGTGAAGATCTAAAACCTGTTCCACCTGAGGAAAGAACATGGTCCATGTGGTCACTTGCTGCACTTTGGGTAGGCATGGCTGTTTGTATTCCAACCTACTTATTAGCCTCATACATGATCGGAAGTGGTATGACTTGGCTCGAATCTTTAATCATTATTGGATTAGCAAATCTTATTATTACAATACCAATGGTCCTAAACGGACATGCCGGCGTAAAGTACGGAATCCCTTTCCCTGTGCTTGGTCGATCCTCATTCGGAATCACAGGAATCCATATACCTTCAATTGTCAGAGCCATAGTAGCTTGTGGTTGGTTTGGAATTCAAACTTGGATTGGTGGCTTAGCTTTATATGCCATCTTCAATGCAGTTACTGGTGGACAAGCGGTGGACGGAATAAGTTTTGGAAAGTTTGTTGGGTTTGGATTATTTTGGTTGTTAAATATGTATTTCATATGGAAAGGAACAGAAAGTATAAAATTTCTTGAGCAGTACTCTGCACCTATTCTTATTCTAATGGGTTTAATCCTGATAGGTTGGGGAGCAAATAAAGGAGGAGGTTTTAAAAATGTTTTAAGCCAAAGTCACTATTTGGCTGCTCCAAGCATAAATACAGAATCTGGACAAAATATCATCCACCTCAATCCCGCAATGGATAGCAATGGAAATCCTAAAGCCACAGAATATCGATTGTTTAATAATGACCAAGTAGGAAATTGGTTAAAATTGGACAATACAACTATTCCACTTATTGGAAGTACGGAGAATAGGAAAGTACAACTCAGAAAAAGCACTTATACTGGTTTCATCGAATCAGCAGAAGTATCTTTATCTATTGAAGAAGTAAATACAAGTAATACGGGGTCCAAATTATGGAGCTACATTTTATGGTTGACCATAATGGTTGGGTTTTGGGCTACTATGTCTTTAAGCATTGCAGATATTACACGATATTCAGCTACCCAAAGAGAGCAAGTAATGGGACAGTTTATTGGACTTCCAGGGACTATGATGCTCTATTCTTTTGTTGGAATATTTGTAAGTTGTGCTGCTGTCATCATCTTTGACGACATACTCATTGGCAACAATGCGCCATGGGATCCAGTCACCCTTCTAGCCAAATTTGAGAACCCAGTAGTTGTAATTATTTCTCAGATATTTATGATCATTGCTACACTAAGTACAAATATTGCAGCTAATGTGATAGCTCCAGCCAATGCGTTTTCAAACCTGAATCCTAAAAAAATATCTTTCAGAATGGGAGGCTTGATTACAGGAATAATAGGAATTATCATCTGCCCTTGGTACTTGATGAGTGAAATTAGTAACATATTGATTTTCATCAGTGGACTATTAGGGCCTGTTCTTGGTATCATGTTATGTGATTACTTCATCATTAGAAAAATGGAGATTCCTTTAGACGAGCTTTACAAAGAAGAAGGCCAATTTAAGTATACTGGCGGTTTTAATATTTCTGCTATGATTGCTTTAGCATTGGGAGTATTTGTTGCCATTATTGGTTATTTTGTTCCAAGTCTGGATGCACTTTATAAACTATCTTGGTTCTCTGGCTTCATTGTCTCTTTTGTAGCTTATTATTTATTAATGAAATCAAAAAAATAGATGTCTATACTGATTAAAGATGGAAGAGTTGTTACTGCCGAATCAGATTATATTGCTGATATTTATACGGAAGGTGAATTGATTGTAGCGATAGGAAAAGATCTCCCATATAAAGCGGATAAAACGATTAATGCAAAAGGCAAATTGGTTTTCCCAGGAGGCATTGATCCTCATGTCCATTTAGATATGCCATTTATGGGTACATCTTCGAGCGATGATTATACATCTGGGACGCGAGCTGCACTCTTTGGCGGGACTACAATGGTTATTGATTTTATCCTACAGACACAAGGGGATACGCTAAAAAATGCTCTAAAAGCATGGCAAGGAAGATCTAAAAACAAAGCCATTGGGGATTACTCTTATCATATGGCAGTCACCGATTTCAATCCTAAAGTTGCGAAAGAGGTTGTGCATATGATTGAGAAGGAAGGCATAACTAGTTTTAAAACATTCATGGCTTACAAGGGAGCACTAATGATTGACGATGGTCAAATGGTGCAACTCATGAAGGTTGTAAAAGAAAATGGTGGACTAGTCACTGTACACGCCACGAATGGTGATGTGATAGATTCGCTCATTGAAAAAAATAGAAAGGCTGGAAATATGGAGCCGATATATCATTACTTGTCTCAACCTGAGATTACAGAAGCAGAAGCTTCGGCAAGATTTACTGATATGCTGGATTATACGGGCTGTCCTGGTTATATTGTGCATATGACATGTGAAGGTGCGCTTAATGCCGTCCGAAAAAGCACAATGAGAAATCAAAAAGTATTTGTTGAAACTTGCACGCAATATCTTACCTTGGATGCAAGCCTTTACAAAAGGAAAGATGGTGCAAAATGGGTCATGAGTCCTCCTCTTCGAGAAAAGAAAGATCAAACTTCCCTTTGGTCGGGTATAAACCAAGGGCTGATTCAAGTAGTAGGAACAGATCATTGTCCATTTACGTGGAAGCAAAAGCAGATGGGTAAAGATGACTTTTCTAAAATACCTAATGGTCACCCAGCGATCGAACATAGAATGGAACTGTTGTTTTCAGAAGGCGTAAGAAAAGGAAGAATCTCACTCTCAAAATATGTAGAATTAACATCAACCAATGCAGCTAAGATCTTTGGTATGTATCCTAAAAAAGGAACTATTGCTATAGGAGGAGATGCAGATTTAGTCATTTTTAATCCTACTAAAAAACATACCCTTTCCCATGAAAGCCACCATATGAATGCCGATTATTCTTCTTATGAAGGGTTTAAGGTGACAGGAAAAACAGAAACCGTTTTACTCAGAGGTCAAGTAGCCATTGAGAATAATAAATGTTTACTCAAGCCTGGCTATGGCCAATTTGTGAAAAGAGGAAAGACCTCTTTGCATGTGTAAGAACGTAAACTTATAATTAGTTAAAAATATTGATTTAAAGACAAACTATATGGCACGAAAAGTAAAATCAGGATTGATACAAATGAGCCTTCCTATGACTGAAGGAGAAGGCAGTATAAAAGAAATAATGGATGCGATGTACGATAAGCACATCCCCTATATTGAAGAAGCTGGTAAGCAAGGCGTTCAGATATTATGCCTGCAGGAAATTTTCAATACGCCTTATTTTTGTCCAGGACAGGATAAAAAATGGTATGAATCTGCCGAATCAGTGCCTGGTCCAACTACGGAAAAAATGCAGGTTCTTGCGAAGAAACATAATATGGTGATCATAGTACCAATTTATGAAAAGGAGTCTCCTGGAGTGTTGTACAATACCGCTGCCGTTATAGATGCTGATGGAACTTATTTAGGGAAATACCGAAAAAATCATATTCCACATACAACTGGCTTTTGGGAGAAGTTTTTCTTCAAACCTGGCAATTTGGGATACCCAGTTTTTCAAACAAAGTATGCAAAGGTTGGTGTTTACATTTGCTATGACAGACACTTTCCCGATGGTGCTAGAATTTTAGGATTGAATGGTGCAGAGATTGTTTATAATCCTTCTGCAACTGTTGCTGGACTCTCACAATACTTATGGAAGTTAGAACAACCTGCACATGCAGCGGCCAATGGTTATTTTATGGGTTGCATCAATAGAGTTGGAGAAGAAAAACCATGGGGTCTTGGAAGGTTTTATGGAACATCTTATTTTGTAGATCCTAGAGGGCAAATATTTTCACAAGCATCTGAATATGATGATGAATTGTTAATCGCAGAATTTGATTTAGACTTGATAGAAGAAGTCAGGTCTACATGGCAATTTTTCAGAGATAGACGACCTGAAACCTATGGAAAGATAACAGAATTATGACTGGCCGATCTCGAAGAATGTCGACGATAGTCGAAAAGGAAAGGAACCCCGCAAGACGGGGCAGGCGGCGTAAGCGACGGGTGGCGATTGAAAAATGAACAATTTTAATAATGAATTGAAACAGTATTAAAAACGAATTAAATGTCAGAATACAAACGACCGACATCGGAAATAGAGTTTGAACAAAACTTTACTCAAAAGAAACCTTTGATGAATGCGACGGAGGCACATTTTGAAAGTTCAAAATGCCTATTTTGCTATGACGCCCCTTGCATAACAGCCTGCCCTACTGGGATAGACATTCCTTTGTTTATCAAGCAGATAAATTCAGGTAATATGACTGGCTCAGCTAAGACTATTTATGAATCGAATTGGCTAGGAAATGCCTGTGGTACAATTTGTCCTACTGGAGAATTATGTGAAGGCGCATGTGTATTCAATCACCAAGATCTTCCTCCAATTCAAATTGGACGGTTGCAAAATTTTGCAACTTCAGATGCCATTAAAAAAGACAAGATACTATTTACTCCTGGATCAAGCAATGGAAGAAAAGTTGCTGTAATTGGTTCAGGTGGAGCAGGAATAGCCTGTGCATGTGAATTGCGGACAATGGGATATGAGGTCGATATATATGAAGCCAAATCGAAACCTTCTGGACTGACTTTGCATGGAATAGCAGCATATAAAATTACAAATCAAGAGGTTGAGGAAGAAATTAACTTTCTTGAAAAACAAATGGGTTTAAATTTCATCTGTAACCATCCTATTGAGCGTAAAACACAATTAGAACAATTAGAGACTGAATATGATGCAATATTTCTTGGCGTTGGAATAGGAGCTACGGCCCAAATAGGATTGCCAGGAGAAGATAAAATCAATGTAGTTGGTGCAGTAGAATTCATAGAAGAACTCCGAATGAAACATCATCAATTGGCTGTTCCAAATCGAGTGGTTGTTATCGGCGGAGGGAATACAGCCATGGATGCTGCCTCACAATCTGCGAGGATGGGAGCGGAGTCAGTGGTGCTAGCCTATAGAAGATCAAAGGAAGATATGGGTGCCTACGGATTTGAATATAAGTTAGCCATTAGCGCTGGTGTAGAAAGCGTTTTTAATGCACAACCAATTGAAATTGTTGGAAATGGCAAAGCTACTGGAGTACAATTTATTAGAACTCAAGAAGTAAATGGGAGACTTGAAAACATACAAGGAAGTGAATTTATAGTTGATGCCGAAATGGTGATCAAAGCAACTGGCCAGGCAAAGCAAAAGCACTTTCTTGAATTGATTGATGGCTTGGAATTGGATAAGAGAAAAAAGATCGTTGTGAACGATCAGAGTTTTCAATGTACAAATCCAAAGTATTTTGCTGGAGGCGATGCTGTCAACGGAGGAGCAGAAGTAGTCAATGCCGCATACGAAGGAAAGATGGCAGCCCAAGGTATAGAGAAATGGCTTAATGAGAATGAATAATGAATAATTGAAAATTGAAATTAATGAATTGATAAAGCTTGGAGATCAATAGAACCAAAGCGATTCTGCGATTCAGCAAAAAAATAAAAGTATGCCAAACCTTAACATAGACTTTGCAGGTATAAAATCACCAAATCCATTTTGGTTGGCTTCCGCGCCACCGACTAATTCCGGATATCAGATTATGAAAGCATTTGATGCGGGCTGGGGTGGTGCAGTGTGGAAAACACTTGGTGTACCTGTTATTAATGTTTCGAGTAGATATGGTTCTGTAAATTATGGAGGCGCTCGGATGGCAGGGTTTAGTAACATTGAGTTGATTACTGATCGGCCGTTGGCAGATAATCTCAGAGAGATGGAAGAAGTCAAGAAGTACTTTCCTGATCATGCTGTAATTGCATCCCTTATGGTTGAGACCAAAGAAGAGTGGATACAAATAATCAAAGATGTTGAAAATGCAGGGGCTGATGGAATAGAATTAAATTTTGGTTGTCCGCATGGTATGTGTGAGCGGGGTATGGGTTCTGCCGTTGGTCAAGAGCCAGCTGTACTTCAGACTATTGTAGAATGGGTAATGGAAGTAGCAAACATACCTGTAATCACAAAATTAACCCCTAATATTTCTCATATTGTTGATCCTGGATTGGCTGCCGCTAGAGGCGGAACCAATGCCATTTCACTTATCAACACAATCAAAAGTATTGTTGGAATTGACTTAGACACTTATGCTCCTTACCCTGTCGTAGATGGCAAAGGAACCAATGGTGGATATTGTGGTCCAGCAGTAAAGCCAATCGCCTTAGAAATGGTGAAAGAGCTAACGCAGCACCCTGAGATTAAAAATATTCCTGTTTCTGGTATTGGGGGAATAGAAACCTGGAGAGATGCAGTGGAATTCATTTTACTCGGTGCTGAATCTGTTCAGGTATGCACAGCTGTGATGCATTATGGTTTTGGAATTGTACGCGAGATGAAAGCAGGCCTCGAACAATTCATGATCGACAAGGGATATGAAACCATTTATGATTTCAAAGGTAAAGCGCTACCAAATGTAACGGATTGGAAGCACCTCAATCTCAAACATAAGGTCGTAGCAAGCATAGATAATGACAAGTGCATCGGATGTGATCTTTGTTACATAGCATGTGATGATGGCGCCCATCAAGCAATCCGAATTCCTGAAGGAAATGGCAATCGAATTCCAGAAATAATAGATGAGAATTGTGTTGGATGCAATCTTTGTTCTCTTGTTTGTCCAGTTGAAGAATGTATAACTATGGAACAAAGAGATGACGGAACCCAACACGTATCTTGGGATGAAAAGACTAAGGCAAATGCTATTCCTACAACTTTTGATGATGATCGGGCAGGTGGTAAGGGTCATTTTGTGCCTACAGTTGAAGACGCATTAAAACATAGAAAATGATAGATCCATTTATGGCAGAAGCTATTAGACAAGCTAAAAAAAGTCTTTCAGAAGGTGGTATTCCAATTGGATCCGTCTTGGTGAAAAATGGTGAAATCATCGCCGTTGGTCACAATAAGCGTGTACAAGAAAAGAATCCAATTCTACACGGCGAGATGGATTGTCTTAATAATGCTGGACGTGTGGGATCATATAAAGACTGTGTCATCTACTCCACTTTGATGCCTTGTTATATGTGTGGGGGTACGATTGTTCAGTTTAATATTCCTAAGGTTATTGTGGGTGAGAATAAGACTTTTGAAGGGAGTTCTGAATTTATGGAATCCCATGGTGTGGAGGTTGTTAATCTTATGTTGCCTGAGTGTATTGAGATGATGGAAAAGTTTATTAAAGAGTGTCCTGAGTTGTGGTGGGAGGATATTGGGGATTTATGATTACAAGACCGTTATTAGTAAGTCAATTCTTGTTTCAATAGACGTTTTCTAAAAACAAAGAAGATATTCAAACACATTGTCTCAATATCTTCTTCTTATTATTCTCAATCAACCATTTTACCAGATAAAGACATGACTTGAAGTTCTAATCTTTTCATTTCTCTAAGAATAGCATTTTTGTCCATTTGCATCCAAGCATAGACCTTAAGCATACTCAAACCTAGCAAAAACACTATGCTTCCAAATCCCCACTTTATCATTTCTTCTGTAGTCTCTACATTAATGAATTGAATAAAGCTGTACACAAATAATCCTAAAAAGACAAAAATCATAATGTTCATCACAATTATTATCCAAGCATTTTTTCCTTTAAATAGACCAAAGAACATTTCAAGAACATTCTGTTCATCTAAGGAATTATAAAATGCAGCTTCCTCTTTTGATAAGGTATCTTTGATTAATTCATCAATTTCTTCCATTTTATTTTTCATAATTTACTTTTTTAATAATGATTTTAATTTTTCTCTTGCCTTGAATAATCTAGATTTTACTGTCCCAATTGGAATATCTAAAAAATTACTTATTTCATTTATGGAATATTCTTCAGCATAAAACAATCGTATAATATCCTGCTTTTGTTTAGGCAATTTCTGAATAGCCTTTAATAGTCCTATTAGAATAAGATTTCTTTCGTTTTCCAATGACTGCGAGTCTGATTCAATATTTCTGACAGACATTAAATTTTCACTTTCCTTATTTCTTTTTTTTACACCGTCAATGGCCTTAGTATAGACTATCCTTAAAGCCCAAATTTTAAAACGATCTACATTCTCCAAAGTGTGTAACTTATTGATGATAGTGATCCAGCTTTCTTGAGCAATGTCTTTAGCTGATTCTTTGTCTTTTGTAATCCAATAAGCCTTTTCACAAAAGATCTTATGGTAACGCTTTACTAATGCAGGCAACACAGAAGTATTACCCTCTCTGTATTGCAGAATTAGAAAACGGTCAGTAGGATTTTGACTTTTATTCATTTTATAAAAACTGAATTACATTTTATAGACTTATAAATTTTATAAAGGTTCACTTTTTCTAATCACTTAGGTGTAATTAGAATGAGAAACATTAAATTAAATAAGAAATCATTCATAAAGAATGATGCATTAATAAAGTGCGTTTTTATGTTCTGATATTTATTCATTCTCCAAGGCAAAAAACGTAGGCGATGCATCGCATCGCATCGGCGAGGCTTTTTAACGAAGAAGAAGGGAAAAGATCAAGCAGAAGAATGTAACTTTATTGTTGTTTCATTCCTAAGATCATTAATCTAGTATGTTTTATGAAAAATGGAATAGAAATTTCAAGAAGAGAAGCTTCAAAGCTTATAGCATTTGGAACAACTACTATTTAGTTAAATGGGTTATCTAATTTTGAAACGAAACATACTATGCAACACAGAACGATTCCATCTAGTGGTGAAAATATTCCAGTTGTAGGACTAGGAACATGGCAATCATTTGATGTTGGTAATTCGAACGAAGAAAGAGAACCATTAAAAGAAGTAATGAAAGTGTTGATAGAACATGGTGGTTCAGTAATTGATTCTTTTCCCATGTATGGAAGGTCTAAAAAAGTAGTTGGTGAGCTTACAAATGAATTAATGATAAAGCAAAAGTTATTTGAGGCTACTAAAGTTTGGATTTCAGGAAAAGAAGAAGGTATTCAACAAATGAAAACAGCTATGAGTTTAATGCAAGCTCAGCCAATGGCCTTAATGCAAATTCATAATTTATTAGACTGGAAAACACATATAAAAACATTAAAAAAGTGGAAGGAAGAAGATAAAATTCGATAAGTCGGAATTACACATTATCATAAAGGTGGGTATGCTGAGGTAGAGCAAATCATCAGAAATGAGAGAATAGATTTTTTACAGATAAATTATAATTTGCTAAGACAAGAATCCGCAGAAAGGATTTTGCCAATGGCAAAGGATAAAGGAATTGCCGTTTTAATAAATAGACCATATGAGGGTGGGTCTCTGTTTCGACTAACTAAGAATAAGATCCTTCCATCATGGGCAAATGAATTTGATGCAAAGACTTGGGGGCAATTTTTTTTGAAGTTTATCCTAGCTAATCCTGCGGTAACGTGCATTATACCTGGCACATCAAAACCAAAACACATGAGAGATAATGTTCAAGCAGGATTCGGTAAATTACCTGTCTCTTATACACATCTGACGCTGCCGACGAAGAGGATAGTGTA
>CAJXUU010000063.1 GCA_913061325.1 uncultured Saprospirales bacterium | reverse complement strand
TCTACACTATCCTCTTCGTCGGCAGCGTCAGATGTGTATAAGAGACAGCATTAGATTTTATCAATAAAATTCTCTTAGAATGGGTAGAAACATGGGCTTGTAGTGAAGATTTTTACAAAAGTAAAATAGTTGGAATTGAAGAAATGGTACAGAGTATAGCAATGATGACAAATACTCTTTATCCGGCAAACCAACAGGAATTACCCAATTTAATGGAGTAACTCTATATAACAATGCATGACCATGCCAGAGTGGCCTAACGGCGAACTCCGTCAGGTATGCTTAGACGTTGTGCCTATTCATCCACGATAAATAAAAACAATACCATGAAAAAAGCAATCATAATTTCAGTCTTGATTTCTATTATTATTTCAGCTTGTACAGAAGACAACAAAACTGATAGTCAAATTCAAAGATTTATTAATCCACCAATTGACAATATTAAAATACCTTTTACAGAACATATTATAAATGCAGAAAAAGGAGATACGACCTTTTACAAAACGGGTTCGTTTGTCATTTTTTCCCCGAATTCATTTATAGATGAAAACGGTGTAATTATTAAAGGGGATGTAAAAGTTTTATTTCGGGAATTTAATAATCCAATTGACTTTTATTTATCAGGAATCCCAATGAATTATGATTCACTAGGTGTAGAATATAATTTTGAATCAATGGGTATGGTTGAAATAACAGCAACGCAAAACGGAAAGGCTTTACAAGTAAATAAAGAAAGTCAACCAGTAGTTAATTTAGCTTCAAGAATAAATAATGGTGCAGATAACTATTATTTTCTGGATACAATAAATGAAAAATGGATTTATAAAAACAAAACTGAAATAACGGACATTCTAAATGATATTACTGATAGCAGCTTATCTGAAATAACGGACATTCCAAATGATATTACTGATAGCAGCTTATCTTTTTCGAATAATAATCAAGAACTTATTAAGCCAAGAAAAAAAACAGATAGACCATCATTTGATATCACAATTGAGCCTGGTTCAGTCCCTGAATTATTGGCATATGATAATTTATTTTTTGAAATAACTGAGTATGAAGAAAACTATAAACCTGAATATGGGAATATCTTATGGGAAAACGTAATTGTTGAAAAAGGGGAACGAAAAGGGACATACAAAGTGACTTTTGAAAAAGGGACAAAGAAAGTGACTTTTGAAACTTGGCCAGTATTGTCAGATACGGAATATGATAAAGCAATTGCTGATTACGATAGTAAAAAGATTGAATCTGATAGAAAAAGAGATTCAATTAATACTGTAATAGAACAGAAAAGAATAGAACAGAAAAGAATAGAATTAGAACTTGAAAGAAAAAAAATAGAAGAATACTATGAAGTCATTAAAGCTAGAAGAGATAGTATCTATTTAGTTAGAAAAAGAAAAACTGAAATACAAAATTTTGTATACAGTAAGTTTAATATAGATAGGTTTGGAATATGGAATTGTGACGATCCTATATTACAACAAGGAACTCGCATGATTGCTGACTTTTATTCTGATGATAATGAAAAGCTAGAATTGACTGAGTTTTCGGTTGCATATTTTGATTTTAATGGAATTGTTAAAGAGTCTAAGATGATCACATATTTGAAAGAACAAAAAATGAAGGTTATCGCAGTAAATGATAATTCGTTCTATTACAGTAGTTACGATGATTTTAATAATTATTTAATTGATACAAAAAATAATAGAATAAAGATTCAACTGAAAAAAAATAATATTCCAAAGAATTACAATGACTTATGTGATATAGTTGAAAAATAAAAACAGGCACTAATATTTTGTATAAGTAATGGCAGGTTTGGTGCTGATTTTGGGGTTTCGTAGCCCGCTTGTGCTTCATCTCGGTTTGACAATGAAAACTCACTCAATCTGCCACTACCCATACAATTTACCGTTAGCAGGACAAGTAATAATTTAAAATATCACCTCACATCACCTCCCTGGCGTATAAGGTGCTCCAGCCTCCTCAATCGCCCTCTCGTACTCGCTTAAACTATTAAAGAAAGCAGCTGCACCCTTCAAATATTCCTCAAATCCTTTCTTCGCAATCTCAACACTCTCCCTCTGCGTTTCAGTCGGCAATTCTGTAGTATTCCAATGCCCCCAAATGACACTCCCTATCCTATTCATAATCGAAGGAGAAGTGGATTCGTCCTTACTTTGGCGAATTTGATCGCCTTGCAAAATCACCCCCAATTCGGTTAATGACTTTTTGAGATCTGTCCATTGTTCAAACATTTCGGGATCAATATTAGGTGTTTTTAGTAGGGCTACTTTTATATGACGAAGCTTATTATTGGCCTCGCTTAATCGACGACCTGCACTTGATGTCTTTCGGGATAGATCGCTGGTTTTCTTTTGGAATTTTGCGACGGCATCGTAGTGACCTGCAAGTATATGAACAGGCTTCACATTAAATTCTTGCTTTTCACCTTGTGATTCTAATTTTCCATTTTTTATTGCGAATAATTCTACATTGTATTTTCCAGGAGCGGCCAATGGTCCTTGTGGTGATCCTGCCCATGGCGGTTGAAATGCTGGAACAGTTAAGTTGATGGGATTTGGGGGTGGGAGTCTTAGGTCCCAACTTAAGCGTTGTACTCCTTTTTTGGCTGCTCCTTCGATCCAACGAACTCCTTCTCCATTTTCATCTCGAACCAGGAGCAATACACATGGTGATTCTTCTGCAGATTCCTTTTTTAATTGATCCCAACCTGGAAAAGGAATACTGGCTTCATCTTCATTCAATTCCTTTTCCTTTTCCTTCCGCATGTCTTTTGCTGTTTTTGGAAGATCTTTTAAGTAGACAGTAAATACAGCACCAAAAGGTGGATTGTCACTCACGAAACTACTTGATCCCTGAGAAGGCATTTCTTTAGCCTGCATTGGCACATTTGGAACATACCACCAAGCATCTCTTACTGGCAAGAGCGTATTTGCATTACCATCAGCAACCTTTCTTATCTCTCGTAATGGAGAATAATCATCCAATATATAAACCCCTCTACCAAAAGTAGCGCCCACTAAATCATTGTCTCTTTCTTGCAATTCGAGGTCACGAAATGCGATGGTAGGCACACCCGAATTAAGCATTGACCAGTGGATACCTTTATCTACTGAAAAGTAAATACCATATTCCGTCCCTATGAATAGTAAATTTTCATCTTTATGATCTTGCTTGATTACCCACACGATTGTTCCTTTGGGTAGATCCCCAGTGATAGAACGCCATGATTTACCTTTGTCCGTACTCATAAAAATGTATGAAGAGTAATCACCCAATTTGTGTGCATCAGCAATGGCAAACACAGTATTCGCATTATGAGAAGATGCCTCAATATCATTGATAAAAGATTGTGTTGGAACTTTAGGGAAACTCTGAGATTTTCTCCAATTCTGACCTCCATCTTCACTCACATGTATAAGACCATCGTCTGAACCCGTGTAAAGCAAACCTTCAGAAACCCTTGATTCAGATATGGAGGTAAGGGTAGCATATTTTGACATCGCTCCATTGTCATACAAAGCATCAATACCAGGAGTACGATCGATCATATCCAGTTCATATCTGCTTTTATTGGAAGTCAGATCTCCACTGATAGGAGCCCATGAATTACCACGATTGGTGCTTTTCCAAATCCTTTGTGATCCAAAATAAAGTGTCTTGCTATCATGCGGACTGATCTGAATAGGGCTATCCCAATTCCATCTTTCTGGCGGATCGTTGGGCGCTGGTTGTGGTTGAATATTCAGTACTTCATTTGTTGTTCGATCATGGCGATGCAATAGGCCCTGTTGAATCTCCATATAAACAATATTTGGATCCTCAGGATCAAAGACAGAATCATATCCATCAGCGCCCAGTGGAATGTACCAATCCTGATTGCGAATACCTTCGACATTGGTTGTTCTGGAGGGTCCTATTAATGTTCCAAGGTCTTGTGCTCCTACGACAACGTTGTAAAATGGCTCAACATTATCAAGTCCTATCTTATAAAATTGTGAGATGGGTAGATTTGGAAAATGCCGCCATTTCGTACCCTGATCAAAAGATTCGTAGAGCCCTCCATCCGTACCTGCTATTAGATGCTGTCCATTGTTTGGGTCAATCCATAAAGCATGATTGTCGCTATGTTTTTCTCGACCGTTTCCAAGATAATCAAAGGTCTTTCCACCGTCTTTGGTAATATGTAAAAAAACATCCATCTGGTATACAAGATCAGGGTTCGTCGGAGAAACTTCTATTTCCTGATAATAGTGCGGACCTGTACCCCCTGAAGTATAACTATTGCGTTTTTTCCAACGCTCTCCTTTGTCAGTAGATCTGTAAAAGCCTTTATTTTTATTATCTGATTCGATGGTCGCATAGACCAAATTGGGATCAGCCTCTGTTATTCCTAGCGCTATTTTGCCTATATCCCCTTGAGGCAATCCTGATTTTATTTTTCTCCAGGTTTCACCTCCGTCCGTTGATTTATGGATTCCTGATTGTGGACCACCGGCAAGCAACGCCCATGTTTTTCTTCTCCGTTGATAAGCAGCGGCATAAATCACATCGGGATCCGAAGGATCAAATTCTATATCTGTGACTCCAGTATTTTCATCAATTTGGAGTATGGGCTTCCAAGTAGTTCCTCCATCAGTAGTTTTGAACAGACCGCGATCTCCTCCAGAGGACCACAATGGACCTTCGGCAGCAACATAGACCACGTCACTATTTCTGGAATCGACTAATATTTTGCCGATATGTTCAGAGTTTTTCAGTCCCATATGTTGCCATGTAGCTCCTCCATCTCTACTTTTATAAATGCCATCACCCCATCCAACGTGACGGCCACTTACATTCTCACCTGTTCCGACCCATACCACCTCAGGGTTGTTGGGATCCAAAACCACAGTACCAATTGAATAAGAAGGTTGATTGTCAAATATCGGGGTCCATGTGATTCCACTATTGGTAGTTTTCCATAAACCTCCAGAGCCTACTGCTACGTACCAGATGCTGCAATTGGTCGGGTGTACAGCAATGTCGGCAATTCTACCACCCATTACAGCGGGTCCGATTCCTCTGAGTTTTAGTCCTTTGGCCACTTGAGAAGAGACTTCCTCTTGATTCGATTGAGCCAAAATCGAGTTGCCTGAGCTTAAAAATAGAATAATGGTTATAAAAAGGAGGCTTGATTTGAAGTTTTGCATTTCGGTCA
The DNA here is from genome assembly GCA_913061325.1 of uncultured Saprospirales bacterium. Taxonomy (GTDB): domain Bacteria; phylum Bacteroidota; class Bacteroidia; order Chitinophagales; family Saprospiraceae; genus CAJXUU01. The sequence continues at coordinate 16,001 of CAJXUU010000063.1, read as the reverse complement.
GATATTAATTGAGGATGAATATAAAATAAATGTTTTCAATATTGGGCAGGAAGATATTGTGATTTTGAAAATCAATGGGCTTTGTTTGGTATGTTATATTTAGTAAGCTTCATTTCACTGAAACTGAAAGTATTTGCTTGGCATTCATAACGAAGCTTTTTTCTTTATTCGTAGCCTAAGCTTCTTTAGTAGAAAAAGCTGAAGTTTTTAGCTGTCAACCAATTACATTTAAATATTAAAGTATGGTTTTTTAAATAACTTCACTAACGGAAGAATGCATAGATATTATTGAATCTGTTTTGCAACAAATTTCAAATATAAATAACAATGAAATACAAAATTATAAGTATGCCCTAAACAAGCCGTTGGCGAAAGCTTATATGAGAAAAGCTGAGCAAGAAAACTGTCTTCAGAATCACAATCTTGAATCTTGCATCATTCCGATGAGTAAAAAGGCACAACATCAACTCAGAGATGGATCTGAAAAAACGATCAAAATTCTAACTTCTCTTTTGAAAGAGAATTCAACGGATAAAGAGATTCAGTATTTATTGAATATAGCACATATGACATTAGGATCTTATCCTTCAAAAGTGGCTAAAGAGTACAGAATACTTTCTTCATATTTTGATAATGGATCGAAATTTCCAAAATTTAAGGATGTAGGTACTGGGTTGGGAGTAGGAGGAGGCCAACTGTCGGGAGGTACTTGTGTAGATGATTTTAATAATGGTTACTTAGATATTATGGTTTCCTCTTGTGGTTTTGATCATCAGATCAAATACTTTGAAAGTGATGGAAATGGAGGGTTTGTCGACAAAACAAATGGTACAGGATTAATAGGTGTTTTTGGTGGACTAAATCTCAGACATGCAGATTTCAACAATGACGGAAATCTAGATTTTATCATATTGAGAGGTGCGTGGTTTGATACGGAAGGCGAGTTTCCTAATTCTCTTATTCAGAATAATGGCGATGGCACTTTTACAGATGTGACCGTGGAAGCAGGACTATATTCTTTGCATCCCACGCAAACTGATGTTTGGGCTGATTTTAATTTAGATGGTTGGATTGATCTTTTTATCGCCAATGAATCAACTCCGAATTCTATCAATAATTGTGAGTTATTCATAAATAATCAAGATGGTACTTTTGCCAATGAAATCGAAAAATCAGGCCTTAATGTTGCTGCATACTTCAAAGGAGTAGCAGTTGGAGATATTAATAATGATCGTTATCCAGATCTTTATTTGTCCAATTTTTTTGGGAAAAATATTCTCATGATTAATGAGACTAAGGATGGTGAAACAAGATTTAGTTATGAAGGGAATGATCCCAGTTTAGAAAGTCCAAAGTTTAGTTTTTCAACATGGATGTTTGATTATAATAACGATGGTCTAGATGATATTTTTGTTTCTGGGTATTCCAATTCAGAAGCATCTCCTGCCACGCTAATGATGGATTATACACAAGAAAAAATCAATAAAAATCGTCCTCGCTTATTTAAAAATCAAGGTGGCGGAAGATTTGTTGATGTTTCTAGGAGTTTAGAACTGGACGAGCCTGCAACTACTATGGGGTGCAATATTGGAGATTTAGATAATGATGGATTTTTAGAGTTTTATTTATCCACGGGGAATCCTAATTATTATTCCATTGTGCCCAATAAAATGTATCTGAATAAACGGGGCAAATCCTTTGAAGATATTACGTACTCCTCTGGGTTTGGCCACATCCAAAAAGGGCATGCTGTAGGGTTTGGTGACTTTGATATGGATGGAGATCAAGACATATATACTGTTATGGGCGGTGCGTATGAAGGAGATGTTTATGCAAATCTTTTGTTTGAGAACCCTATTGGCAATGAAAATAATTGGATCAATATAAAACTGTTGGGGAATAAATCCAATACTTCAGCGATTGGTGCTAAGATCATCCTGAGCATAACCGAGAATGGAGAACAGCGAAAAATCTATCATAATGTAGGTTATGATTCCAGTTTCGGAGGGAACAGTCTACTTGCAGAATTAGGAGTAGGTAAAGCAGAAAAGATAGATAATATCGAAATTTTATGGCCTACCCATAACTTGACAACATCATCCTTTGATGATGTTTCTATCAATCAGAATATAGTCATTCGTGAAGGAGATATTGAGTTTACGAAGTCTGATGTTAAAAAATCAACTTTTGCACTAACGCATTCTCATCAGCATTAAATAGGGGATAGGAGATATATTGGTCTGTTAGGTTTGTGGTAAAAGTTGCTTGATTTTTACTTAATATTATTGAATTGGGAAAATAATTATGTTTTATTCTTGTTAGTATGTTTAGAACTCAGCTCAGGTTTCCAATTTCATAGTTCTACAAACCAACGCATTCCAATTTAAACCCCTCTACAATTATAAACGACTAATTATGCGCTATTTTATATTTATACTTTTTCTTATTCTTTGCTCATGCGAAACAAATGATGAAATCTTATTAGATATCCCCTGTTCTGAGGGCAATTGAATTTGAAAAAGAAAAATGACTGTTGATAATTAATAACTTAGCCAACGTTAGTCAGAATAAATAAGACGAAAATGCCGAACATTAACAGAGAAATTAAAAAGATTTTGGAAAAGATATTTAATGTTGAGATAACTCGACCAAAGTCGAATTTGCGGGAATCGCAAGCATTAATTGTAAATGAATCTGTAAACTTTGAAAAAGAAGTAATTTTTGTAGCTATACCCAAAACTGGAACGACTACTATTAGAACTCAATTAAAGCAAGTTGGAATCCCATTGATTGAAAATCCACATCTAAATATTGTTCAGATTAGAACCTTAATATATGTTCATTTATTAAAAGAAAATCTTGGAATAAACATAACCTTTCCAAATGCTAACACAGAAAGCGATATTGCTTTAAGAGAAAAAGCAGATGAAATGTTTAATTCTTTTTTTAAGTTTTCAGCAGTTAGAAATCCTTGGGCAAGAGCAGTGTCTCTATATTATCGGAGAGAAGGAGTAAAATTAAAAAATGAAATGACCTTTGGTGAATTTTGTGAAAACCACATATATGCAAGTGATACCTGCCGTCAACCTACTCTACATCACAACCAATATGATTGGCTAAGTGATAGTAAAGGGCGGATCTTAGTGGATTATGTTTATAAAGTGGAAGATTTTAAGAATGCGATTAATAATATTAAAAGTCAAACTAATGGCAGATTAATATTAAATAATGTAGAACTCAATCAAAATCCGAATTCTAAATCTAAAGATTACAGGAATCTATACAATGATAGAACTCGAAAAACAATTGAGAAAAGATTTGAAAAAGATATCGATTATTTTAAGTACACATTTTAATAGATCGATTTAAGTGCACAACAATGTATACCTGTCAAGTGTGGCTAAACGTCCCACCTGCAGATATACTCAAGTTGTGCTTTAATATTTAAAATGAAAAAAAATGAAACATCTATTTATTTTACTCATAATGTTTTCTTCTTTTTCTGTCTCTGCACAGAAGACTAAACCAACAACAGTTAAATTTCATGATGAAAATAACACAACTGTTGTTTCTTTTAAAAAAGTGAAGGACTTTGTTCTACTTGGAAGATGGGAAAAAATTAATGAAACAGTCAATCAAATGAAGTTTTACCTCAAGGATAATAATTCGAATAAAATTGGAATTGGAAAACTACTTCAAAAAAAAGCTCCCTTTTACAAAAAGAATATGGAGACAATGGCTTTCATTAATACATACATTGCGATGATTGAGGTTTCTTTTTCCAATGAGAAGACAGAATATGATTTTATGGTACTAGAAGAAACTCCTAATGTTGATTTCAAATATTATACAGTGAATTCAATTGAATCAGAATCAAATTTTCACTATAGAACAATTAATCTAATTGGTGTAAAAAATGGAATTGTTTATGATCTTTCTGCTTTTATAAATGAAGGGAAAGAGGCTGAAATGAAATCTTTATTGATGCAATTATATAATTCTAATTAAAACTACAGCTTACTATTGTGCAACTAAAGCAGCGATACATTCCTTTACTTTTGTCACTAAGGGATCAGCTTAAAAATACAGGTGTAAAAGTGTTTGAATTGGCTCCTCCTGCAACTGAAACGGAGTTGCTTGCAGATTTCTATGAAGAAGACATAAAAGGCATATCAACGATGATTGTTCAGGCAATGGTAGCTGACTTTCTTAAAGGTTTTTCCAAAAATAAATTTGAAATATGCCCAGGACAGTCTAGTCAAATGAAATTCTTGAGTCGTTATTTTCCTGGCTTCATTCTAAAACAAATGAGCAAAACTGTTGATAGAATGCACGCGAATTCTTAGTGTAGAACTTCTTGATAAATAAGGAGCTTAGTTCTATGAGAAGAAAAAGTAGGTGCTAATTACCAATAGTGTGGAGAATGCTCCGATTCCAAATGTATATTTCCATGGAGTGATATCTATGACTTCTGTTGTTTCATCTTGCAACACCTCTTTTTTGGGCTTTAACCTTCCAAAAACAAGCATTACGCAAACATTGAAAACAAATAAAATGCGTATAATATGCAAGTAATTATCTTACCATCAATGATAAATCTACTTATGCATGGAGACTTTGGGGAAATTCCAGACAGAAATGGTATTAATCTTGAGGATACGCTAAAGGCTAGATCTTGTTATGAAGAAACGCTAAAAATTAATCCCAACTATGAAAAAGGTGAAATTGCACTTGAAAATCTTTTAAGTAAAATTTAATACTGAACTAATAACTTATTCTTCGATTGTTCCATTCCGGGTTACTTTCAAACATAGGCAATTCTATTGTGCCTGGATTCAAACCAATAGTATCCGTTAGTGTAGTCAAAAAGGCAATGATATCTTTCGTTTCTCTTGGCGTCAAATCTAATGGATCAGGAGACAAGGTTTGGTTATCTATATCTAGACCCATGCCGACACCTCCGCCACGATTGTAAAAGTCCATCACCTCTTCTAGCGCCATTGTGCATATAGGGAGCGATGAGTTCGATGTTGCGTAATCCTGGAGTCTTAAAGGAGTGCTTAAAGTGGGCCCGTTTATCCCACATCCTACCATTATCATAACGCCCTAGGTCTTCATCCATTTTTGGATTTATAGTGTCTAGTCCAACAGTAACAACCAGCACTTCAGATTCACTTTCTAAGTAGAATGGGGGAACTGTAACGTTAAATGCGGGTGGGAAGTGACATGTTCCACATGATACTTTCCTCATAAAAAGGTTGAAGCCTCTTCTTGCTTATGCTGGATATGAATTATTCCCATTACGGACGTATTGATCAAATGGGCTATCAAATGAAACCAAAGTGTTTACATAAGCTGCTAATGCATTGCTTATAGATCTCTGATTAATATCACTCTTATTAGAGATTCCATCATAGGCATCTTCGAATAGTTGAAGGTATTTATCACTCTTTTGTAGTCGCTTGATGGCTTCTGAAAAACTGAGATTAAACTCTTCTGGATTGTCAAAGACATGAGGGATTTGCCTTTCTAAGTTTGCCGAACGTAAATCATGAAAGTACCGCTTGGCATAGGTGGCATTTATTAACGTTGGAGCATTACGTTTGGTGAATCTGCCTTTTACATTACTTTCACTGGTAGGCAAACCATCAGTGAATGCTTTTTCTGGAGCGTGACATGTAGCACAAGACATTTTAAGGTTATGAGATAGAATGGGATCATAAAAAAGGACCTTTCCTAATGCTATACTTTGAGGATTATCGAGGGGCATATAACTTAGTTCTTGGTAAAAGTCACTGTCTAAGAATTCCGAGTCAAATAAATTATCAGTAGCATAGTTTTGTCCATGATTCTTAAATTGTTTGGTATTGATCTTATTTAGGACGACAAAATTTCTTAAGCCTTTATACAATGGATTAATAGACTCTCGAAGGAAAGACATACGATCAAATTCTTCAAAGGATTGGACTTGGAGTTGATTGATTCCCTGTTGAAATAATTTAATTACACTTTTATATTCCTTCTTTGCTAGCCCTTCTAAACCAACTTCAAATCTCTGAAAAGCTTCTAACATTACCCGTAGACTTTCTTCAGATTCGGAAATAGCATTTACAGACCCCGGAGTATCAAATCCCGTTACACCCAAAGTAAACACCCTCACAATCCCAGATCGGATTGCTTCAATTAATTTGAAATCTTCAAGCTCATGGACTGTTTGTGATTTTTCAATAAACTTAACTGCTTTTAGAAGTTCTTGCGATAACTCATTAATATGATTTCTTTCTGAATCGATGTCATCCAAGAAAATCAATTCGTCCAGTGCTTGAAGTCCGTTGGGTTTTATCGGGGGAGCGTCAGGTTGATCTTCATCGATTTTTAATAACGGGCCTCCGTTAATATTTAGGTAATTATATTTTGTGTGATTATAATCAAATAAGAATTCTATTCTTTTATAAGCGAGTCGTGTTGATATAATTTGATCTCTAAGTTGATCCGCAGTAGCAAGAGGAGTCTTGTTTGTGTAATGAGCTAAAGTATCCAACTAACTTAAAAACACTTTAAAATACCTCTCATATGAATAAAATACGCTATCTGATTGGTGCAGCAATTTGTGGTCTTTGCATCCAGCAAGAAGGAGAAACAAAATGAAATACCCCAAAATGATCTGATTCACTTTTATGCTGAAAATTACATATAGACACTAAATGTTGTTGTTTATTTTAGGAGTATTATTTTTTAAGGATGAACTGAAGTTAGTAAGAGTTAGAAGCTGCTAAAAGTGAAGCTACATTATATTTATTGTTTGATCAATAGGATAATTGTATATTTATAGTTAAGGTGTATGTGTGCATATCTGTAGTGATTATCCCAGAAATATCTTGAAGTTACATGAGCAAGGGATGTTGAAGATAGACTGGAGTTGTGTGTAATAAAAACCTTCATCCTTAAAATTTAATAATGACGTATTCAAAATTACTTAAACTAATTAATCAAATTACCATTTTAGAGGAAAAGGAAGCTGAACTCATCAGAAATAGTTTTAAACCATTACAACTCACCAAAGGTGAATTCTTTCTTGAGGCTGGTAAGATTAACAAACACGTGGGTTTCCTACATAAAGGTCTAGTTCGATATTTCGTTTATAAAGATGAAGAGGAATCGACCTTTGAATTTACTAAAGAAGGTGAATTTATTGCCGACTATCAAAGTTTTAACAACAAAACTAAATCTGTCCAGAATATTCAAGCTATTGAAGATTGTGAAATACTTATTATTAATTATGATAATGTTCAGACAAATTTCAATTCTACAAAAAAGGGTAACCTTATTGGTCGTCGCATAATAGAACATCGCTTTGATATTATGGTAAATCAGCTATTAGCAATATATATGCAAAACCATGAAGACCGTTATCAAAACTTCATTAAACACTATTCTGATTTATCACAAAGAATACCACAATACTTAATAGCTTCATATGTTGGTGTAAAACCAGAATCTTTAAGTCGTATTAGACGAAGATTTACCAAAAGTATTTCTTAACTCAGGTCAACGAATTTTTAGATATTGGATTATAAATTTGAATGTTGATTTAAAAGAATAACTAACTTAAATTATTAATCATGAAGAATAATTGGAATATAACTAACTGGAAATATGCTATACTACTGAGTCTATTTCTTATGCTATCAGCATGTCAGCAAATGAGTGAAAAAGAAACCGATAAATCAGCTGGATTAAATGGTGGATTTGAAATGTCCAAAAACGACTTACCCGTTAACTGGTTGATATATAGCCCTAATACAGTTCCTAATGCTGATTTTGAAATAGGTTTGGATAAAACTACTTTTAAAGAAGGTATGCAATCGCTTAGATTTGATGTCATAAATTGTTCTTCTACTGGTGGTTGGCACTCACCCGGATTCACCAATGAATTCAATGAAAGCGGTCAATTTGAAGGAGAAGGTACTTATGGAATTGGTTTTTGGATTAAGAACGATGGAACAAAATTCCGAGTAGAAGCTGGAGGAGTTGCGCCATTTGAAGGAGATATGAAAGTTTTAATAGAAAGTGATGAACAGATAGAAGATTGGAAATATTTTGAATGCAAAATTAATGTGCCGAAAGAAAGACATTTGAGAATGGAATTAAATATTTTAAAACCTGGTTCTTTATGGATCGATGATGTTCAAATCGTTAAAATATAATACTGCACCCTGTAAAAGTTAAATCATCTGCAATTTTTTATGTCTTATGGAGAACAAGTTTAATTCTAGGACAAATCAAGCATACAATAATGTATTCGAAGTCAAAATAACCTTTATTGGATACGCCTCATATACTAAACATTGTCTGACCTTAGAGAATAAAATTAGAACTATGCTTCCGAATATCATTAATCTAATAGTACTACTTGTTATTCCATGTTTAGTAGTTTCTTGCACATCTTCTCAAGGGAAAAGCGAACAGAAAAGAGAATTAACTGATTCGTCCTACTATAATCCTATGTCAAAACTAACTCTTGAACAAGAGTCTGCTTTTGATGCCCTGACCAAGATTCAAACAAGCACTGACGAAATGAATCGCCTATATTCTACATTTGCTAATATTGATCAACCTTGCTATCCTGCTGAAACAAGCTTTGTAGTTTCGCAATCCGAATTACTATACGTTATGCAACAATTTATAGCTAAACACTGTAAGAATCTATTGCCGGAAATTCAAAATCAACTAGCAAAATCTTCCGTTTTAGCACAGAAGAAATATAAAGTATTGCATTGTACAGGACTTAAATCAAATGACACAAATGAAAAAGGACTTCCAATGACAGGTACTTGGGTCATGCCTAACGTTCTGGATCGCAGGGATGTAATCCTTGTGTGGTAGACTTATATTCTCAATTCTAAAAATAATGAAAAAGTATATTCGATTCTATTCCATATTCTTATTGTTTATTTTCCTTGCATCCTGCAAAAGTCAAGATAAGACCAGACTTCCAATAGAAGAACGAGACCAATTAGAAAATTATTTGTCGAATCATCATCACACTATTACAGAACTAGACACCATTTCTCTTCCCAATGCTCCCCACAGAATCACGCGCAACATCAAGAAAGATAAAGAAGGAAATCTTTTGTTTGCTGCATATGAGGATATCATTCGATACGATGGAGAATCGTTTACGAATTTCCCAAAACGAACAGGATTGGAGAGCTTTGATGCATTCGATGCTTTGGAAGATAAAAAAGGAAATATTTGGATTGCAAGTACTCATTTTGGCGTGTTTCGTCATGATGGGAAATCCCTTACCCATTTTACAACAGATGAAGGGCTTGCTCATAATAGAGTAATGTGCATTTATGAAGATAGCGCAGGCAATATATGGATTGGTAGCCAAGGTGGAGCAAGCTGTTACGATGGGACATCATTTCGGAACTTCACTACTAAAGATGGGTTGACTCACAATGATATTAATTCTATTATTGAAGACAAAGAAGGAAATATTTGGTTTGGCACAAGTGGCACTATTTGTATGTACGACCCTTCATCTTCTTTGACGGTGCCTGGTGGAATGGTAATTACTGAAATTAAAAATGAACAAAGCGTACCAATTACTAATGTAAGGTCTATCACCCAAGATGAAAAAGGTCATATCTGGATCGGTAGCCAAAATGGGCTTTGGCGTTATAATGGTTTAACATTTGTAAACTATACAACGGAGTCTGTTGGTTGTGTCTATGAAGATGAAAAAGGCAACATCTGGATCAGCTATACTGAAGGAGGACTAACCCGTTATGATGAAAAGTCTTTACTTAAGGAACACCCAACAGCCACTCAAATCTTTAAAGGTAGTAAAATGCTTTTTGGGATTTCAGAAGATAAAAAAGGAAATATTTGGGTTGGTACTTTGAATGGGGTGTATCGTTATGATGGAAATAGTGTTAACTACCTTATTGATTTAAAGTAACAATTAAGTTTTTTATCAAGACATTTTCCAACTATGTATTTCCATAGGTTTTGTTTCGACATTAGCAGGGCAGAGATTTACTTGTGATGTCCAATTGTTAATAGGGGCAAACGATGGCGTCTCTACTACCATGTTTCGTCCTCTTTAAATTCCTTTAGTTCCCAATTTCACCCTTAAGAGTGACAATACAGAAATCTAACTGACATATTTTTGTTATCAAACAAGATCAAAATTATATCAGTTATGAAATATTACATCCAAACAGCTTGTACCATTCTATTATTCCTTTTTATTACGATGACAAGTGATGCCGCAGTGGTCTATGTAGATATTGATGCCGCCTCAGGTGGAGATGGTACTTCTTGGGCTTCGGCACTTGACAATATTGAAGATGCAATATGTTATGCAAATAATGGAGATGAAATATGGACAGCAGAAGGGGAATATGAGGAATATAATAATATCTATAAAGATTTAGAAATTTATGATGGATTTGATGGTTCAGAAATACTTTTTTCCCAAAGAGATGTTTTAACCACAAAACCGCACTACTTAATTTCTCATCGTCCTCAAGCTTTCTTATGTTTGATTATTCGATTACAATTGACGGTATCTATTTTGATGGAGCTTCAAGTAATGCAATATCTTGTTTTCCTAGAATATCTAATGACTATAAAATTGCCAATTGTACTTTTACAGGCACATATGATGAAGCCGTTTTATTCCTTAATGGGGCATCTGGAGAAATTGTAAACTGCGTATTTCATGATTTATTTGTTGAAGTAGGAGAAAAGCTCTTTGGCGATTTGACCACTATTATCTTTATTCTTACTGAAGAAGTACAAATAGTAAACAATACTTTTATAAATAATGAAACTACTTGTTCTACGATTTACTTTAGTGGATATGAAGGATCTTTGCATATAAGCAATAATGTTTTCCAAGATGAAACCGATTATCACTTATTCTTTCATTATTTTTTTACACCCTCATCTGACTTCACTTTTAGTAATAATGTACTCACTACCGATGCCATAGTTGAAGGATATGGGTGCGAAGTATATGATACATTATATGAGTTGATGGACATTCAAAAAGATCTAAATCAGCCCCTTAGACCTCAAGGATTATCATGGGATCTAGGAGCAATAGAATACAATCCTTTGGTTAAAACTACTGAGAAAAACAGCGTTGATGAAAAAATATTTATTGGACCAAACCCAACACAAGGGAAAATATACATTTACTTTGTTTAACCTGCACAAGATTCAAACCCACTTAGAATCTATAGTTCTAAGCGTGAAGTACAAGTTAAGACGGTATGCAATAGATCCAAACATTCCAATGGTTTAGACATTTCTTACTTAAATTCCGGGCTTTATATTATTAAAGTATTTATATGGAATTTGAGAATTGCAAATAAAATTATTAAACATTAAGTGCATTAGTATACTTTGAAGAGGTGCTGAGAGTGTACTAATGAATAGAAATTGACATCCATGAAAAATCTTTTTGTTTTACTAATTCTTCAGCTTTTTAGCATAGAATGTATCCTTTCTCAAATTATAACAGTAGGGGAGACTGGGGATTATCCCAACTTAGAAGCTGCAGAAAATTTCATTTCTCCTGGGGATACTCTTTTGCTTCAGCCTCAGCTTTTTCAAGATGGCTCTCAATTTTTAGAAGATGTAAACGGTACAGCTTCTTTCCCTGTTGTTATCAAGGCTCAAGTAGAACATCAAAGTATCTTCAGGGTAGGTACAGAAGCCATTCACTTGACCAATTGTTCTTTTTTAGAAATTGTTGGCATAGTAGTCGAGCAGCAAACAGGGAATGGAATAAATATTGACGATGGAGGTGACTACAACACTCCATCCAAACACATTACCATCCGCAATTGCATCTTTCGTGATATGGCTTCTAATGGAAACAATGACTTACTCAAGATATCAGGAGTAGACAGTTTTCTAATCGAACAAAATCAATTTTTAAATGGAGGAGATGGGGGCAGTGGGGTTGACTTTGTCGGATGCCATTGGGGGACTGTTCAAGACTGTGTTTTTGACGATCCTGGAACTACAGGTATTCAAAATAAAGGAGGAACACAATTTATACGGATGCAGCGCAATATATTCAAAAATATATCCCAGCGTGCTCTCAACTTAGGAGGCAGTACAGGGCTTCAGTTTTTTCGCCCGCCACTTCCAGATCTGATCGTGGATGCTTTTGAAGCGGCAGACCTGGAAGTGTTTTCAAACGTTTTTATTGGAAACTGGGCACCCATTGCTTATGTGGGCAGTGTACGCGTGAAAGTTTACAACAATACATTTTATCAGCCTCTAAACTGGGTGATTCGGGTTTTGCAGGAAAATACAACGTCTGGATTTCTTCCATGCAGCGATAATGAATTTAGAAACAATACCGTTTATTTACCGAATGATTTGACAGAGGTCAATATTGGTCCAAATACAGCTCCTGAAACATTCATTTTTAGCAACAATCTATGGTTCAATGCAAGTGACAACAATTGGTCTCCAAATTTGCCGGTTACAGATGTCGACCAAGTAATTGCGGATCCATTGTTTGAAGATAGTATGGGAGAAAATTTTAAAATTCCTTTTAATAGTCCTGCAGTTGGAGCTGGCATTACATTCGCAAATTTACTTGCAGATTTTGAACAAGTGACCTACCAGGATCCTCCTGCAATCGGAGCCTATGAATACCAAAATCCTGTATTGGATAAGGTAGGTGTAGGTACAAATGCACCACAAAGTGTGCTAGATGTTGTTTCCAGCAACAGTGCACTAATAATACCTCGACTTACCAATACTTCTGCTGTCACAAATCCAGTAAACGGAATGATTATTTATGATCTTTCCGCTCATTGTGTGAAAGCATATGAAAATGGTGCTTGGAGTAACTGCTTAAATTTAGAATGAAAATTGGTCCTTGCTATAGTGTCTTGTATAATAAACAATGCGATGTATTATATCGGTCAGAGCAAATCGCAAGAACTAAACATTAAAAGGAATTGTATTTTAAAACTGCAGTAGGAATGAAACATTATATTTTGGATGATGCCAAACCAATGCATTGACTTGAATATCTACAGACTTGCGAACACTGCCACCGACACTGTTTACAGCCAAGAAAAGTACAAGAGCCAAAGTTCAGCGAAACTACCACGTAATATAGGAAGAGGACAAACATCAGTACAGTGTCACGTATCAACACGTAGGCAAGAAGAGTGAAATAGTATACACTAGAGACACTGTAGAAATATACATCGACTGCATTCGAATAGATACAAACAAACGAGATAGACGACCACATGGATATTGTACTATACCTATCCATAACTCGTGCCGCGTTACGCGGTATGCCAGAAAAACATCAACAAATGAATGCACAAGTAACACTGCAACTCATGCAGAAAATGAAACTCAACGGCAAGTCTGTATCTTATGAAGCCATGCTAGATCTACCTGTAGATAAAGTCTCTGACACCTACAGTTCAATAGCCGTACTGATAGATGCAGAATTACAGAACAGGGCACATAAAAGAACATCCAAGTACTTTATGAAAAAAATTTTGGAAGTCAAACATGAATTTCGAAACAGGAATTTAACGACTAATATAAAGAAAATAAAAATGCATTCGGAATACAACTGAAAGAAGTCAAAAGTCTGATAAAACACGCTGTAAAACTGGATAGTTTGAAAAATCTTATTCCGGGCTTTATGCCTCCACAAACTTACATTTATGTTGACAAAACTAATCTAAAGTATAGTTCACTAATAGAATTGATTTCTTAATTAAAAAAATGGACAGTTGCTAACTTTAGATATTAGACCATGATTGCTTGGTGAAGGCACTCTCATATAAAGACAGATAGCTCCTATGAATAATATCAAATCCTGACCACCAAAAGTATGTTATTAGTTTCCTGGAATAAATTATAAACGTAACTCTCAAATGACATTTTGTTACCTTTAGGGTCTTATGAATGAATATTTTAGATCGGTCATTCTGCAGAGTACAGGAGCTTCTTCTTTATTTGAAAAAGAGATGATCCAGGAATTGTGGAGTGGGTACGGGAAAATCATGCGAATCGGATTGGAGAATGCTTCTGTCGAAAGTGTAGTTGTAAAGCACGTTCAGTTGCCCGTATATAAAAATCACCCCCGCGGATGGAACACTGATATCGGTCATCAACGAAAGGTGAAGTCATATAAAGTAGAAACTAAATGGTATGAGACTTACAGCAAAAAAAGCGTTGCCCGTCTGCCGCAATGTCTAGCCATTGAGACGCAAGATGATGAGGTGCTGATAGTATTGGAGGATTTGGATGAAGCAGGCTATCCAGTACGAAAGAAGGCGGTCACGTGGGAAGAAATTACTTCCTGTTTAGAATGGTTGGCACAATTTCATGCAAGTTACTTGGGGGGAATTCCAGAGGGTCTTTGGGACGTAGGAACCTATTGGCACTTGAAGACCAGACCTCAGGAATTAGAGGTATTGGCTGATCAAAGGTTGAAAGAGGCAGCTCATGTTATTGATGAAAAACTTAATTCATGTAAGTACAAAACATTTGTCCATGGGGATGCCAAACTGGCAAACTTTTGTTTTGCTAAAGATGGACAGGTTGCTGGGGTAGATTTTCAGTATGTAGGTGGCGGATGTGGAATGAAAGATGTGGCTTATTTTATAGGAAGTTGCCTAAACGAAAGTGAGTGTGAACGATTGGAAGTACAAATTCTGGATACTTATTTTGAGCGTTTACAAAGTGAATTAGAGGAAAGAAATGAAGCGCTAGAAACGGAATGGCGGTCTTTGTATCGAGTAGCCTGGGCGGACTTTCATCGTTTTCTAAAAGGGTGGAGTCCTGGTCATTGGAAGATTACTAGTTATAGTGAACGTGTAACTACAGAAGTAATCGATAGACTATGAAAGAGGATTTATTACAACTTAGCAATATAGCGATCAAAGCAGCCCTTGCCGCAGGAAAAGTCATTCAGCGGTATATGAATGATGATGTCTTGGTGGAGCAAAAGAAGGGTGGGGCAAGCTATGCATCACAAGTCGTAACCGCAGTAGACATAGAATGTGAAACAGAAATTCTTTCTCATTTACTTCCTACCTGTGCCGAGTTTGATTTAGCGCTTTTATCGGAAGAGACGGAAGATGATGGAAGTCGTTTCGAGAAGGATTATTTTTGGTGCATTGACCCGATGGATGGAACACTTGCTTTTATTAATAAACAACCGGGTTTTTCTGTATCGATTGCTTTAATCGCAAAAGACGGGACACCCTACATTGGAGTGGTGTTTGATCCCAGCACAGATACGTTGTACCATGCTATCAAAGGGAACGGGGTCTATAAGAATGGGAGTCCATGGGAAATTAAACATTCTAATGACCATTTAACCTATGTGACAGATCGAAAGCTGAAGGATACACCCCGTGCAGGCAAAATAGAAAGATTGCTAAATGAAAATGCAGAGAAGTGGAGTTTGAATGGGGTAAAAGAAATAGCTGGAGCGGGAGCAGTATTGAATGGCATCCTTGTACTAGAAAATGGCCCTGCATGCATGTTAAAGCTTCCGAAAAGAGAAAGTGGCGGCGGGAGCACTTGGGATTTTGCTGCAACGGCGTGTATTTACCATGAATTGGGATTGCCTGCAACGAATTTTGAGGGAGGAAGGTTGATCTTGAACAGAAAAGATGGTACTTTCATGAATCAAGAAGGCGTCTTTTATGCTAATTTTAGTTAAATGATAAGCAATATTGATAGTCAGTGGATCTCAAAAGGAAGGTGGACTGTCTGAAGTATTAATGACCATTAGGTAATACACTATATAGCCAATAGGGGTATGTTATTCAATGGACTTCCTCACTATCATTTTTCATTTACTCATTTAAACATTTACTCATTTACTCATTTACTCATTTACTCATTTACTCATTTACTCATTCATCATAATTAAACAAATGATTTAATTAACTGATTAAATCAAAATAATAATCATATAT
>CAJXUU010000062.1 GCA_913061325.1 uncultured Saprospirales bacterium | reverse complement strand
TCTTCGTCGGCAGCGTCAGATGTGTATAAGAGACAGCTTTTTAATCTCCGTCAGTAACTGTTACGTCACCAGAGAATGTTTCTTTTGTATTATTTTGATCATTGAATAAAACTTCGACAGTAAATACGAATACGCCTGGTACTACTGCAGAATCATTGAACTTTCCATTCCATCCTTCAGAAGGAACTCTAGGGTCAAAATTCTGCTTCTCCCAAATCAATTCTCCCCATCTGTCAAATATTTTCATGTCAAGCACTTGCTCCACATCATCACTTGCGATAAAGAAGAAATCGTTGATATTATCTCCGTTAGGTGAGATGATATTAGGGAATACTACATCAACAATCTGATTCAGTTGGAATTGAACTTGATCACTCACAAAACAACCATTAGCATCAAATACTTCTACATATACCACTGTGGTTTGAGTAGGAGTTATTGTAACTGTTGTACATTCAGCAACACTTCCACTACAGAATATGATTGTTGGATCAGTGAAATCCGACCATACAACACTATCAATATTCTCAGCTACAGGATCAATTGTGAGTATAAATTCATCTCCTGGCTCCCCTGTTAGAATACCATCAACCAATCCATCTGCTGTAATAGTGACAGATACTGGATCTGGTTCTAATATTGTGAATGGTGTTTCAGTAGTACATCCTATGCCATCTATAATAGCTATAGTATAATCACCACCCGATAACCCTGTAAAACTACTAGGATCAGTAACTGCATCTCCACCATTTAAGCTGTACGAATAGATTCCATCACCACCATCTTGACCTGATATTGTAATAAAACCATCGTCAGTATCATTACAAGTAATATGTGTTGGTTCCACTATAAACGTAGGTAAATCATCAGATTTAATAACAGTTATAGAATTAGAATCTACACATCCAGTAATCGAGTTAGTAACAAGCAACTGATATGTTCCTTCTACATTGACACCCAACAGACTAGCATCTGTTCCTACTTCTACACCATCTAATGTCCAACTATATACGAAGTCATCTCCAGTTGATGTATTATCACCTTCAAGATCTTCAGAAGTATTTACACAATCTAGTATTTCAACCATTCCTACATCAGCTACTGGGTTAGGATCTATGATCACAGTTACTGTAGAGAATGCATCAGGACAAGGATCATTTTCTGAAAGTGTGTATTGGAAAGTATAAGTTCCCGAAACTTGTCCATCCGTATCAAATGAATTGCCAGAGAACCCTGTACTCATCGTAGAAGATGTCTCAGTCCATACACCACCTAAGTCAGCATCTGTCAGTCT
The DNA here is from genome assembly GCA_913061325.1 of uncultured Saprospirales bacterium. Taxonomy (GTDB): domain Bacteria; phylum Bacteroidota; class Bacteroidia; order Chitinophagales; family Saprospiraceae; genus CAJXUU01. The sequence continues at coordinate 20,629 of CAJXUU010000062.1, read as the reverse complement.
ATCATCGAGTATGATTACTTGAGCATCACCTTCACAAAGCGTCAGATCAGCAGGCATACCAGGATTAGCTGGTTCTCCAATCAGAATCATTACTTCCGTGAATTCAGGACAGTCAACAATCGGAGTCACAAGCGTATAAGTCAATGTATATACTCCAGCAGCTACACCATCTGTAATAAGGCTATTTCCGTTTTCAACAGTCAGAACCGTACTACTCCATGTTCCAGGCATAGCAGGATCATCATATTGTGTAAGATCTACAGGACCATCTGTACTACATACATCAGTGGGGTCAGCTGGGTTGATAGGAGGACAGTTACAATCGTCGGTTACTTCTACAGTAACTGTCAATGATTGATCAGGACATGGTTCTGCATTATCAATTGTATATGTAAAGTCATAACTTCCTGCAGGTACGCCAACAAAACTTACATTTTGTTGATCACTAATTGTTGCTATTATTACGCCCGCACCATCATCATCAGTCCAAACTCCACTTCCTGCATTTCCTACGAAAGTAGTAAAATTAAGAACCATTAGTCCATTGCCATCAGGATCACTACATACAGGATCAGGATTCATTACGATCTCCGTGCTGACGTAATTTACTATCTCTACTGTCGTACTTACAGAGCCAACACAAGTACCTGTCACTGTTGCATTAAGTGTATATGTTATAGTATACGTACCCTGATTTAATCCTATCGCATCAAATATACATCCAGTAGCATCAATTCTTTCTGGATATGATGTCCCACCAGCACTTGTCACTACAAATGAACCAGGATCAGATCCAGCCACCAATGCACAAAGATCAATCATACCAGCATCGTTACATACAGGATCTTGCTCTGTGATCATGATTGGTGGACAATTACAATCTACTACTGTAATTACTACTGTAACTGATGTATTTACACAAGGTTCTTGTGCTCCAATTGTTGTAAATACATAGGTAAATGTTTCACCGATATCTTGACCCATAAAATCAACTACAGCTATACTGTTTCCATCATCTGGAAGTGGCAATATATCGCCACCTGACTGAGACCAAGATCCAAGAGTATATCCTGGAACTAACCAATCATATAGATTTACTGTCGTCGGACCATTTCCTGTATCCATAGTACACGGTTGTGGTCCTGGTTGCATTTCTGCTACAGCTTCTCTTCTTACGATTATAATATTAGAATATTCCACTTCACATCCAGGTCCTGGACTAGAATCAAGAGTAAACGTGATATCATAAGCACCAGAAGGAAGACCATTAGGGTCAAACATACTTACACCCGTTAAATTTCCATTTGTTGTCCAAGTACCCGTTAAGTTATCATCATTTGTAAGAAGAGTGAATAGATCAATCGCCACACCATTGTTACATAGTGTATCCATACCTACTATAATAATAGGACAAGTACAATCAAAAATATTAACCGTTACTTCTGTGACAGTAGGAGGACATGGTCCACCTGTTGCACCAGAAGTATATTCGAAAGTATACGTTTCAGTAAAGTCTACTATACCTGCACTTGAGATCATAGATCCACCTGTTATCGGCAATAAAGTTTCCGTTCCTGTTTGTACCCAAGTACCACCATTAGATGCATCTACATTTATCAGATCAAATAGATCTAACGTTGTAGGGAATTGTTGCCCAACAATATTACATAATTGACCTTGAGCAATTGCATCGATCATATCTTGGGCAATTACATTAATTGTTTGCTCACTGAACACTTCACATGTACCTCCACCTGGACTATCAAGCGTAAATCTTACAACATATGGCCCTGGCATTATTCCTGTTGCTGTAAATACTGTACCAGATATAATACCAGTAATATCTTGACCGACTGGTCCTGATTGTACTGTCCATGTACCTGGATCACTTGTCAACTCAGCATTTTCTAAGTTGTAAGTACCAAAATTACATATGTCAGGAATACTTTGTGTAGCTGGACTAGGACAAGGACATGCCTTTACACACACCATCATAGTAGCAGTAGTATCCATACATGGCAACATTGCCGTATTCGTAGTATATGTAAATGGGTAGCAGCCTGTCTGAATATCTTCGAAACATACATTATCTAATGGGAAACTAGCAAAATCAAAGTCAGGAATGATTCCAACTTGACTCCATGTCCCTGCAGCAGAACCTGAAGCTATTGCATTCAAGTTGATACAAAGTGAATCGATTCCACTATCTAATCTACATACCTCAACTGTATCTGGTATATTGATTATTGGAGTTATAAATTCTTCTACTGTAAATGATCCAGCAGCATCACATCCTGTGGTTGCATCTTGACCTGTTACTGTAAATGTTCCTGACGTTGTTATTACATAGAAAGTAGTATCACTTACTGTCAATGGAGTAGCATCTTCCCAGAGCACATTAATTATGTTACTTGGTACAAATAGCGTATCTCCCATCCCATCACAAATATTTGAATTGGCTAGAATGATTTCGATTACATCTACTTGAGCGAAGGTTATCGTGCTGTCGTTAACACAACCGTTTATATTAGTCACTGTCACGGTAGCATCTCCAGCAACACCAGTTGTATAAGAGGCTCCGGATTGAGCACCTGCAACACCAGTCCAAGCATAAGTTCCTCCAACGCCACCACCACTTGCAGTAATCGTTGCTGTACCAAATTCACAGAACTCTAATGCTCCAGCAAGTGTTATTGTAGGTTCAGGATTAACTTCTACTGTCCATAGTGCTTGTGATACACAGTCCGCAGCGTCTGTCGCTTCAACTATATAAGTAGCAGTACTGTCAGGAGTAAAAGTAACTGACCCTGTAGTTCCAATGTTTGGTGTCCATACAAAAGATACAAAGTCACCTGCATTTGCGATTGTTATAGTAGCATCACTACCAATACAAACAGCATCATCTCCACCTATCTCAATAGGTGTTCCTTCTGTTAGAGGGATATCTATATCTATGGTAGCTTGACAACCAGATTCTGTTTGCGCTACTATAGTATAACATGTATAATCAAGTAAATTTAATGGCGGTGTTAATACAGTCCCGGAAGGGCTGAAGAATTCATCAATGAAATCACCTAGTCCGTTGTTAGGGCAACCACCATATAATAAGAATGTAGTTACAGGGTTACCCACAGCATCTAGTCCTGTTATATTCAATGTTGTTTCTGTTTCTCCACATTCATATGGATTAATAGTTGCTATTATTGTCAATTCGCCTGTAATAATCACTTCCATTTCTGTCGTTCCCATACATCCGAAGAAATCTGTAACATTGGCTGTAAGTGTATATGTTCCCGCTGGTGATCCAAGTACAGCTGAAGATAGCACTTCGTTTATTGCAAAACACTCCCCACCGCCAGTTGATTGTCCAACTAACCCTATTTCAGTTACCCAAGTCACTCCAAATGGTGAAGATCCACTAATAAAGTCCAGACAAACTACATAATCAGGATTGAAAGGATCAAAATTGTCGTCTTTACAAACTGCAATACTTGCAGGAAGTAATAATTCAACCGGAGGTTTCACATCAACTTCTACCTCACCAACATCTTCACATCCCAAACCATCAGTTACTGTCACAAAATATGTTGTCGGAACAACTGGACAGACATTGATCGAAGGCGTAGTTTCGCCAGTACTCCACTCATACATGAAAGGCATTCCAAATCCTCCCACTATATCAGGGGTGATATCTGTACAATCACCCTCACAAATAAATACGGGAGGAAAAGTAACCATCAATTCTGGATATAAAGTAACTTCTATCTGATTGACAATACCAGGACAAGGAAGCGATTCATCTACAGAATAAACATTGTATGTGACTATTTGAATAGCATTCGTAAGGTTTAGAAGATCATCATCAATATTTCCGAACCCACCTTCGAATGTATGACTCATTTCACCTGTAACATTAGGATTATCATCTACATCTACCTGTATTTGAGTTGTTGACCCATCTACCGTAGCTACATCGATATCTACCGTTCCATCATGACATATTTCTTGGTCAGGACCCTCTACCGCTGGTGGAGCTTCACACTCGATCTCCCAAGCTGGTGAGAACATGGCTCTATCTAGGATACATTCCCCTACTGGATCTTCCCAACATCCTCCAACTCCGTCCGAGAAAGTTTGGAATGATATACTTAAATCTTTTTCTTCAAAACAATCGGCTGGATCTGTAAATGTTTTTACTGTTAAAGTAAATTCCCAAACAATGGATGCTTGTGTACTACCTATTCCCCATCCTTCACCAGGTGAGCAATCATTATCACAACCTGCATTCCCACCATTTGACACCCAAAAATATCCGCTAGGTAATGGATCGCCTTCCATCATCCCTGATTGAGGACAATCAGAACAAGGGTCACATAATTGATTACAAAGTGTAAGATCACCATTTGCATTTACAAATGTACAAAGGATCGGGTTTGGCTCTTGAATTATGGGGGCACAATCGCCTGCTTCTTCAAACCATTCAGCAGTTTGTCCATTACCAACAGGAGCATTAGCAGCATAATCAAATGCTGTTAAATCCCATCCGTCTCCGAAAATTGGAACCATACCAATTAACCAATCTGCACCAGATTCAGATGCATCATAATCAAATGCTATATTTATCGTCACTTCTTCTCCTTGACAGAATGGACCTGTAAGAGGTTGGTCTTCTACTTCTCTATCTGTAACTTCCATTACTAATGATGGATCTGTACAATCACCTATTTCTTCTCCAAGACAGATAATCGCGTTTATTGTTGTAGCTACACATAATTCGAATGAACCATCATCTAATCCTGTACTAGGTAAAGATCCTGGATCAAGTGTCACAGCGATCCAATAATCGGGAACATCAGTAAATACACCAATCTGGTGTAAATCTGGAGTCTGATCACCACTACTACATGGAGGTGCTCCTCCAAAATTGACAATTTCAAGATCATCACATGATGTACCAGAATAAATAGACCATACTGGATCCCAGTTTCCAAATGCTTCTACAGTCGTAAACATTTGTGCAGCTAACATATCAGCTGTAACCTGGAACCATACAGTCGGTGCTTGAGTAAATTCTCCACATCCACCCATAGCATCATCTTCTGGACATGCATAATCAAGACAACCTTGGATACAAACATAGTCTAATGTAAACATTGGATTTGTAACTGGCTCAATCGGTGTTGCATCAGCTGTATCAACACAGTCATCAGACATTTCTCCACATGAAGCAGGAACGATAGAAATAAGAAAATCTCCACACTCATCATCTGCATCATCAGTGGTTACTTTTACAAATAATACATCACCTGGATCAAAACAGTTACCTATTTTGATATTCGCAGTATTAGAATTACAAGATGAACCTAACAATGTCAGGTTTCCTGTACAACCACCATCTGGCGGGCCGAAGTAATATTCTAATGACATAGGACCATTTGCTCCTGCATCTTCTAGAAGTATATTATATCCATCATCATTTTCATCTGGGATGTAAGTATACCAAACTGAAGCATCTTCTGTTTGAGCACTACAATCAGCATTTTCATAATCCGCTAATCCTCCAGGTCCTAGTGGATCTGCATCTTTTGGTCCTCTTGCACAGCAAGTTGTACCATTATGAGAGCCGCCTCCTGTAAGATCAATCGGTGGATTATTCTGTGTGATACATGGATCATCATTTATTGGTGGAGCATTTAGTTTGATACTTATATCAAATACGATATCCTCCATTGAGCTTGTACTTACTAATATATGGTAAGTTGTCCCTGGCACTACTACGATACCTTCTGTCAATGCATTTTGAGAACAATCAACTGGTCCATTTGCATTCGCTGCAGCTTCTATGATTCCATTGTTTGCACTAGGATCACCTGCACTCAAACAATCGAACTCGAATACACCTATCATTGGATCAGCTAAGCCATCGATCATGATATCCATATCAGTAATCATAGGATCTCCACCAGGAATTGTTATCGTAAACCAAACCGCTTGGTTCATTGAAAATGCACATGGTCCTACATCAAATAATTCTGCACATGCTTCTTTCAAAGTACTTCCGAAAGTTGTAAATTCACAATATTCATCGACAACTAAGTCTGTAGCTTCAGTACAAAGATCATTTATAGGATCTCCATCATTTGAGAAAGTATATTCTATTGTAAAGTCTCCAGATTCCATCTCATCATCGGATCCTATCTGAATCCAATAAGTTCCAAATTCTACTGTACAGTTTATTTCATGCACGTTTGTCGCGAATCCAGTACAGTCACTATATAATACATCATTCACATCTAAAGCATTACAATCTACCAATGGACCAACAGCTATAGAAACTTCACCTTCAACTCCGTCCGGAGCGGTTTGATTGTTTAATGTAATTATAATTGAAGATGCACCTGCTGGCAAATCAATTTGGTACCAAAGAGTCGCAGAACTTAATGTATTATCACAACCTGTAGTTACTACAAAATCATCCGTACAATTGTTACTACTTGCAGGATTATCTATTGTTACTCCTGGCTCTAAAGTAAATGCATCACATATATCATCATTCACACAACCCGATGTAACTGTAATACAAAGATTAAACAGTCCACCATTTTGCATGTCATTAGAATTATATACTACTACTGTATATGTTGTATTTGGCAAAATCTGACCAGGCATTCCTAATGGTCCAGAATTAAATTCTCCAGCACCACCTGTACCTGCACATGCTCCTATAACAGCAAGACTATTACAATCTCCTGATAAAAGAATCGCACCTGGGTTATCAAGTTCTCCTGCTTCTCCACCTGTTATTTCTAAATTTACAAATGCCGCATCTACAGGGTTTCCATTTACATCAAGAAGATCATCCGTGGTAAACGTGTAGAACACAGAATTCAATACATTTATTCCTGGACATGGTCCACTGAAATCAAATTCTGTACATGCTAAATCATTACATCCTGGGATTGGAACACAATCAATAGGGTCATCCATAATGATTGGTGTTGCAGAATATTCAAATGCATCCGGGCATTCATCATTGTCATAAGTACAATTTGGTTCTGCTGTATTAAGTGTAATATCAAATGTTCCTTCGTTTTCAGATGAAGAACTCACTAAAATAGTGATCATATCTCCTACATCAAGACAAGATATAGTAATAAGGTCTGTTCCTTCTCCACCACAATATTCAGCGACTGTCCCATCAACTTGATTTATGTAAGTTGCTGGCAGACATCCATCAAAGACTGATACACTAAAATCAGGAGTTCCTCCTGTTACTGTATTCATCCAATTGGTAATATCTATTGTTATTTCTTTTACATCTGGTTCTACTGTGTATGTATACCATACTGTATTTGTGTTATCATCATCACAAGTCGTTCCTGTAACTGGTAATGTAGCACATTGAGTAGTTTCCAAAACGAAAGTTTGAGAGGATTCACCAGGATTACCAGAAGGAAGAAGATTATCAAAATCTTCTGCATCTACACATTCATCATTGTCAGGTGGAGTGATCCACTTGATACCAAAGTTAATAAGACCACCAGACATTGCATCTGTACCAATAGCTATTAAGTAAGTTGTTCCTGGTGTAACATCGATTAAGGCCGCCGTTAAATCATTCAAGTCATCAAATGTTCCAGAATAACAAGTAGAACCAGCAACAAAAGTTAGATTATCACAATCCGCTCCAACTTCATATACTGCAATGAATGGATTTACACCACCAAAGTTAATTTGTAGATCTAAAAATTCTGCATTTGCAGGTGCTGTAGCCTGATACCATGTTACTGGGAAATCATCAATACCGCAATCTGTAGGATCAAGATTTGTATCTTCAGGACAAGCTCCTTCAGTATTGGCTTCAATCACCATCCATTCACATTCTAACGCAGCCATAAATGCATCTACATCTGGTGTATCGCAGTTATCATTTGGTTGTACTAGCGCTAATGGTGTAATTTCTATGCTGAATCCACCTTCATTATCACTACTTGTTGATACTCTAATCACGTAAGTCCCAGGACCTACACATTCAAATTCTTCATTTATTGTTCCAGTTGACGTACAAACATCATCAACAGAAACTGCTCCTGGTCCCGTTGCACAAGCCCCAACTGGATCATCTTCGAAGACTACAAGATTGATATCTCCCATTAGTGGGTTTGTTATTGAACCTGATATAGTTACATTAAATCCTTTATCTGTATCTGGCACCACGTATGTGTAGAATACTGTGTTAGTTTCATCAGCATCAGTACATTGTGTACTATTATACTCTCCCGCTAAAGGTTGAGTAGCACAAGCTGTAGTTCCATCTACTGGTGTATCCCCAACTAAGGGAATAGCATTAGCACACTCATCATTATCTGGTGGTGTAATCCATTTAATACCAAATTCTATCATTGATCCATCTGGGTTTGTTGAACCTACTGCTATAAGATAAGCAGTCCCACCTACCACTGGAATTAAAGTGTTTCCATTAGCTATTAGATCAGTAAACGTACCATCATAACAAGTAGACCCCGCTAGGAAAGTTTGATTGTCACAATCTACTGGATTGCTTGGGAATACAGCTATAATAGGATTAGAACCGTTACCACTTGTAAGCCTTATGTCTAAGAAGGTTGCATTGGCTGGTGCAGTAATTTCGTACCATACTACAGCTCCTACACTTAATCCACATGCTGTTGGATCTAAGAAAATATCTTCAGGACAAGCCCCTTCAGTGTCAGCTGTTGTTTCCATCCATTCACACTCTAAACCAGGATTGAGAGTCAAATCAGGTTCATCACAATTATCATTAGGTTGAATTAAATCTAGTATATCCACTACTACATCGAAGTCTCCTTCATTGTCACCAGAAGTAGATAATCTGATTATGTATGTACCAGGTCCTACGCATTCGAATGTTTCTTCCAAATCTCCAGAATTGACACATACTTCATCAACTAATGATGCAGCACTGATATCACATGCTGGAGATGCAGTTTCGAATACAACAACATTCATGGGATTAATAAAACCATCGGTTGCCGCTGAAGTAACCGTAATTGTAAATCCTTTGGCAGTTGAAGGAATAGTCACTTCATACCATACTGTATTTTCTTGATTGACAACAGCACAAGCTCCACTTGCAAAAAATGGATTTTCTTGAGACGCACAAGCTGTCGTACCACTTGTAGAAACATTATCCATTAATGTTTCTGCCATGTCACATTCGTCATTGGCTGGTGGGACATTCCACAGGATCGAGAAGTCTATTGTTACACTTCCTAGCGGGTCATCTGTACCTATTGCAAATAATATTACGTCTCCTGGATTTACGTCAATCAACATTTCACCCGCTGCATCTAGATCAGCAAATAAACCTGTCTGACAGTCTAAAATTTGACCATTTATCACATCGTCACAATCCGCAGGATTACCAGTAAAAACTCCAATAAATGGAACGCCCGCTGCTGCTGCTGCTACACTAATGTCTAATCCAGTAGCTCCTGCTGGAGCTGTAGCTTCAAACCAAACTACAGGAAAATCATCAAATCCACATCCCGGCAAATAATCAAAAGATTCTGGACAAGCACCTAATGTATTTGCTTGTGCATCCATCCACTCACATTCCAAACCAGCTCCAAAAGCAATAATGTCTGGTGAAGAACAAATATCATTAACTACAGAAGTCATTGTTTCATTCACAATTATATCAAACTCACCCGCTCCTGCTGTAGTGGATCCAATCTGTATTAGTATAGGTACATTGAAAGTAGGACAAGTGATTGTAATTGGCATTATGCCACCGACTGGGCCGCATTCTTGTCCGAGGATAGTTGTCTGCGCCATTGAACAAGTCGCTGGATCATAATCAACTACTGTAAATATCATATCACCTGTGATACCCGTTGTAGGATCATTGGTGAACGTTATCGTAGCTTCTGACACACCTTCTGATGGAGTATAAGTATAGTAAACTGTAGCTTCTGAAGTTGTCATATCTGCACATCCTCCATCGTCATATGTGAAAGTTTCGTCACTAGCTCCTACTGTTGTTGTACATTCTGTAGGCATCACTTCTGCAACCAATGGAAACGGTGTACAAGGGTCATCATTACAAGTAGTCGATATAGTAACACACAATTGGAATTCACCACCCGCTGCGTCTTCTAATGCTACGGCAATGATATAAGTTGTACTAGGCATGATATCCAACCCAGAAAGAGTTCCTGATTGAATACATTCTGATGCCGGATCAACAGCACCCGCTCCACAACTTGTATATATTGAGAATAAAGGATCAGCAATTGTTCCATTAATACTAGATAGATTTACTGACATTGTAGCATCAATAGCTAAAGCATCTGTAGTAACTGAGTAAAAAACAGTTGGCCACATAGTATAATCACAAGCACCTGACATAAATGATTCTGGACAAGCTCCAGCATTACAATCATCAATACATACTTGACCGCCATCAGTCACCAGACCAGCAAAAGCGGCTACGTCTGCATCTGCACAAAGGTCATTGTCTATACATGTTGGATCAGGCACCAATGGATCAAATGTAATATCAAATGTTCCAGAATTTGTATCTGAAGTTCCAACGTATACAAATACTGTAGTACCTGGTGTCAAACATTGGAAAGAAATTGGATTACTTTCAGTATCACACTCTACACCTACGTTTGTATCTAAAAGTGTAGGAGTACCTCCACCACATGCAGTTGTACTATAAACACCAACTGCAATACTTGAAGCGGGAACACCACCGGTACCTGTTATTGTGATTTCGAATCCTGTAGCGTCTGATGGTATTTCGTATTCGTACCATACTGTATTTTCATTGTCAGTTCCACATGTTGGTTCTAAATAATCTTGAGTTGCACAAACAGTAGTTCCTGCAACTGTAATATTGGCATCTCCTGCCGTTCCAGTTACAGCTTCCGCCATACAAGGATCATCATTTGCTGGTAGTTCATTGATTTTGATTTCAAATGAATGAGCTCCTTCTGTTCCATCTCCAACTGCAATTAAATATGTTGTATTTGACATCACAGTATAAGGTCCAAATGGTCCAGCACCTGTATCACATCCCGCAACAACAACAAGTGCGGCACAATTATCATTAAATATTGTAGTATATGCTCCTCCCGTTATTGATTGTATCTCAACAGTTAGTGGGTTTGTCGTATTTGGTGTCGTAAATGAGTACCATACTGTAGCTTCTGCAGAATAAGTACAAGTACCAACATCAAAACCTTCAGGACAAGCATCAGCTGTAGTACCTGAAATATTATAGAAAACACAAGTACTCAAAATTGAAGCATCTATTGCTAATGCATCAATACAGTTATCATTATCATCTGCTGGTTGAGTCGTATCTTCGGAAACTGTAATTGAAAAATCACCTTCGTCTCCATCATTACTCGCTATATATATTATTATTTGGTCTCCTGGTGCAATACAGTCAACGTTATATGCTGCATCTAAAGCTGCAGAACAGTCCAATGGTTGATAACCAGTCCCTAAACAGTCAGATAAAACTGCAATTTCAAGACCTGTCATTGCAGTACCAGAAGTAAGCATATTGGCAGAAACAAGGATATCTAAATCAACATTTCCTCCAGTTCCGTTTGTATACGTATAAAATACACCGTGGGAAGAAGCTCCTAATAATCCACAAAAATCAAAATCTCCGTCAGCACATGCTGTAGTACCATTCACTGGTGTAGCATTGGTAAGCGCTGGATTATTTACTATATCACAATCATCATTCGCAACTATTATTCCTGGTGTCCAACTGAAAGTTATAGGTCCTTCTACCTGTGAGGCAAGACTGACAGCGACTAGGTAAGTAGTACCTCCACTCAATCCACTGAAGTTATCCAATCCTGTGATACAAGTATTACCACCTACAGCAGCGATTGCTGTTGGGTTAGGACATACATTATTAAACAAGGATAATTGTTCTCCAGATCCTAAACCAGAAAATTCTAGCTCAGTAGCATTTGCTGGTAAAGTTAAAGTATACCATGCTACAGCGTCAACTGTGAGGTCACATCCAGCAACTCCCATTCCCATAGCTTCAGGACAGGCAGTGGCGTTCGTGACAGCCTCCATAGTTGCTTCACAAATAGTGCCAGCAGATAGAGCAATAGCTCCAGAACAAAGATCATTCGCTGCTATACCTGAATTATCTTCAGTTAAAGTAATATCGAAATCTCCTTCAGTTCCGTCTGCACTAGCTACTATAAATACCAGCTGTTGCATTGGCTGCACACATTCTATTGTGAAGGCGGTTCCTAAAGTAGAACATTGATTGGGTGCATACATTGTAGTAAGACAATCTTCATATGTTCCTACAGAAACTTCTGTTGCCGCAGTTCCTGTTGTTGCCGTGTTACCATTTATTGTTATAGTTATATTTGTTGTAGCTGTTGCACTAGGATTAGTATAAGTATAGAAAACATCATGACCATCCGTACCTATAGTACAGAAATCTAAGTCACTATCTGCACATCCTGTCGTTCCATCTACTGAAGTCCCATCAGTAAGTGCTGGATTATTTACTAAATCACAATCATCATTCGCAATTGGAATAATAGGTGTCCATGTAAATGTCATATCTCCTTCTATCGCTCCAGCAAGGCTGGCTGCTAAAAGATATGTACCACCTGGAGTCAATCCAGCGAAAGTCATATCTGTTGTAAAACAATCTCCACCAAGAAGGGTAAGAGGTATACAAGTATTTTCAAACAATGCCAATTGAACATCTGTTCCTAAAGCTGAAAATTCAATTTCATCAGCACCCGCTGGTAAGGTAATGGTATGCCATACTGTCTTATCAGAAGAAAATAAACAAGCTGTACCAAGATCATCCATCTCTGGACATCCTCCGTTATTCGGAACTGTCTCCAATGTAGGTACACATGCCATGCCTACTGACAATCCAGTAGCATCTGCACAAGCATCGTTAACGGCTAGCATAGTTGCATCTTCAGTAATGGTAATGGTAAAATCACCTTCATCACCACTCGGAGAACCTACTGCTATAGTTAATATTGTACCAGGTTCAACACATTTATAAGTAACTGCACCACCTATCAAAGCATCACACTCATCACCTGTGAAAGCTGGATTTGTATATGTAGTTCCTACACAATCTTCGAATAAACCAAATATCATATTGGTAGCTGCATTACCGCCACTTCCTACTATAGTAATTATTACATCTCTATTTGTAAGAATAGCTGGGTCAACTGTATATTCGTAGTACACAACATGATCCTCAGAAACAGTTGTACAAAAGTCATTTGCATCGGGTGTTGCACATGTTGTTGTTCCGTCAACACCAAGAGCCGCAGGTGTTCCTGAAGTAGTTGATATATCCTGAGCCATTGCACAACCATCATTTGCTGGTGGGTTTTGCCCTGTTACTGTTAAGTCAAATTCTCCATCACCTCCATTTCCAGAAGCAACACCTATATAGTAGGTTGTACTAGCGGTAGCTATTTGTCCTACAACAGAACCTGTTGTATTACATCCTATAACTGGAGCACTACTACATCCATTCGTACCATCATCTTCGATCAATACAAAATGTGGTAGTCCTATTCCAGTAGAAGTAATTAATATATCTAGTGTTTGTATATCCGCGTCTGTAGTGAAAGCATACCAAACTGTAGCTTCCGTATTGAATACTCCACATCCACCGTAATTAATTAATTCTGCACATGCACCTACAGTTGTATTATCAACAGCTGCAAGATTAAGTGGTGTACAAGAAGTAAGCGCTTGCGGCGCACCCGCTACATCAGTACATAGTTCATTTGGAACGCCTGTAACAACATCTACTATATCTACTGTGAAATTTCCTTGTTCTATTGGAGCTGTATCGTCGCCGACTTGAAAGTTAATGACTGTTGCAACTGGAATACATGTCCAATCAAAATCCATTTGGAAAGTAGAACAACCATCGATCGAAGTTTGAGTTATCACTGGATTTGAAATATCTGTTCCCGTTATTGATACATTTGGAGTTAAAGACACAGTACCTCCATTTACAACTGTATATGAGTACCATACGAGACCACTGGAGCAATCATTATTTCCTGGATTAGATCCAATTATTGTCATTGGACTTGCAGTGGCACATGTAGCATTGGTGGCACCTGTTGCAGAAGTTATTGACACCTCTACTTCTCCTTCACTACCTTGAGCCACAGCAAATGCCATTGTATAAGTTGTTGCTGTTGATAAAAATGTACATCCCCCAGGTTCAGTAGAACCTATCATAAGCAAACCTGCATATAGTTCATCTACGGATGCATCCATTGGACAAGCTGAACCAGCTGAATTATCTGATAAACCTATACTGACATCAGTAACTATTGTACTTCCAGCAGTAGTTTGAAAGTCTAAATTGTAGTATCCTGAAGAAGACACAGTAAATGACCAATATGCTACCGACAATGCTCCTGCAGGAACCGTAGGTGGAATATATTCAACATCATTGATCCATAATGGATCAATTGATATAACCTGTGTTGCAGGAAATACTGATAAAGGTGTTGGTGCACCTTCAGCGGTCAAGCACAATTCGTCTTGTCCATACGACACAACAGATATTGCAACAAATAATAAACTAAGAATGAGTGATCTCATGCTATGAATTTGATTTTAGTAAAAAGTAAATAGTAGAATACTCTACAATATATTTCAATTGTAAATGGGTGAGCCGCCTGTCTGAAACAAAGAATGGGGGAATTATCCCTTGATTATAAAAATTCGTAAGCTCAAATGTAGAAAATAGTTTGCATAAATTGCAATCAACTGTAAGCTAATAGTCATTTTCAGAAGCCAAATTAGTATATTTTAAAATTATTAACTGAATATAATAGATATACGCTATATTATTCTTTTTGAAGGTCCTTAAAGTATCGTTAAACAAATAATATTAATTCAGAAATAACATATTTTATTTTTTATTATCTATCTATCACCAAATTATAAAAACATCCTGAACTAGTTCTGTTAAATTAGAGCATTATCCATAACTTTGTGTGCCACAAGTTATTCTAAGGTTTTATTCAAACAGCATTCTATTCTCAGATATGAAAAATATATTCTTTATTATTTTGGTTTTTGTTTCTTCCGTAGGATTATCTCAGGATTATAAATATATGATAAACGATCTATCATATAATGTTTATGAGGTAGTTGATGAAGCTGAGAAATATTTTTCTACCATCGACAGATATGCTAAAGGCTCAGGCTGGATGGGATACCAAAGATGGCTCAATCGTATAGAACCAATCTATTATCCAAGTGGGGATAGAATGGCAGATGACCCAAGAAAAATAGAAAAGTCATACACAGCGTTCAAAAAAAAATATCCTTCAGCTACTTTAAGAAGTGATGAACAAGGATGGGTAGATCTTGGTCCTTATACGGCAAGCAACATATCAGACCATTATTCCCCAGGAATAGGAAGAGTAGAATATGTATGGGTAGAACCAACAAATAAACAAACCATGTACCTTTCTTCCCGTAGTGGAGGTTTTTGGAGAAGTTTTGATGGTGGCACTACTTGGGAGAATACAACAGATGATCTCACCTCTTCTGGTGTAGATGTATTTTCTGTGAACCCAAATAATATCAATGACATCCTCATCAATGTAAGGAATGCAAGAAATGGAGTCACTATGGGAGTCTATAGGTCTCTAGATAGTGGAGCTACTTGGAATGTTACAGTATTTAATCCATTAGAGACTGGAATAGGCGGATTAGGAACCAACGAAAGGGTATTTGATGTAAAATTTAGTCCTCATAATAGTAATCACATATATATTGCTGCAAGCGACACGCTCTATAGGTCAATAGACAATCTTGCTACTATAGAATCTGTAAGCGATAATAGCTACGCAAGTATTGAATTTCACCAAACTGATCCAGACATTATTTTTGCACCAAGAGAATATTATTGGAACAGAAACGAGATATGGAGCTCTTCAGATGGCGGTGATAATTGGAATCTTCTTCATGATATCGACGATAATAATTATAGAACATTTATAGTTGCAACCACTCCAGCAGACGATGACCTTGTTTTATTCTCTTCAAGTACAAACATTTGGAAATCTATAGATAATGGTACGACAATAGACATTATCCCAGGATCTGATGGCAATGGAAGCGACTTCGAGGTCAGTCCAACCAATCCTGACATAATGATCAATGGAGGTATCAATATAAGGATGTCATATGATGGTGGCGAAACGTGGGACGATGTAACTGATTGGTATTGGCCAGGTGGTGGAACTCCACCAAATGACTATGTACATGCTGATATACGATATGCAAGTTTTGCTGGAGGAGATATTTATTGCGGAACTGATGGTTATATGGTTAAAAGTCCAGACAATGGCGTGACTTGGTCTATATTAAGCAATGGAACAAGCATAAGAGAATACTATAAATTGGGTGTATCACAAAGTCACAATGATGTCGTCGTTTGTGGTTCTCAAGACAACGGTACAAGCATATATAAAGGACAAGAAAACGAATGGTTAGAATGGATAGGTGCAGATGGCATGGAATGCTTAGTACATCCACTAGATTATAATTTGATGGTTGGCAGCATCCAAAATGGGAATAAAAGAAGGTCTACTACAGGTGGTTATAATTCTCAAGGGATCAATAATCATCCTAATATTGGAAGTTTGCAGTGGGAGGCTCCTTTACTTTATGATCCTTTGGATCACTTGAGTCTATTTACAGTTGGTCAAACACTTCATATAA
The DNA here is from genome assembly GCA_913061325.1 of uncultured Saprospirales bacterium. GTDB lineage: Bacteria > Bacteroidota > Bacteroidia > Chitinophagales > Saprospiraceae > CAJXUU01. The sequence continues at coordinate 3,838 of CAJXUU010000062.1, read as the reverse complement.
GTTCAGATTTTGGAAGTTCTTGGAAAGCATTGCATGATTTTGGAGAAGGAGCTTTTCAACATTTAGCTAAGTCTGAAAATGGGCAAGGCATTATCCTAGCTTCTAAAAATGCGAATCTTTTTCGATCTATAGATGAAGGTGTCACTTTTGACCAAGTAGGAACAGGGACTCTACCAAACAGCGGAATTCAAGATATTGCATTTGATCCGACTAATGATAATAATGTAATCGTGGTGTATGCTCATCATCAAGATGATATCCCAAGAATATTCAGATCAACAGATGGAGGAGTGACTTGGGCTGATATAACATTCAATCTAAATGCTATGCCTATCAGAACTGTGGTAATAGACCATACAGATGATAAAAACATTTATTTAGGTGCTGAAATAGGTATTTATAAAATGCCATGGAATAATAATCAATATGAATTATGGAGTGACAATATGCCAACAACGACCATTGAAGAACTAGAAATCGTATATGGTTCTAATATGCTAAGGGCTGCAACTTGGGGGCGCGGACTTTGGGAAAGATGCTTAGATGGTAGAGATGGTTTTCCAAAGATTACAAAAGTAGAAGCAAATGTAAAACCAAGTGAAACTCAACCAACAAATATAGAAAATGTGACTTTATCTATAAATATTGAAAACATTGAAGAGGTCTCATCTGCTTATGTCAACTACTCTTTTAATGGTCTAGATCTTGACGAAACGATATCTATGTCAAGATTTAATAAAGAACAATACAAACTTGACGATTACCTGCCTCTAGGAAGTGCTAATGATAAATTATACTTCAAAGTATATGCAATAAATACAAGTGGAGACACCACTGAGACGTATAGATATATGTATACATTGAGAGAAGATATTGGTATATGCTCGGCTGCAGGAGCTTCTAATACAACTTCAGATTATGTAAATCTGGTTTCCATGGCAGGGGTCACAAAAAATAGTGGCAAAGACAGCTATGCAGATTTCACAAGTACAATCTTTGAATTAGAACAATTCGGCGAATATGAATTAGAAGTAGGATTATATTTCCATTGGGAACCTGATACTGTATATGCATTTATAGATTGGAACAGCTCAAACACTTTTGAAGAAGATGAGTACTATTACTTTACAATGTTAGACACTAATCATATTGCGTTTTCTCAGATAGATGTACCTGAACATGCAGTAGTTGGAAGCACAGTAAGAATGAGAGTCAGAAGTCAATATTGGAATAGTGCACCCGACCCATGTGGAACAGCAACAGGTGAGGTAGAGGATTATTCTATATTGATATTAGATGGTTGTGCTTCGAACAAAGAAGTCAATAATTTAAACGACTTTGGAGCTGGATCTCTTAGACACCTCATTGAAAACACTTGTAATGGAGACACTATCTACATAGCAGATTTTCTCCTTGATGATACTTTGCATATATACAATGAAGAAATAGCTATCTCTTCTGACCTAACTATTGTTGGTTTGTCCAACTATGGATTTATACTTTCAGGAAATGGAGAAAGAAGAGTGTTCAAAATTGAACCTAACACCACTTTAAGCCTTCTCGACCTCAAGTTTATAGATGGCCAGGAAACATTAAATGGAGGAGCTATCCACAACTTGGGAGACTTGATATTGACAAATGTAGAATTCCAAAACAATAAGGAAGAGAATGAGGACAAAGCGCTATCAAATAACGGCACAGTCACTGTAAAGTCCGGCACAACAAATGTGAAAGAATAGATGTTTACCTTATAATTTCATTCCTTTTAAATATTAATAATGGTTATGGTTATTCTTTCGATTCTACTTTCTATATCTAGTGGACCTGCACCAAAAGCTAAGAATGTTCTTGGCACTGAACTTCAATCTTGCTGCATAGATCCAATATCCGGATATTACCGAGATGGATACTGTAATACTGGAGTTAATGATTATGGTGTACATACGGTGTGCGCCATTATGACTCAAGAATTCTTAGCATATACATCTTCTTGTGGTAATGATCTAAGCACACCAAAACCAGCATATGGATTTCCAGGTCTAAAACCTGGAGATGGATGGTGCTTATGTGTAAGCAGATGGAAAGAAGCAATGGATAAAGGTATTGCCCCTAGTGTTATATTAGAAGGTTGCCATGAGAAATCACTCAATGTAGTATCTCTTGAAGATCTTCAAAAGCATGAATATAAAAATGTAGACTTCTAGTACTTCGCTGCTTTTCCTGTCCCTGACGAATTCAAAATAAAAGTTCTTAGATCATCATTAGCTGTTTTCAAATCTTCTCTTCTAAGGTACATCATGTGACCACTTCTATATCCTTTGAAACTTAGCCTATCTTTCATCCTACCACTTGGATCGAGGTTCCACATTGTATATTTAGCATTAAAGTACGTAGTAGCTCCATCATAATATCCAGATTGGAACATTACATTCAAATATGGATTTTGGGCCATTGCTTGACGAAGATCATCCCTTGTATCATCATTTCTTCTGTCCCACGGATGTACATCTCCAAACATAGCATATGGAATATCAGTTTTGAAGTTCAAATGTTCTCTAATATAAAAATTGATGGCTGGTGTAAATGAATGCAACCATGATTTAAGCTCTGCATTATAGTCTGGTCTCGTGCCAGCATTAGACTTATCCAATCCTAAATATCTAGAATCAAGTCTGCCTATTGTTTGACCACTTTCGTCTCTTAATAGTTCTTTCCAAAAGAAACTTGGTGGCACATCTAAGTTGTGCTGTAAGATTGACTTTTCAGACAACGTCGAATAATAGGCCATTTTATTAGCAACGGCTGATCGTTCATCATCAGAAATAAATCCACCTTTTGCTAGTGCAGGCATGAGTGTATTGATGGTAAAATCTTCTACTTCAGGCAAAACTTCCAATAAGTCTTTAGATTGAAGTTCTTCTGGTAAAACTTTATGATGCCAGGCGGCAGCAGCCATATAAGGCAAATTTAGTGCAGAAGATATAGCATTATCAGCGCCATAAGATTTATAATCCGCTGGAGACACCATAATAACACCATTTAAATACATCCACTGTTGATCTTGTAAGGCAAGGGCAAGTCCAGACACTCTCGTTCCACCATAACTCTCTCCAATCAAATATTTTGGTGATAACCATCTGTTGTTCCTTGTCACAAAAGTATTGAGCCATTTAGCCAAGTATTTTATATCTGCATTGATACCAAAGAACTGTTTTCTATCTGCAGTTTTACCATCATTTTCTATTAATCGAGAATAACCTGTATTCACTGGATTTACGAATACAATATCTGCAACATCAAGAATAGAATATGGATTTTCTTGCACACCATAGGGTTGAACTGGATAACCTTCTTCATCGATTTTCAAAACCCTAGGTCCTGTATATGCAACGTGCATCCATACTGACGCAGATCCTGGCCCTCCATTAAAAGAAATAACTAAAGGTCTATTTCCATTATCCCCAGGAAGGTCTCTTTTATAGTATGTATAAAATAAGGAAGCAATCGGCAAACCATCTTTAGACCACAAAGGTTGTGTTCCTGTTTGTGCAGTATATTTTATAGACTTACCATTAATAGTAGTTGTATGCTTTGTTTCGACAACTGTATCAGAAGGTATTGTCAATTTTTGAGCTTCGACACCTAATGTCATACAGATGCTCAAGATCAAAATAGCGTATATGTTTTTCATAGATTGATTGTTAAGAATGGTAATTTATGAAATTGTCTACGAAAAAAGGAATGAAACAATAATAAAGTTACATTCTTTTGCTTGTTCTTTTTCCCTTCTTCTGCGTTAAAAAGCCTCGCCTATGCGCTGCATTGCCTACGTTTTTTG
>CAJXUU010000061.1 GCA_913061325.1 uncultured Saprospirales bacterium | reverse complement strand
CTTCTATCAATGAATAGGAATCTTCATTATTTATTAAATCTCTGATAATTTTTAATGTCTCTTCAAGGTAGATATCTTTTCTAAGTCCTTCTATCCATACTTTGTTTCTAGCTACTCTGCTTTCATCGCTATTGATATATGAAGTATCAATGGCCATATTCTCTACTTTCAGGTATTGAACATCATCTTCAAATAGGTTTTTAAATTTCTCAGCTTCTTCTAATCTTTGGTCAATCACAGATTGATATTCTTTAATACTTATAGGGTATTGAGAAAAGTCTCTATTCTTTTTAAGTCTAGCCGCATTCTCTAAGATAAGTTGAAAATCCTCGTTGTTTTCCACTCTGTCTTTACTTAATGCTACTATTTTGCTTTTGTTTTTGAGCTCTACCACTTTCTGACTGTATTCTTCCTTTTCAATTTCTGTCCATTCTAATGCATTGTCATATTCTTTTTCCCCTGTTTCTATATAATGATAGTTGTCAGGAAGAATGATATCTGGAGTTACACCTTTCAGTTGTGTACTACCACCATCAACTCTATAGAATTTTTGCATAGAAATTTTAAGGTTGCCAAGAGGCTTCATGTCATCATTGTTGCCTGTAAACGCTCTGTCTAGATCGAAAAATCTCTGTACTGAACCTTTACCAAAAGTAGATTTACTACCTACTATGATTGCTCTTCCATAATCTTGAAGTGCAGCGGCTAGTATCTCAGAGGCTGATGCGCTTAGATGATTTGTCATCACAATGAGAGGCCCGTCATATTGAACATTAGAGTCAGTGTCAGAATGTACGTAAGCTTTTCTATTCTTTGGTTTAACTTGTACGATTGGACCTTCTTCGATGAATAAACCCGTCATGTCAACCACATCAGATAGCGATCCTCCAGTATTATTTCTAAGATCTAATATGATTCCGTTTACATTTTCACCTTTTAATTTTTCAATCTCTTTTGCTACATCTTTAGCACAAGAGTTTCCATCTTCGTTTTCGAAACTGCTATAGAATTTTGGTAATTTTATATACCCAATATTATTGGCGGTTCCAGGGAAGTCTAATAACACAGACCTAGCAAAAGATTGATCGATTATTACTCTGTCTCTTTCGATTGAAATATCAACTATGCTTCCATCTTTTTTCTTTATAGTCAATTTGACAACTGTACCTTTCTTACCTCTTATTTTCTGTACTACGTCACTTATCCTCCACCCTACTATATTTGTCGCTTCATCTTCTCCTTCTTGTGCAACGGCCATGATCAGGTCGTCTACTTCCAGTTCGGCACCAATATGAGCCGGTCCACCAGGTATAATACTAACTACTTTCGTGTAATCATCTTCTACTGATAGTCTAGCACCAATTCCTTCTAGTTTTCCACCCATGTTGATATCAAAATCCTGCTTCTCTTTAGGGTTAAAATAATCTGTATGTGGATCAAAATAATTAGTAATCGCTCCTAGATAAGTTTCGAATCTATCTGATCTTCTTAGTTTATTTAATCTTTCGAACCAGCCCTCGAAGTTTTCTTTAGTGTCTGCTTTTGCTTCAGCTAATATTTCAGCATCAGTTTTTATTACTAGTGGTTCTTTCTTTTTATCGTCTGAATTTTTATTTTTCTTTTTGAAGTCGATTTCTAACTGAGCTTCTTTCTCCTTTTCTATGGCATCTGCTTGCTTAGATTTTTTTCTGTCAAACTTTTGGACGATGTCATACTTTAGATACTTTCTCCATACCTCTTTTAATCCAGCTTCATCATTTGCCCAGCTTTTTTTATCATTATTAAGCTCAATGATCTCTGATTTGTCAAAGTCAAAATTATAATTAGTTATCAAATCAGTGAATATTCTTTCACCTCGTGATACACCATTTTGGAGCATCTCAAGACTTACGTCAAAAAAATCTAGATTTCTTGCATTTACTTGATCATCAATACTTAGTTCATTAACTTTTAATTTGGCGATATCTTCCTCGATCAAGAATCTCTTACCATTATCTATTCTTTCAAGATACATTTTGAAAACAGCTTTTGAGAAGTCGTTATCAATAGGTTTTGGGTTGACGTGTGCCTGCTTTATGAAGGTTAAAACTCCATGAAGAATGACTGCTTCTCTTTCTTCATAAGGTGGTATGTTGTCACTAGGATAAAATGCTCCTAATGTTAGGACAGCGCCTAGTAATGCTATAAATATTGAAGATTGAATTCTCATGTTTTGATAATTTTATACTTATTATGCAAACTAAGTTCTCATTAGACTTGTCCCTCAGGAATTTTGCAATAAAATCGATTAAATATACTCTAATAATGTAATTCTGATGATCAATGATTGTCAATTACTGGTTTTTAACTTTAAAATAACGCTGCATTGTTAAATGACAAAATCAGACACTTTTGCATTTTGAACATTATTCATATTATATATTTAATTGATTTTTAAGCCTTTAGAAATAAGGATATCATCTCGATATCTACAATATAATTTTAATGATATGGTTTTAATATAAAATGTATAAGTCCAAGGCGCTCTTTTTATTTACTACTTTTTTGCTCAAACATTTGATTATCAGTAGTATCTTAAGGTGTAAAGCGCATTTATTTTGTTATCTTTGCAGCCCGTTTTAAAATGCGAGGATTTATTTAATTGAAATAGTGTAAATGAGTAAGAAGAGAGTATTGTTTATCACCCAAGAGATGAAACCATACACAACGCTGTCGGAGATGTCAGAGTTTGTGAGAAAATTACCTCAACACACACAAGAAAGTGGGTATGAAATCAGAGTACTAATGCCGAGATTTGGTACTATTAATGAGAGACGCCACAGATTACATGAGGTTGTGCGATTGTCAGGGATGAATATTATTGTGGATGATGAAGATTACCCATTAATCATAAAAGTAGCATCATTACCAGGTGCTCGTATACAAGTTTACTTTTTGGACAATGAAGAGTTCTTCAAAAGAAAGTTTGTATTTGAAGACGAAGAAGGAAAACCATTCGAAGACAATCAAGATAGAACAGTTTTCTTCTGTAAAGGTGTAATGGAAACAGTTAAGAAATTTGGCTGGGCTCCAGATATTATCCATTGTCATGGACCTATGACCAGTTTGATTCCTCTTTTCCAAAAGAAAGTATATCATAATGATCCAATTTTTGAAGATGCAAAAGTGATCTACTCAGTTTATAATAATGATTTAGAAACAACGTTCAATAAGAGATTTTTAGATATAGCCACTATTAATGACCTTGAAGATTCTGATGTAGCTGTATATGGCAGTGGTGATGATATAACTCTTAATAATGGAGGAATTGAATATGCAGATGCTCTGATGATAGGAAGCACTGAGCTCTCGGATGACGTTATGGAGAAGATAAAAGGCTTTGACAAAGATATCCTTGAATACAAAGATGTTGAAGAACAATTAGGAGCCACTATGGATTTCTATGAATTCTTGATCGGAGAGGATGAAGAACAAGAAGAAGCTTAAGTAATAATTACAATTCAAATTACTGAATGAAAAAATTCTTTGGGATAGCGTTCGCCGCTATCATAGTCATTGCAATAGGCTGTAATGACGGATCAATTATTGGAAATGATCTTTTAGAAAATGAAGCTATAGAATTAGCTTATGATGATAATTTTGCGCTTACAGCCAAAACTGTTAGGGGCGATTCTGTTACTACGTTTAGAACTGGAATAACTTCTAACACATATTTATTGGGACAAATCGATGATCCGATTTTTGGAAAATATGCCTCTGATATTTATACTGGAATTTCCTTTGGATCATCAACACCGGATTTCGCAGAGTCAACAATTGATAGTATAGTACTTGAGCTTGAATATGATTCTCTTGGCTTTTATGGTGATAATAATGTCACTCATAATTTTGAAGTGTTTACTGTCGAAGAAGATTGGGTTGATCGCGATACGATCTATAGTGATCAGTCATTTGCGACAAGTATGATGTCTATTGGTTCAAAAAGTTTTGTGCCAGATTTCAGAGGGGATAGTATAAGGTTTCAAGTGAGGGACACAGAGGTGGATAGTTTTATTACACTTAGTCCTAGAATTAGCATTAGATTGGATGATGCATTCGGTCAGATGTTATTGGATGATACCTCAGCAGCTAAAAATGACACATTACTTATTGAGGCTTATAAGGGTATATATATAAAATCAACAACTGACGGTAATAGTATAATAGGTCTTAATTTTGTAAAAAGTGGATCAATCAGTACTATTATTCCTAAAGTAGCTGTGTATTATACACAACTTACATCAACAGGAACTGCGAAAAGAACTTATAATTATCTTTTGAGAAATGAGGTTTATTCGGAATTTGCTCTAGATAATACTGGTTCAGAAGTTGGTAATTCTTTAAATGATGAAACAGATGGTGAGGAGTTTTTGTATGCCCAAGGAATGTCAGGTATAAATGGAGAAGTTGGATTACCGGATTTAAGTAGTATTAAAGGCAATCTGATAAATTCTGCACAGTTAGTATTAACAATAGCTGATGATGAAAATGATTCATACCCGCACAATAGACGATTCTTGTTGAGTAAATATAATGATGGAAATAGAGTACTCATTGAAGACATAGTAAAAGATGGGGTGAATATTTCAACAGGCCTAGCTATTTTGGATGGGATTCCAAGACGAGGGTTACATGAAAATGGTGATTCTGTTACAACGGTTACTTTTAATATTACGGACTTTACGAGAAATGTAATAAATTCAGAAGAGATTTCCCCTATTTTAGTAATATCTCCTGTAGGTAGAGTAGAAACTCCAAGAAGAACTGTATTTTACGGATCTAAGCATCCAACATATCCTGCCAAGCTGAGAATAGCTTACACTATTATTTAATCAGGAAAAACAATAAAGCTATGTGTGGAATTGTAGCATATATTGGCAACAAGCCAGCTTATCCAATTATATTGGAAGGACTCAAACGACTTGAATATAGAGGATATGATAGTGCTGGTGTCTCTATACTTAATGGCAATATCACAACAATAAAGAAAAAGGGTAAAGTTGCAGAATTAGAAAAGGCAGCAACTGAGTACGATCTAAATGGAAATCTTGGGATAGGACACACTAGATGGGCTACTCACGGAAGACCTGATGACATCAATGCTCATCCCCACATATCATCCAGCGGAAGACTCACACTTGTCCACAATGGAATCATAGAAAATTATGCAGTCTTAAAAGAAGCATTGATAGATTTAGGGCATGATTTCAAAAGTGAAACAGATACTGAGGTTCTTGTAAATCTTATTGATGAATTAAGGATCAAAAAAGAACTCTCCCTTGAAGATGCAGTAAGAGATGCATTAACTAGAGTTATAGGTGCTTATGCTATTGTCGTTTTTGATAAGGAAAATCCAAATGTTTTAGTTGGTGCTAGAAAATCAAGTCCACTTGTAATAGGGATTGGCGATAATGAATATTTCTTAGCATCCGATGCAAGCCCAATTATCAAATTTACGAATAAGGTAGTATATCTTGATGACGAAGAAATAGTTACGATCAGAAGAAATGAAAATTTTGAGATCAGAAATATAAAAAATCAAGTTCAAAATCATAAGATTAAAGAATTAGATCTTAAACTCGAAGAACTTGAAAAAGGTGGGTATGACCACTTTATGTTAAAAGAAATATTCCAACAGCCTGTTACTATAGGTGAGAGTATGAGAGGTCGTATAAATGCAGATGAAGGTTGGGTTTCTGTAGGCGGTATGCAAGAAAACATGAGTAGATTCTTGAATGCTGACAGACTTATCTTTGTAGCTTGCGGTACTTCTTGGCACTCTGCTTTGATAGCGGAGTATTTATTTGAAGAACTTGCAAGAGTGCCGGTTGAAGTAGAATATGCATCAGAATTTAGGTATAGAAATCCGATAATTTCTGAAAAAGATGTTGTATTAGCTCTTTCTCAATCAGGGGAAACTGCAGATACATTAGCAGCATTACGATTAGCAAAAGAAAAAGGGGCACTGACTTATGGTATAGTGAATGTTATCGGTTCTTCTATAGCGAGATTGACAGATTGTGGGTCTTATATCCATGCTGGACCAGAGATTGGTGTAGCTTCTACTAAAGCATTTACAAGCCAATTAGTGATTCTTAGTTTGATGGCTCTTAATCTAGGACATAGAAAAGGCACTATCAATGAAGGGTACTTTCGAAAAATGATAATAGCGCTTGAGTCATTGCCTAAAAAAGTAGAAAGGATACTTAAGTTGAATGACAAGATTAAATACATTGCATCTGAGATCAAAAATAGTCAACATGCACTTTACTTAGGTAGAGGATATAGTTTCCCTGCAGCATTAGAAGGTGCATTGAAATTAAAAGAAATATCTTACATTCACGCTGAAGGATATCCCGCAGCTGAAATGAAACATGGTCCTATAGCATTGATTGATGAGCATATGCCTGTCATCATAATAGCGACAAATGAAAGCGCTAGAGAAAAAATAGAAAGTAATATCCAAGAAGTGAAAGCTAGGAAGGGTATCGTTATTGCAATAATTACTGAAGGAGATGAAGAACTAAAGAAAATGGCAAATTATGCTATTGAAATTCCTGAAACGGAAGAACCTTTGTCTCCATTATTATCTGCAATACCTCTACAGTTACTTTCTTACCACATCGCTGTTATGAGAGGATGTGATGTTGATCAACCAAGAAACTTGGCCAAATCAGTAACTGTAGAATAATATATTAATTAAGAGAAGTCCGCAAAGTAACTTACATTAAAAAAAAACAAAATGGTATCAACAGCCAATGGATTAGAATACAACTCGTCTCGTGCAGAGTTAACAATCTCTGAACACGGACGTCATGTTCAAAAACTAATCAAACATGCGAAAACAATCGCTGATAAAGAAGAAAGGCAAGCATTCATAGAGGAGGTTATCGATCTTATGCATCAGATGAATCCTCAGAATAAAAATGTGCAAGAATATAGACTCAGACTTTGGAGACATATGTTCAGAATTGCAGATTATGATATTGATGTTACCTCACCCGAAGGAGTTTCTTCGACAAAGCAAGGTATAGAGGAACAAAAAGTGGATTTACCTTATCCTCAAAAAGAATTCAGATTCCGTCACTATGGCAACACCATCCAGTTGATGGTAGCTAAGGCTATCGCAATGGAAGATGAAGAAATGAAGCAAGAGTTTACGGAAGTAATAGCTGCTTATATGAAGTTAGCATATAGGACTTGGAACAAGGAGCATTATGTAAATGATGAGATCATTAAAAATGACTTAGTTAAGATTTCAAAAGGTCAATTAAAACTGGATGACGAGTTCAAAATCGGAAATATCGGTGGGCTGCCTTCTAAAACATCGATGAATACAAAAGGTGGAAAAGTTCGTAGCGGTGGAAAAGGTCGCTCTAATAATAATGGAAAGAACAGACATAAGTCTGGTAAGAATAATAACAATAATAATAGAATGCGAAAAAGAAAGTAAACGTATTCTTTAGGATATAAATATATAGGTTGGGTAGGACATTTGTTCTACCCTTTTTTATTGCACCAGTTTCAAATAAAGAAGACAATTCATTATAATTAATGCTTGATAACATATTATAATAATATTTAATATATTTGAGGTTATTATACATAGCGTTAGTCTTGAAATTTATATTTTAAACACGTTTATTAAAGGGGAAATTAATATTACTAATACCAAAACAAACGAATGTCACAGCAAGCATTTAGAGTCCAAGGCGGACATCAACTCAAAGGAAGTATACAACCTCAAGGTGCCAAGAACGAAGCACTTCAAATATTATCAGCTGTTTTATTGACAGATGAGAAAGTCAATATTACCAATGTACCAGATATTGTAGATGTAAGAAAGTTAATTGATTTACTAAGAGGACTAGGCGTGAAAATAGACAAGCATTCACCAACAGAATATACTTTTCAGGCAGATGAAATAGACTTAGAATTTTTTGCATCAGAAGATTATCTCAATCATGCAAAACGAATTAGGGGATCTGTAATGTTGATGGGGCCTCTTTTGGCAAGATTCAATAAAGCATACCTTCCAAAACCAGGTGGTGATAAGATAGGAAGAAGAAGATTAGATACGCACTTCCTAGGATTTAGAGAATTGGGTGCGGAATTCAGATATGACGATAGTGGGAGTCAATTTTATCTGCATGCTGAGAAGTTAGTTGGTAAGCACATATTGATGGAAGAAATATCGGTTACAGGTACTGCGAACATTGTGATGGCTGCAGTATTGGCGGAAGGTCTAACTACAATATACAATGCCGCATGCGAACCATATCTGCAGCAATTATGCAAAATGCTCAATAGAATGGGTGCCAAGATCTCTGGTCTAGGATCTAATTTATTGACCATAGAAGGAGTGAAAACACTTGGAGGAACAGACCATAGAATATTGCCTGACATGATAGAAATAGGCAGTTTTATAGGTATGGCTGCGATGACACAATCAGACTTAACAATTACTGATATATCACTTTCAGATCTAGGAAATATCCCAACTACATTCCAAAAATTAGGAATCCAGATGAATTTGTCTGAAGATAAAATTCATATCCCTGTACAGGATAATTATGAAGTGCAAAGTTTTATTGATGGATCTATTATGACGATTTATGATTCACCGTGGCCAGGATTTACTCCGGATTTGATGAGTATCATTTTGGTGACAGCAACACAAGCGAGGGGAAGTCTTTTAGTCCACCAGAAGATGTTTGAAAGTAGACTCTTCTTTGTCGATAAGTTGATAGATATGGGGGCACAGATAATACTTTGTGATCCACATAGAGCGACGGTGATAGGGTTAGACAGAAAATTTCCATTAAAAGGAATAGAAATGAGTTCACCAGACATCAGAGCAGGAGTTTCTCTACTTATTGCTGCTATGTCTGCCAAAGGGGAATCTCTCATCCATAATATCAATCAGATAGATAGAGGATATAGTAATATTGATACTCGACTAAATGCCTTAGGTGCACAGATAGAGAGAGTCGATCTATAACATTTTTTATAAATCTAAAAATACAGCGAACATTGAATAACTTCCTTTGTTCTATATTTACATAATATTAAATCATAAAAATAATTGAAAATGGCTTTTGAATTACCACAACTCGGGTACGCATACGATGCACTAGAACCACATATTGATGCTAGAACAATGGAAATACATCATTCTAAACATCACAATGGATACACAACAAAACTAAACGCTGCAATTGACGGAACTGACTTAGAAGGAAAGTCAATTGAAGATATCCTTATGGGACTGGACATGAATAATGCAGGGGTAAGAAATAATGGTGGTGGATTTTATAACCACAGATTATTTTGGGAAGTTCTTAATCCTGAAGATAGAGGAAGGTTATCTGGAGAGCTTTTAGATGCCGTAAATGAAGCATTTGGATCAAAAGATGCCATGATTGAGCAATTCTCGAAAGCAGCAGCAACAAGATTTGGTTCAGGATGGGCTTGGTTATGTGCATACCCAGGAGGTAAGTTAGAGATCTGTTCTTCACCAAATCAAGACAATCCACTCATGCCAGGTGTAGGATGTGGAGGACACCCTATTATGGCACTTGATGTCTGGGAGCACGCTTACTACCTTAACTATCAAAATAGAAGACCTGACTATATCAGTGCATTCTTCAAAGTTGTAAACTGGAATGCAGTCGAAGCTAAATATGCAGTTGCGAAATAATTAAAACAATAGAAATCCCGTTTGGGAATAGATATATGAAAAGCTTTCGTTGATTCGAGAGCTTTTCTTTTTAGCCAAGGTGTGAAGCTTGTTTTAGGAAATACTATTTTGAAATCTGATAAAACCCTTTTCCTTACCTTCGCAGCTTTATTTTAAAATTATAAACAAATAGATATGTCAGCATTAGACAAAATAAACCCAGAAGAAATTATAAATGCAATAGGTGATGCAAATTATTCTGAAGATTTTCAATTGACAATAAAGACAAGTAAAGGAGACATTAAGTTAAATATGTTTGCAACAAAGACTCCTCACACTGTAGCTAATTTCGAAGCATTGGCAAAAGCAGGATATTATGATGGATTGACTTTTCATAGAGTGATTCCTGATTTTATGATTCAAGGTGGATGTCCACTAGGGACAGGAACTGGTAGTCCAGGATACAAATTTGATGATGAATTCCACCCTGAGTGTAGACATGATGGTCCAGGTGTTTTATCTATGGCTAATTCTGGTCCTGGAACAAACGGAAGTCAGTTTTTTATTACACATACTGAGACTGCTTGGTTAGATGGAAAACATACTGTTTTTGGTAAGATAGTAGACGCTGACGATCAAGCTGTGGTAGATGCTATTGGCATGGGAGATACTATTAGCACAATCGAATTCAACTAATCTAAGTTAAATAATATAATAGACCGTTGTTCTTTATCAAAAGTTCAGCGGTCTTTTCATTTCAAGACTTAACTTTGCAATTCAAATATTTTGGTTCTTATGTCAAATGAAGAGAAAAATACAACTGATAGCAAGCTGTCAAAAGTTTTAATTATCACTTATTATTGGCCACCAGCTTCTGGACCAGGTGTTCAGAGGTTTCTAAAATTTGTGAAGTATTTTTCGAGCTTTGGAGTGCATCCGACCGTACTTACTGTAAAAAACGGAAGTTACTCATCAGAAGACGCTTCTCTTTTGGATGACGTACCTATGGAAGTGACAACTTATAAAACTAAGGCAATTGAACCGTTTGCTTTTTACAATCTTCTTAGAGGAAAAAAAGGAAAGAGTGTTGAAGTCGGAATGGGGAATATCAAAAATCCAACTTCTCTTTTTGGGAAATTATCTAGATATGTTAGATCTAATTATTTCATACCGGATGCTAGAGTGGGGTGGAATAGTTATGCAACTAAAGAAGCTATCAGTATTTGTAAAAATGATGGGATTGACACGATCATTACCACAGGACCACCACATAGTACACATTTGATTGGTATGTACCTCAAAAAAAAAGTCGATGGTATTAAATGGATAGCAGATTTGCGTGATCCTTGGACAAGCATTTACTATGAAAAATATCTTAACAGATCTGAGAAATCTGCCTCTAGAAACCAAAAATTAGAAAACGATGTATTGGCTTCAGCCGACCAAGTTGTGGTTGTTAGCCAAGGAATGAAAAAGGAATTTCAAGATAGAGCAAAATCTATTTCAGTCATTCCAAATGGTTTTGACGGAGCAGATATGAAGGCAGGTACAACAGGGGTTTCAAAGAAGTTTGTTTTTGCATATATAGGTAACTTCAAAGCCAATCAAAATATAAGAGCGATTTGGCTAGCATTAAGTGAATTATGTCAGGAGGACATACATTTCAATGAACAATTTGCATTGAGGCTAACAGGCGTAGTGAATGAAGAGATACGAGACGCCTTAGAAAAAAATGATTTAGGTAGGCATGTTGAATATGAAGACTTTGTAAAGCATGATGTGGCTGTATCGAAAATGGTGAATTCAAACCTTTTATTCCTGCCAATACCACAGGCTGAAAATAACCAACTCATATTGACTGGAAAAATATTCGAATATATGGCATCTCATACACCTATCTTAAGCGTAGGTCCTATTGATGGAAATGCTGCAACAATCTTGAACGATTGTGAAAGGGGAAAGATGTATGATTATGAAAATAAAGAAGGAATAAAAGCCAAAATACGAGAAGAATTCGAATTTTGGAGAGACCATGGAGGTATGGGGAGGAAGGAGGAATCAGAACATTACAAAAAGTATGAAAGGAAGACTCTTACAAAAGTGTATGCTGATTTAATTTCGAAGTTGTAAAATCTAATTATATTGTTCCTATGGGAAAAGCATCGACAGTTTTTATTACTGGTACAGGTCGCTCTGGTACAAATGTTACCAAGGCAATATTTGCACAAAATTCTCAATGTGCTACTCTTCCATTTGAGTACAGATTTACTGTAGATCCAGGTGGCGTGATTGATTTTCTCAATCAATATAGTAGTTCTTGGTCACCTTTCATGGCGGATAAAAGATTGCGTGATTTTGAGAATTTCCTTTTGTCCCTTGGTCAAAAAAATGATTATGATTTTGCAGCAAGTCAATGGCTCAAAAAGGTAGACCCGAGGGCTGATAAAATCACTCCTTATGCTTACTCAGGGTGGGAAATAGGGGAATGGTTTCCAGGATATAAAAATCACGTTAAAGCATTGATGAATCAATTGGTAGACTATAAATATACTGCAAGTTGGCCAGGTTCTGATTCATTATCAGAGTCGAACCAGATGTATTTTGCACCACCAATGACAAAGAATGAATTGATCCCATTGCTCTCGGAATTTTTAGACAATTGCTTCCAGTCTTTTTTGGACAAATCAAAAAAAGAAGTTTTTGTTGAAGACAATACATGGAGCCTCTTATATGCTCACGACTTACTGAAGCTTGTACCAAAAGGAAAAATACTTCATATTATTAGAGACCCAAGAGATGTTATCTCATCATTATTAAAGCAGAGGTGGGCTCCTTCAGATTTGGATCAGATTTTAAATTGGTATTTATCATTAATGGATACTTGGAAAAACGAAAAAGTCAAACTTAAGAAAGATCAATTCAGGGAAATAAAATTAGAAAATATCATTTCAAATACAAAAGAAGTCATTCAAAACACTTGCAGTTTCATTGGTCTAGAATTTGAAACTGAAATGATACAATTGGATTTATCAAAGGCTAACTCAGGAAGATATAAAACGGAACTGTCTAGCGAAGAGATATATAAAGTAGAAGATACTCTGAGTGAAATTCTTTTAGAATATAATTACTAGACTTCTATCTAAGGAATGATTCAATTAATAAAGTAACATTTTCTACTTGCTATTTTATCTTTCAATAGCGTTAAAAAGCCTCGGCAATGCCCTGCATTGTCTACGTTTTTTGCCTTGTTGAAAGATAAAATACGTGTGTATAAAAGCGAACTTTATTAATGTATCATTCCTAAGGCACATTTTCTCCTGTCGCTGCAGTCCATATTTCAAACCATTGAGCATCAGAAATAATTGTATGAGCTGAATCTACGGCAGTTTTTACACGTTCTATTTTTGATGAACCTACTATAGGTTTTATATCCGCTGGATGGTGAAGTAGAAATAGATACACCATCTCATCCAATTCCCATCCATACTTTTGAGCCACGTTCGATAATCGTTCCCTTTGATTAAGAAGAGTAGGGTTTGAAGTAGGTGCAAATAACTTTCCTCCTCCCATAGGAGACCAAGCCATAGGTATGATTCCTTCAAGCATGCAGTGATCCAATGTGCCATTCAAGAATGATGAAAGCTCAAATGGAGATACCTCAATTTGATTACATTCTACGTCCACAGAAGAGTTAATTAGTTTTACTTGATCTGTTGTAAAATTTGATACTCCGAATTGACGAATCTTACCATTTGTCTTCAAAATATCAATTGCTTTCATTATCTCATTAGGATTCATGATCGGGCTTGGCCTGTGAATCAGGAGCATATCTATATATTCTGTCTTGAGGTTTTTTAGCGATGTGTCAACACTATTAATGATATGGCCTTTGCTTGTGTCATAATGATGCGTTTTTATTTTTGGTCTTTGGGCAGATGACATCATTATTCCACATTTGGTTATGATCTGTACATTTTCTCTTGATAATCCAGATTGTTGGAATGCATTTCCCCATTCTGCCTCTGTCGTATGTCCACCATATATATCAGCATGGTCAAAAGTCGTAACACCTAGGTCAAGACAGCTTTCTATAAGTTTAGCCATTTCTGAGGTGTTGAGCTGAGCGCCCCATATTCCCCATTTCATGACACCCGCTATTATTTTTGAATAGTTTGATTTTGGCATTTGCTAGTACTTTATTTAGGCTCAAAAGTAGAATAATCCTATGAACTTGGATGTACTATATAATAAGTAAATATTAATTCGGCAGGTTAGTAAATTTATTGTACTTTTGCAGCCGTTAAAAAAATTATTTAACCACTTCCGACTCTAAAATCGGAATACAAACCTGATTCTTAATATGTTAGATGACAAGGATCCTGTACAAGACGAAACGACAGCAGAAAATGCTGAAACGTCTACAGAAACACAAGAAGTAGAAACGACAACAGTTGAAGAGACTGCACCAGCAGTTGAAGAAGCTGCACCGGAAGAGCCTATAAAAGAGGAAGAACCGAGACCTGAGGACATGAGAGGCCCTCACGATGATTTTGATTGGTCAATAAGCAATAGAAATACTCAAGCTTATTCTGACGAAGAAATCGCAAAATACCTTTCAGACTATGAACAAACTCTAGGTAATGTTCAAGAAAACTCTGTTGTATCTGGTATCGTTACTGCTATTCACTCTGGTGACGTAGTATTAGACATCAATTACAAATCAGATGGACTTGTATCTTACTCAGAATTCAGAGACATGCCTGATCTAGCGATTGGTGACCATGTTGATGTTTATGTAGAGGATAAAGAAGACCATAGAGGTCAATTAGTACTTTCAAGAAGAAAAGCTAAACTAATCAAGGCATGGGAAATGCTTGTAGATAGTTACGAAAACGGTACTATTATAAAGGGTACAGTAGTATCAAAAACAAAAGGTGGATTGATCGTTGATTGTAGTGGATTGGAAACATTCTTACCGGGATCACAGATTGATATCAAACCTATCATCGATTATGATGCATACGTGAACAAGACGATGGAGTTCAAGGTAGTGAAGATCAACGAAACTATCAAGAATGCAGTTGTCTCTCATAAAGCATTGATCGAAAGCGATCTTGCAGAACAAAGAGAGCACATCATTTCTTCATTAGAGAAAGGACAAGTACTAGAAGGTACAGTAAAGAATATCACAGATTTCGGTGCATTTATGGACTTAGGAGGTGTAGATGGTCTTCTTTATATCACGGATATTTCTTGGGGAAGAATCAATCACCCGAACGAGATATTAGAGCTTAACCAGAAAGTTAATGTTGTAGTGCTTGACTTTGATGAGAACAAGAAGAGAATTTCTCTTGGTCTTAAACAATTACAACCACACCCATGGCAGACACTTGGTGAGGAAGTAGGAGAAGGATCAACTGTAAAAGGTAAGATTGTAAACATCGAAGATTACGGTGCATTCTTAGAAATCATACCTGGTGTAGAAGGACTTATCCACGTATCTGAGGTGACTTGGAGCAACCAGCCAGTTAATGCTAGAGATTACTTCTCTCTTGGAAAAGAAATCGAAGCAAAAGTGGTAACTATCGATAGAGATGAAAGAAAAATGTCATTATCTATCAAGCAATTATCTAATGATCCTTGGTCATCAATTGGAGATCAATTCCCAGTAGGACAGAAGTTCTCAGGTGTTGTGAAAAATCTTACTCCATATGGTGTATTTGTTGAGCTTGAAGAAGGAATCGGCGGTATGGTTCATATCTCTGACCTATCATGGACAAAGAGATATTCACACCCATCAGAATTTACTAAAGTAGGTGAAACGATCGATATTCAGATTTTGGAAATCGACCAGGATAGCAGAAAACTATCATTAGGGCATAAGCAATTAGAAGAGAACCCTTGGGATACTTTCGAAAATGTATTTCCAATCGGATCTTACCATGAAGCAACTCTTATTAAGAAAGATGACAGAGGTGGAATCGTTCAATTGCCTTACGGTCTAGAAGCATATGCTCCTCTAAGACATCTTAAGAAAGAAGATAACACAAGTGTAGATGTTGATGAAACAACTACATTCAAAGTTATTGAATTCAACAGAGATGACAAGAGAATATTGGTATCTCACTTAAGATATGTTGAAGATATCAAGAGAGAAGCTGATGATAGTGTAAGAACTGAGAAGAGAGAAGAGAGAAAGACAGTGCAGAAAGCTGTAAAGAAAACTCAGTCTAATGTTGAAAGAGCTACGTTAGGTGACTTAGATGTATTCTCCCAATTGAAAGATCAATTGGCTGCGGATGCTCCTAAACCACCAGCACCAAAAAAAGCTGCTCCAGTAAAAAAAGCTGCTCCAGCAAAGGAAGAAGCAAAAGCTGAAGTTCCAGCAAAGGAAGAAGCAGAAGCTGAAGTTCCTGCAAAGGAAGAAGCAAATGCTGAAGCTCCTGTAAAGGCAAAAGCTAAGGCTGCTCCTAAAGCTAAAAAGGCAAAAGCTGATTCTGGAGAAGATGATTTCAAGAAAATTGAAGGAATCGGACCTAAAATCTCTGAGCTAATCAAAACTGCTGGTATCAGTTCTTTCGCTGAATTATCTACTACAGATGCAGAGAAGATCAAAGAAATCTTAGCTGAAGCTGGAAATAGGTATAAGAGTCATGACCCAACAACTTGGCCTGCGCAAGCTAAAATGGCTGCAGATGGTGATTGGGATGGTTTGAAAAAATGGCAAGACGAATTAGACGGAGGTAAGTAATTACTAACTTTTAATTCTCTATAGATATAGCCTTCAATCCTTAATTGGGTTGGAGGCTTTTTTTGTTTTGATATAGAAACTATTTTGATCTAAATCGCTAAAAGTATGGCTTGGACAACAATGCATTGGTTCCTTCTTTTCTTTTCTTTTCTTATTCTCAAGAAGGAAACTCTCTTCATATAGTGAAATATTAAATTTAAATCTTTTTATATTACTTTCTAAAGGGCTAGGTCCTGTAATTTTTGTTTAATAATAATGAGTAAAGTGTTAAACAAAAACCAATTTTGTAGGTTGTTGACTTGTATTGATATGATAAATTTTATGAGCAAAAAGAAGGTTGTGGTAATTGGTTCGGGTTTTTCTGGGTTAGCGTCAGCTTGTTGTTTAGCCAAAGGAGGATTAGATGTTACTGTAGTCGAAAAGAATGACTCTTTAGGTGGTAGAGCACGAAAGTTTGAACATGAAGGTTTTGTATTTGATATGGGACCTAGTTGGTATTGGATGCCCGAGGTGTTTGATCATTTTTTTGAAAAATTTGGAAAAAAAGTATCTGATTACTACACATTAGAAAGACTTGACCCATCCTACCGAGTATATTTTGAAGATGAATTTGTAGATATTCCAGCCACCATGCCAGAATTATACAGTTTTTTTGAGTTTCATGAACCCGGATCTTCAAACCAGCTTAAAAAGTTTCTCGAAGAAGCTGAGTATAAGTATCAAGTTGGGATGGATGAATTTGTTTGGAAACCTGGCCATGGAATTACTGAATTCATAGATGTGAGAGTTGTGAAATCATTGTTCAAACTACAAATGTTTTCGAGCATAGATAAACAGATTAGAAAGTTATTCAAGAACCCCAAACTGATTAAATTATTAGAATTTCCTGTATTATTTCTTGGTGCAACTCCAGCGGATACTCCAGCACTTTATTCATTGATGAATTATGCAGATCTCAAACTTGGAACTTGGTATCCACAAGGAGGTATGCACAAGATTATCGAAGGAATGGTCAGTTTAGCCAAGGAATTAGGAGTGAATTTTGAAACAAAAGCAAATATTGTTGGAGTTTCTATCGATGAGGGAAGGGTAATATCTGCAAATTCTGAAAGTAGTGCATATGATTGTGATTATCTAGTTGCGAGTGCTGACTATCACCATGTAGATCAACACATTATGCCTGAAGGGTACAAGAATTATTCTTCGGACTATTGGGATAAACGGACTATGGCTCCTTCATCTTTATTATTCTATCTTGGTTTGGGCTCCGAAGTAGAAGGAATCAAACATCATAATTTGTTTTTTGATGAAGATTTTGACTTGCACGCTGAAGAAATTTACAAAAATCCTAAATGGCCTACTAGGCCCCTATTTTATATTTGTTGTCCCTCAAAATCAGATAAAAGTATTGCACCAAAAGGCAAGGAAAATTTGTTTTTGCTAGTGCCACTTGCACCTGACCTAGAAGATAGTGAGGAAATGAGAGAAAAGTATTTTGATATTATTTGTAATCGAGTTATTGACAAAGTAGGTGTTGACATTAGACCTCTAGTAGAGTTTAAGAGATCTTATTGTATGAATGATTTCAAAAAAGATTACAATGCATATAAAGGAAATGCTTATGGATTAGCAAATACACTTTTTCAAACAGCATTCCTTAAGCCGAAATTAAAAAACAAGTATTTGCAAAATGTCTACTACACTGGTCAATTAACTACGCCAGGACCTGGAGTACCTCCATCATTGATATCTGGACAAGTAGTAGCTGCCGAAATCCTTAAAACTATTAATGAATGATTAATCTATATAACCAAACCTGTCAGGAGATAAGTAAGCTAATCACCAATAATTATAGTACATCGTTTTCGATGGGTATTAAAGTGTTTGCTCCAAAATTTAGGACTCCAATTTACAGCATTTATGGCTTTGTACGGTTCGCAGATGAGATAGTAGATACTTTTCATGACAGTGATCGAAAATTACTTTTGGAGGAATTTAAGAAAGAAACTTATTTAGCTATTGAAAGAAAAATAAGTCTCAATCCTGTTCTTCATGCGTTTCAAGAAGTCGTTCATCAATATGGTCTTGAATTGGAACATATTGAGGCCTTCTTAAAAAGTATGGAGATGGATCTATACGATATTGAATATAATGATGCTACGCTCAAAGAATACATTTTCGGATCTGCTGAAGTTATCGGCCTCATGTGTCTCAAAGTATTTTGTGAAGGCGATAATAATGAATATAAGAGATTAGAAGAGTGGGCAAAAAGTTTAGGAAGTGCGTTCCAAAAAATAAATTTCCTAAGAGATATGAAGTCAGACTTTGAAGAACGAGGAAGAACTTATTTTCCAAATATAGATCTTACTAATTTTTGCCAGGAAGACAAAGCTATAATCGAAGCGGATATCCAAAAAGATTTTGATCATGCATATATAGGAATCAAGCAGCTTCCTGCGGGGGCAAAGTTAGGCGTGTTTACAGCATATAGATATTATCTTTCTCTTTTTTACAAGATCAAGAGTGCTCCAGCACACAATATACTTTCAGAACGTATCCGTATTAATAATGGAAAAAAGATGTATTTGCTAACTTCTTCGATGGTGAAGAATAGATTTGGGATGTTGTAGGAGTAAATAGTGAATGATTTAAGACGATTCATGAATTTGGTATAGCGGAATCATTTTGTCCGGAGTAAGTAAGAGCTAAAAAAGTTATAACTTCTGGTATTGTTGGCTTTTCCATTTTATCCTACCTTTGTTTCTAATAAATATTAATTATGAGAATATTAGTTACGTGCCTTTTGTGTTTCATGGTTATAGCTCAGAGTTTTTCTTAAATCATATTACCCGAGAATTTTATCGTTGAAGAGTTGCCCTTAGAAAATTTATAAAACCCTATTGGAATTGCATTCTCAAGAAAGGATCATTCTTTTGTATGGGAAAAAGGTGGATTGATATGGCCATATCATGATGGTCAAGTTTCTACTCAGCCATTAATAGATATTCGAGATGAGGTTAACAATCAATCTGACCATGGGCTATTAGGATTTGCACTTGATCCTTCTTTTTTGAGCAATGGACATTATTATTTTATGTTGTAGATAGACATCATGGTTTATTTGCGGGCACTTCTGATTATGATCCTGATATGACGATTACAAGTCAAGCATCTATAGGTAGATTGACTAGATATACTGCTGATTCCAACACTAATTTCGGCACCATTATAGAAGGAAGTCGAAAGATTATAATTGGTGAGTCATTTGAAGATGGATTACCTATTTTGATGACTAGTCATGCAGCAGGGAATTTGGTTTTTGGCACAGATCGTTCTTTGATGTTTACATTTGGAGATGGTGGTTCATTCACTGAACGTGATGCTGGAAACGCCAATGATACATACCATGACTAGTCGATTGCTGATGGAACTTTAACACCAGAAGAAAATGTAGGCTTCTTTAGGTCAATGATGAGGAAGTGTGTTAATGGGAAATTACTCAGAATAGATCCGAATACAGGTTTAGGGTTGTCCACTAATCCTTATTTTGATGAGTCTGATTCTGGTTCCTTTGTGTCCATGATATGGTCACTTGGATTTCGAAATCCTTATAAATTCATGAAGATTCCAAATACAGGATCACATTCTCTAGAGGATGGCGATCCTGGGATATTTCTTTTGGGAGATGTAGGGTCTAGTAATTGGGAAGAACTTAATCTTGTCCAGTCTTCAGGAAACTGGTACGGATGGCCATTCTTTGAAGGTTATGATCTTAAATTGCCATTCAGTAGTAAGGATGTAGAAAACCTTGAAGCTTCTAATGATGCTTTTGGTTGTGATTTCTTTATATTTAAGGAGCTTAAAAGGAATAGACATAAATTGTCAGACTACAGTTATGTTAATCCATGTGATGAATTGCTTAGTATTGATTCTTCGTATGTTCTTATCCATGAGCCGCCATTATTGGCCTATAGTAATGGACAATGGAATCCACCTGCAAAAACCTCTGTGGTCATTCGATGAAGAATTGTTAGCAGTCGGGTTATCAATAAATGATCCGTTGTCAGTAATCGAAGGGACTATAATGGATGGAGCATCTACCATCCCTGGTGGCTATAATCAGTTTGATGTTTATCCTGATGAGTATAAAGGGCGATTTTTTCGGGAACATATCTACTTTAAATTTGGATGATGAATTTAATATCGCAGAGCTTACACCTTTTGCCACTTTCGATAAAGGTGTGAAAGATATTAAGTTTAATTCAAATGATGGTAATCCTTATATCTGTAATCTTAAGGATAAAAATGTGTATAAGGTCAGTTATGGAGGTACGTATCCGCCATCTATTATAACTTATCCGGATTATATATATGGTGCAAGTCCACTCAATGTTACCTTCGGTGCTTCGCAATCTATAAGCAATAGCGACACACCACTTGCGTGGAAATGAATGATCAACGATGAAACTATATCACCGATACCAGAGGAACGTTGGTTGTCATTCCCGCCATTATTTTGAGATATGTATCGATGCTGAACTATATAGGGTACTAATACTTCGAAGGATGTTCCATGAGCGAAATCATAACCACCTCTAAATAGGTAACTGTTAGTTTTTCTCCTTCGATTATTGAGTGGTAAGGTTTCTGATACATTATATAGTGTATTCAATCTATTGAAATCTGAAGACAATGTAATGTGTAATGTATTAACCTCCTCAATATCGAATTCAAGATTAGTACTTAGAGGAATTCCTCCGCTACAACAAGTCTGCCCATATGTTTTGCTTCCTAAGTGAATCAATACCAATGTGAATAATATCTTTATTATATGTATTAATTTTCGACTCAAATTTTATTCTTGATTTATTGCATACTATTGTCTAGGACTATAAATATCGGATAAGAGTTTGATGTAATTCCTATCGTACTTTTCTATATGTCTATGGTTCCACAGTTTTTAAGTCGATAGTATTATATTATGTATTGATCGAAACTTTTTCTCCTTGCCTTATTGAATATATAATATCTAAAGTCGAGAATTAGAGACAATAATTCTACTAGCGAATACTACTTATTAGAATCCTTGTACTTTAAAATGAATGGCGTTTTGATAACTTAATGAAGGGTTAGAAATAAAATACCTAATCTAAAACTTGGTATAAAGCTCAATTCTAAGTCATAACATATATTAAAAATTATGATCGATGATTGACGGTCATTTTAGAAGATGATATTTTCAATATTTGCCCTTTTTGCCACAAAAACACTTCATTTTGAAGATATTTCATCTTTTTCATCTTTTATTTCATCTTTTTTCAATAAAAATTGTCTTTCGATAAATTGGCAAATGGCAATCAATAATATTGTTGACTTAAAGTTATCAATATTAATTTTTCAAATTGACATGAATATTGATATTTATTGTGGTGTAAATATAACCTCAATTATTTTTTTTGAATATTTCTTACTATAAAGTTTGGTGGTTAAGTAAAAAGGGTGCTATCTTTGCACCCCCTTACGAAAGGAACGCAAGCAAATGATGCTAGCAAATGAGTAGATAAAATAGGGAAAAACGATCATTGACACGACTGGAAGAAATAGAATAAGAATAACGC
>CAJXUU010000060.1 GCA_913061325.1 uncultured Saprospirales bacterium | reverse complement strand
TGTTTGCTATGCAAACCACTTGCAGCCCAAGAATTTGTAATTCTCTATACTGTGCTACGTGTTTGCTATGCAAACCACTTGCAGCCCAAGAATTTGTAATTCTCTATACTGTGCTACGTGTTTGCTATGCAAACCACTTGTTTGTTTAATTTGTGGATTTTCAATCAACCCCGAATAATTTATGGCAAGTCATTTGTTTTGACTTCGATATCCATATCAAACTTAGATAAGGCTTGTTTCAACTCTTGTACAAACCCAGCTTTATTATTCAAGAATTGATCGTGTAAGTATCTATTCTCTTTATTCATGCTGATCATTTCATTGAGTTCGGCAATCTGTTCTAGAATTGATGCTACTTCTTTAATTTCTTCTTCCATATTAATCTACTGACCTTATTTTAGTATTCTCTTGAATCCAACACGGCACTTTGAATGAACCACCTACTTTGAGTCTTCTCTGAAAAATTTCCTCTTTTGTAGGCATGTATTGCTTGTATTGCTTGATAAACTTTTTCGCTTCTGCAGCAACATTAGAATCTAAGTTCTTTGCCTTTGTAAACATATCAATTGCAGGCCAAGTAACTATTTGTGAGTTCCATCCTCGACCTGATCCACATAATGGCCCACTAGATGCATATAACTTCCCAATAAGCAAATATGGTTCTCCAGACAAAGGATCTATTTTTGCAGCTTCTCGCGCAGCTTTACGAGATTTTGGGAAGTCCTTTAAATCACCATAATAGATTTTTCCAATAACCATAGTGTATTTGAACTGCTGTGCTATATCAGACTCTCCATCTATGTATTGTTGAAATAATCCAATCGCGTCACGATATTTACCATCATTATATGAACCAAAAGCTTGATCCAAAATTCCTGAAGAAGGAGATTCGACTTTACAGTTCGTGGTATAGGCTTCTGTAACTTTCACCAATCTCGGATCATCGTCGGCACACCCACCTCGTTTAAGTCTCCGTCCTACAAGATTAATCATATCACAATTTGTAGGATCTTCTTCAAACCTCGAGTAGTACTTATCAGCATAATAATCACAATCGTAAAATCCATCTATCCCCTCAAGTGACTCCAATCTCGCTGGAGCATAATCAGCTATAATTGCCCACGATTCGCACAATACACCTTTGCAGTTTGCTTGACCATTTTCTACTGTTTGGCCAATTAGTTTGGCATATTTTCTTCCTTCCTCATTAGTTACCGTTCCAGCAATGATTCTATCTGACAACAATTTTGTAAACGGATTCACTACAAAATAGTCTGCCTTCTTTCCATTAACATCGAAATTAATCTTAAACATTTCATAGATCTCATCTTCAGATTTAGTCCCAGGAAATGTATAATAATAGTCGAATGCTTTGCGTCCTTTTGTATAAGCTGCCTCACCAAAACACTCCATACGTTTATCATATATGGACATTACACTATCCACATATATTAATTTCTTAGCTGGGTCAGTTTCGTTGTTATACTTATTCGTATAGATCATTACTCCATCATCAAATTGGTACTTGACTCTTCCATTTGACGCTGGCGCTCCATAGTAAGCTTTTGTCCATAGAGGAAATGCTTCTTCATATTTCTTTAGTTTCACTAAATCCTTATAAAGTACATAAGCTGTCTCAACTTCATCTCTATCTCTATTTGATAAGTCGCTAAATCTACGACATGGATTTTCTGGTTCTTGTTTGGTTGGCACTTCAACTACAGGTGTGTCAATTACAACAGGTGCCGTTTTCGGGGAACAATTGTAAAATGACAATAGTAAACCAGCTGCTAAAATTGTAATAATGAACTTCATGGAAATTTGTTTTATACCAGTGGCAAAACTAATAATCTTATTTTGAAGTGATTTAAAAACTAAGGTTAAAATGATTTATAAGTGCTTGGTTCACAAGATGAAGCTCATTTCGAGAAAATTAGCCGCAGCTAAGTGCCGAAAAATAGATGAAATATTGTGAATCAAAGGCTTGCAAATGAATTAACATTATGTTCTTAAATCACTTCTTTAAAAGTCGGCAAGTTAGGTAAATATGAGATGCTTAAATTGAGCTTAGTGACGTTTGATGTTTTGGCTAGGTGTGATTAACCCTTTCTCCTGCCTTTTGGATAGTGTCTTCGACAAATAATATCTTTTGCTGAGCGATTATAATAAACAGTGAATGTGGTCAACAATCATAAATTAAGGGTCATATCATATTCGCTATATGACTACTGTCTTCGACAAATGATATCTTTTGCTGAGCGATTATGATAATAGTGTTGGTTTTAAAATAATTTGAAATTGGAGTATCATATTCGCTATACTTACAGAGCAAGATGTTACTTTTCGGTTAACTGATTAAATATTCGACCAAAAAAATAAGAAACTATATAAACCTGAGTCACTAGCAGCCACCTTGCCCTCTTTGAGAAAAGCGAACAATTTTTGTTCGCTCAGCACAAGTGATTTCATTTCGCAGAAACAATAATAAAAGTACGGGTTATGGTTCATGCCCAAACTAATATAAATAAGACGTGTTCTACCCTTTCTCATGCCATAGTTTAAACGGTAGAGAATTCCCAGATATAGAATGTATGAAAAATTCATTTACTATTTCTTGAGCAGCTAGCATTCCTTGAGTCAATATCATTGCTCCAACAGATAGATACTTAATGATATTAAATATGTGCTTATTTTTCATAGTGAAATTGTATTTACCATATTCTATATTTCCTTATGAAAATACGTTATTTGTTAAAGTCTCTTTCTAGATAACACCACTATTTCTCCACCTATCTAAGTGCTCATGTTTAATAATCCCTTTCAAACCCTCACTTTCGGATCAAATAGACGATAACCATAATCAACTAATATATTAATCAAAATAAATACAATACAGACAAAAATTACACACCCCAAAAGAACCGGAATATCATAGTTTATCAGAGCATTCACAGTAAGTCCACCAATGCCTTTAAAATTGAACACGTTTTCTACAAAAAAAGCACCCGCTAGCAAGGAAGCAAACCAACCTGTTATTGCTGTAAAAACTGGATTAAGAGAATTCTTTACTGCATGATTTACGACTACTTTTTTGAAGGCTAATCCCTTTGCTTTTGCTGTTCGCATATAATCTTGAGTTAATATATCAAGTAAAGACGATCTCATTAATTGCGTAATAATGGCAAGAGGTCTCACTCCTAATGCAATGGCGGGTAGGATTAGATTTTTCCAAACTATAACTTCATCACCTATATCATTGATATCAAAAATACTGCCTTGCAAATTGAGTCCTGTATAATCTCTCAACAGAAAACCGAAGACTAATGCAAGTATAATAGCACTCACATAACTTGGGACAGATATACCTAAAACTGAGACACTGATAATAAATTGATCTAGCCAAGTATCTTTTACCAATGCTGCGATGATGCCCAAAATAATCCCAAAGAATATCGCAATCATCATGGCCGTAACAGCAAGAATCATAGTCTTAGGAATAGCATCAAGAAGCAAATCTGACACACTCCTCCCCGATTGAAACGACTCTCTAAAATATGGAACTTTAAACAGTAGACTTTTCGAATTCTTACCACCAAAAGGTTTGAAATAGGAGATATTTTTGGAGTCATATCTAAATCCATCACCAAATCCTATTGGAGAAATATCATTCAAATAATATAACATCTGGATGTGGAGAGGCTTATCTAAGAAGAGTTCCGCTTGTTTTCTTTCTAGAGCTGCACTATCTGTTCGTTGGCCAAATGTAAGTCGTGCTGGATCCACAGGAGCAAGGTAAATGATTGAACTGATCAATATAACTGCTGAGACAAGCACCAAAATGGACGAAATAAATGTGTAGAATATTGACTTCAATTATGATTCGTTATTGAAGTGATTTAAAAACGCAGGTTGCAATTATTTGTATATGCTTGGTTATCAAGTTGAAGCGATTTTCAAGAAGCATAGCCATAGCTGCGCGACGAAAAAATTGGGAAAACTTAATAATCAATGATATGCAAAGGAATTAACATTATGTTTTGAAATCACTTCATTGTTAAGATGAAGGTAGTATAATTTTTATTCACTTGCTTTTATTTGAATTGAACATTTAGAGAATCTAAATAAACAATAAATCATATTTCTATCCTTTACACGACAAAACTAATGTGGAGTTGATCTGTTTCTATACATTTGTAAATCTAAGTAGACGACATAAAAAACGAATGAAAATCGAAAAAATAGACTATTCCCAAGTATCAGCAATATCATTTAAAGACCTGGCCTACATCGAGTTGGCACCTTTCTTAAAAGACTTCTACAACTACACACCTGACCTCTCATCTTTTGCACAAGCTATTGAAGACCGAAAGTCTAAACTTATAGATAGACCACTGTTAGTCAAAGTCTTAAAGTCGAACTATTCTACAATCGAGCCATCCGATATACAAAAACATAATATTGCTTCACTTGGATCTGAAAATACTTTCACAATAATAACTGCGCACCAACCGAGCCTTTTTGGAGGTCCACTCTATTATATATTGAAGGTTTGTTCTGTAATTAATCTTTGTAAACAATTAAAAGATAAACATCCTGAATATAATTTTGTACCAACATTTGTAAGCGGTGGAGAAGACCATGACTTCGACGAAGTGGATCACCTTAATCTGTTTGGTAAAATAGTAAAGTGGGATCGGGAAGCACAAGGTCCGGTCGGAAGATTAGACATAGAAGGATTACAATCCGTAATTGATGAAGTTTCTGACATTCTTGGAGATAATCCAATTGCAGAGAATTTAAAGTCAATTCTGAATAACAGTTTAGACTCTTGTGACACCTACGGACAGTTCGTATTCAAATTTGTAAATGCTTTATTTGGTAAGTATGGAGTAATTGCTGTTAATATGGACGATGCAAAATTAAAAGCTGCATTTGCTCCAATAATGAAAAGGGAACTAGTAGAAAGAATAAGTCAACCATTAGTTACAGAAACACAAGAACAATTAACAGCTCATCATTTTAAAGCCCAAGCATTCCCAAGAGATATCAATTTATTTTATCTAGGAGAAGGATCTAGAGATAGAATAGAATATGTAGATGGCCTGTACAATATTGTAGACAGTGCACTGACATTCAGTGAGTCAGAGATATTAGAAGCGTTAGATTCAAATCCAGAAAACTTCAGCCCTAATGTGGTCATGAGACCGTTGTATCAGGAATCAATCCTTCCGAACCTTGCTTATGTTGGCGGTGGTGGGGAAATAGCATATTGGCTGGAACGAAAGTCACAGTTTGATGCTTTTGGTGTGTTCTATCCCATGTTAATAAGACGTAATTCCGTTATGATTCTTAATAATGGATTGAATAAAACTATTGACAAATTAGGCTTTACAACGAATGATATCTTCCAGACTCAAGATGAGTTAATCAATCAATATATTTCTGCAAATACAGAAGTTGAAATCGAGCTAGAAGATCAAAAATCGATCATCCAAAAGGCATACGAAGAAATTGCAAACAAGAGCAAACAAGTAGATCCTGGACTTGCAAAATCAGTCCTAGCAGACATGACAAAACAGCTTAAGAACATTGACCAAATGGAGTCAAGGATGAAAAGAGCAATTAAATCGCAACAGGAAGTACAGGTCAACAAAATTGGAAAAATGAAAGACAAATTATTTCCAAACAATGGTCTTCAAGAGAGATTTGATAATTTCATGCCTCACTATATGGCTGCCGGCGAATCTTTCTTCGATGATTTAGTGGAGCATCTTGATCCAATGGACAGACGGTTTATTGTTATGGGGTAAAATGGCATAGAATAATTCATATTACATTCATCAAAATTGTAAACGACTGACTTAGGAATGATACATGAGTCCACTCCGAAAAGTATCAATTTCTTCAAAATGAATTATTTTGGATGAGATTTGTATTTTTTGAAATTCAGTGATGCCTGAGCATCAGTTAATTGAAATAAATGAAAATATCGCCAAAAGAAACATTTTTAGTGTTGAGGAGTTTTCGGAGTGGGCTCAAATATCTATATCTTAGAAATCTTAGGACATTCCAACCTTCCAAAATATTTAGTCAAACTAAAGCTGATAAATGTATATCTATCATTATCAGAACTGTTGCCTCTTTGCCGTCCTTCTATTGCAATACCATCTTCGAGCGTTCTATCAGAAAGTGAAACTGCAGTTGCTCCTCTTACAGCATTAAGCCTTGCTAAATCTGGAAATGTTGTACTTACATCATCAAGGTAATCTGTAAAAACCCTACGTGTAGTAAATTCTGCAGCAAAGGTAAGGTCGCTACTTACATCCCATTTGAATCCTGCTCCTAATGTATATCCAGCACTCATGAGAAAGTATTCTTCTCCAATATCTTGACCCTCTGTTCCAAATTCTTGAAGAGAATATGTAACGCCGTCTAGCTCAGTTTTTGGGTTGTATTTAAAAACAGAAAAACCTGCAAACACAAACGGAGTATATGTCTCAAATTTTGATCCTCTAATATGTTCTAAAAAGTTAAATTCGATACCTGTAGTCAGATCATAGACATTAGAATAGAAGTTGAGGTTTCTTCCGTTATTAAAGTTATTGCCAGAATCAGCATCGTCGGCAGATATTCTACCAAAATTAAAACTACCTCTTAGTGCCACTCGAGAATTGAAGTTCCACTTACCCAAAAGACCACCAGCAAGACCAGGAGACTTGAAGTTTATCGAGTTGTTTAGATCACCATAATAAAGACTAGTACCTAGCCACCCGCCAACTTCCCAGCCTTTCTGTGCATGAGAAATAGATAAAAAAGTCATAAAAATAAACGCTACAAGAGTAGTTCTGAACATATATAAATTGCTTAGCTCGGTTATAAACGGCTGGGGTAGATAGTTTGGTATGATATACTGTTGGAAATACCCGTCAATATTCACATTTGCTCTATTCCGCCGCAAAAATATGATACTTACTTATAAATCAGCTATGTCCCCCCTATCTAATTCCAAAAATCCATGTACTTTTGACGACTACGAAACTTAACAAAGAACAATGCAATATTTTAAACATTTACTATTACTTGCTTTTTCATGTATTATCTTTTCTTGTGGAAGTGATAATTCATCCTCAAACCCTACTGGAATAGAGAGGCCACATATACCATTTGTATTCCGATCAGTCTTAGATAAGAATCCAAGAATGATAACATTTGCTCTCACAGATGAGGTTTGGGCGGCATATAGTACTAATACCTGTGGATTGTATAAAGCATGGCAAGGCAACGTCAACTTCGAAGGAACAGTGTGGACGGACACCCATGGACCGCAACCGACAACTATAGGAAATGCATATATGGAAAATGAAGTAACCGATATCTGGAAGCTTACTGATGCCAGTGGAAACGATATGAATGCTACTATTAACTATAAAGGACATAGATATATAGGAGATGGTGCTGAGATGATGTATGAACTCACTGCGGCGGGTTTAGAAAAATCAATCCAAATAACTGAGCACCCAGAAGCTCGTATGACAGATGCTATTCAGCCTGTTTTTGAGAGAGTATTTACAACAGAGAATGTTCCTGATGGATACATAGTCCACTTCACTTTTAATACAAACAGTATTATAATGGAAGGTAATGTTGATACAGATGGAAAATTGACCATTAATAATAAAAAAGAAGTGCTACATGGTAAAATAAATGCGCTTGAATTAAATGGTACAGTAGCACTTAATAGCAATGGATCGACAAAACTGAATACTACTTTTTTGGCCAACCCTCTGATAATAAATCCACTTAATTTAGGATTAGAAGAAGAAGCTGAAGAAGGAGAGGTACTTCATCCAGGTGCTAGATTGATCGCAAAAAGTGATTGTAAGACTTGTCATAATAAAAAGGTAAAAACAATAGGTCCCGCTTACTTATCAGTAGCAAAGAAATATCGAACTACAACAGACAATATAAAATTGCTAGCTTCTAAAGTCAAGAGTGGCGGAACAGGAATATGGGGAAAACAAATCATGAATGCACACCCAGATGTTTCAGATGCTGACTTGGAGTCAATGGTGGCATATGTTTTATCATTAGATGCGGCGGATGAAGCAAGAGCGGGAGTAGCTCCAGAGATAGCTCAGGGAAAAAATTCTTTTATTCCTGTCGATGATTTGAAAAGTAGTGATTTGATTCCTGGATGCGTAACTGCAATATACCCTTGGGAAAATCTAGGAAATAAGATTCCAAAAATTCCTTCTAACAAACAAGCTAGTATGGCTGGGGTGATGGCTAATTTTGATAATGTAGGAGGGAGCGATTTTGCAAAATTAAATAATGACTTTGTTCTTGTTGCGAATGGCTATTTAGATATATCGAAGAGTCAAAAGTATGCTTTCCGTACGTGGAGTGACGATGGAAGTGTGTTATATATCAATGATAAAAAATTCGTTGATAATGACGGAATGCATGGTGTAGAGTACAAAGAAAATATGGCTTACCTTGAAAAAGGAATCTACAAATTCAGATTTGAGTATATGCAAGGAGGTGGCGGAAGGTTCCTGTCCTTGAATTGGAAACCTGAAGATGCTGATGTATGGGCAATTGTTCCAAGAAGTGCAATAGGACATATGAAAGCACAACAATCGATTATTGGTGATAAGACTTTGCCAATGGCGAATCTGATCAAAATTCCTGGTGACAGATCTGCATTAGAAGGAGTTCACCCAGCATTTACGCTTACGCAAGCTAGACCTGATGATTTCGAACCTAAAGTTGGAGGTATAGATTTCATGAGTGATGGTAAGATGATAGTTAGCACTTGGGATCCGAACGGGTCTGTATATGTGGTTGAAAATCATGCTAGTGGAGATCCTTCAAAAATGACGCATAAAGTGATTGCACATGGTTTAGCTGAACCTCTTGGATTGAAGGTTGTGGATGATCGCATATTTGTAATGCAAAAACAAGAAATCACTGAACTGGTAGATACGGATAAGGATGGAATTACAGACGAATATAGAACACTCTGTAAAGATTGGACCGTGTCAGCAAACTTCCATGAGTTTGGATTTGGCCTAGAAGAAAAAGATGGATATCTATACGCAGCACTCGCAACGGCAATCGAGCCAGGAGGAGCCAGTGCAGTCCAAGTAGCAAATAGAGGTTCTGTATTAAAAGTAAATATTGAAACAGGGGAAAGAGAATTTATAGCTCATGGTCTTCGTACTCCAAATGGGGTAGGTTTAGGTTATGGCGGGTCTATCTATATTGCGGATAATCAAGGGGATTGGTTACCTGCATCTAAGATAGTAGAAGTAACAGATGGTGCATTCTTTGGATCAAGATCAGTAGATTTTGAAGGTACAGAAGGATTAGAAGAAAAAGCTCCTGTAGTATGGCTTCCACAAGATGAGATCGGTA
The DNA here is from genome assembly GCA_913061325.1 of uncultured Saprospirales bacterium. Taxonomy (GTDB): domain Bacteria; phylum Bacteroidota; class Bacteroidia; order Chitinophagales; family Saprospiraceae; genus CAJXUU01. The sequence continues at coordinate 12,747 of CAJXUU010000060.1, read as the reverse complement.
ATTCCCCAAGTACGCCACTATCCCTTAATGTAGGACCATATAAAAATCAAATGATCCATGGTGAGGTAACGAATGGCGGAGTAAAAAGGGTGTTCGTAGAAGAAGTGGAAGGCGTGAAGCAAGGAGCATTATTCAGATTTACACAGGGCATGGAAGCAGGTGTGAATCGTATTAGATGGTCACCTGATGGAGCTTTATATATTGGGGGTATCGGAGCTCCAGGTAACTGGCAAGCAAATCAAGGTCTTAATTGGTTCGGTCTTCAAAGACTGGAATACAATGGAAAGACAGCGTTCGAAATGTTAGCGGTAAGAGTAAAATCTAATGGTATGGAAATCGAATTTACCGAGCCACTCCAAGAAGGGGATGGATGGCAGCCAGAATCATATGAAGTATCTCAATGGTATTACAAACCAACTGTTGACTATGGCGGACCTAAAATGGATGAGAGAGATTTGAAAGTAAAATCTGCTACGGTTTCAGATGATAGGAAGAAAGTGTTCATCGAATTGGATGGAATGAAAGAAGGACATGTAGTCTATATTAGATTGAGAAATAAGTTTATAAGTTCAACTGGACAGTCGCTTTGGTCTCCAGAGTGTTGGTATACATTGAATAAAATATCAATAGATAATTCTGGGGTTGTTAAATCTGCACCATTTACTATAGCTAATAATACGCTTACACCCGTAGAAAAAGCGCAAGGCTGGGAGTTGTTATTTGATGGCAAGAAGATTGAGCATTTTAGAAACTTTAAGAAACAAACTGTAGGGTCAAGCTGGATAGTTGATGATGGAGCGATTCATCTTAATTCTCAACCAAGAACTGATGGCAGTTGGCAAGTTGCGGATGGAGGTGATCTCATCACAGATAAGGCGTATGAAAATTTTGACCTGAAACTAGAATGGAAAATAGGTAACTGCGGTAACTCAGGTATTATATTCAATGCTGTTGAAGATGAAAAGTATGATCATGTTTGGCAGACAGGACCTGAGATGCAAATATTAGATAATAGTTGTCACCCAGATACTAAATATGAAACACATAGAGCGGGTGATTTATATGATATGATTACTACTAAATACATAACTGTTAACCCTGCCGGGCAATGGAACCAGATCAGAATTGTATCCAATAAAGGCAAAGTGAAATTTTATCAAAATGGCTATGAAGTTGTAAATTTTGAAATGCATAATGAAAAATGGATGGATATGATTGCCAATAGTAAATTTAATGGTGAGAAAGATCCAGTAATGATTGATTTTGGAAAGGCGAAAAAAGGACATATAGCACTTCAAGATCACGGGGATAAAGTTTGGTATAGAAATATTAGGATAAGGGAGCTGTAAGAGGAATGATAGATTTTTGGTTCGGTTTACTTTTTATTGTTCGATTTTAGACATTTGAATAGAATCGATTATTTACGGTAATGCCAGAGCCAAGGAGCTTATGTTCCCCTTCGGAGGGGGATTAAGGGGGAGGAATAGCCAAATATTAGGATTAAAATAGATTTTTGCGGAATAAAGAAGAACTAACAATAAATTTAAAAGCAAACAAAATAATTAACAATTCAGATATCAAGATTCATCGAAACGAAATGAGAGGCTAGTCAAAATGCTCTTAAAAGTTTAAATTCTAGATATCTCAAAATCTAATAATAATACAAATGGGATTACTAACAGGAAAAACAGCCCTCATCACTGGAGGATCAAGAGGAATAGGAGAAGCACTTGTGAAAGCTATGGCTGCAGAAGGAGCTGATGTAGCATTTACGTATCATTCTTCTGAAGAAAGTGCTATGAGAGTAGTGAAAGAAGCTTCAGTTGGAGGACAGAAAATAAAGGCTTATAAATCAGATGCTGCTGATTATGCACAAGCGGAGCAATTGATCAAAGATGTAACATCAGAATTTGATAGCTTGGATATCTTGATCAATAATGCAGGAATTACGAAGGATAATCTTATGCTCCGAATGGGCGAAGATCAGTGGGATCAGGTTATAGAAGTGAACCTGAAATCTGTGTTTAACCTTACAAAGCATGCCATGAGACCAATGTTAAAACAAAGATCAGGATCTATAATTAATATGAGTTCAGTAGTCGGAGTATTTGGAAATGCTGGACAAGCGAATTATGCAGCATCAAAAGCGGGTATTATAGGTTTTAGCAAATCAATAGCTAAAGAAGTAGGATCTAGAGGAATCAGATGTAATGCAGTAGCACCAGGATTCATTGAGACGGATATGACACATGCACTGACAGAAGAGCAACAAAAGGCATATGTAAATAGTATTCCTCTTAAGAGACTTGGTTCAGGAAAGGACATTGCGGACGCATGCATTTTCCTTGGTTCGGACATGAGTACATATGTGACAGGTCAAGTATTAAGTGTTTGTGGTGGGTTGAATACGTAGGTTGGTTTAAAGATATGTAGCGTTACGTATCTTATTTCCAAACAATTGATAATTGCGAATATGAAACATAGCACACTATTTTTTTTCTTACTAATTTTGATTAGCTCTTCTTGTTCTAAAAAGCTGAAGATTGTTAATTTATCCGCTTCTCTAGATGTAGATGAAATAGCAGTTATCGTATCTGACAAAAAAGAAGAATGTAACTGTATTGACCCAACGGCATATATTCCAGATGATAGGTTTCCTGAATATCAGGATTTGAAAATTGTACAGGTCAATTTTCATTATCCGAATGCATCAAATAAGCAATACAATTGGACAGGCAAGGATGCAGTCACTTTTTCTAAAAAATTGATTAATGCGTGTAATTATCAATTGATAAACAATATCAAAATGAACCTCCCAGAAGGGAATGATACGCCTGTGTATGATGCAGGGTATAGGCTCGAATTGGCAGAAGATAAAAACACAGAATCGGGTATGGCTGTGTATGAAGATGTGGATGATGAAAACTGGTTTTATATTAAGAAAGGGAAAGGAAAGAATAACTACAGCAGAACAATCATAAAGAAGTTCGCTGTGAATGAAGACAGTTTGTTGAATTTCTTTGCTATGGTATACCCACCAGATTCATTGAAAGTAGAGGGATTTAGTAGTGGTCGAGCTGGGATAGCATTGGGAACATCCTTAAAAATAGCAGGGGTCAAGAAACATCCGATAAACGAAGTTTGGAAATTTGCATCCGTGTCCAATCATGAGGTAGGTCATGTTTTTGGGCTAAGGCATTCGTGGTATAAAAATGATGGATGCGATGATACTCCTCCACATCCCAATTGCTGGGCTAGTACCAAAGATGGAAAATGTGCTGGAGTGATCTCAAATAATATGATGGATTACAATAATATCCAAAGAGCATTATCTCCTTGTCAAATAGGAACTGTGATGAAAACAATGCATAGGATAAACTCAAAAGTAAGGGGTTTGATCAAAAAAGATTGGTGTACATACAATCCTGAAAAGTCGCTTATAGTCAGAGAAGATCTTGAACTCAATAGATCAGTTGATATGAAAGGAGATATCATTATTGAGGAGGATATTACACTTAGGTTATCGTGTAGAACGCATATGCCTGCTGGAGCGAAAATTATTGTAAAACCTGGAGCAAAACTTATCTTAAACGCTGCAAGAATTCACAATGATTGCGGAAAGTCATGGGGTGGTTTTGATATTCAATCAATTGGAAATAAAAAAGGGATGATTGAATATCTTGGAGATGTAAGAATAGAAAACCTACCGAACAGTCTTAGCATAGAGTCCGATAGTGAATAATTATATGATGGATGATTGCTTGACGGAAGAAGTATTGGCCTTTATTGATGCAAATCTACAAAGTGACCCATTTAAATTATTGCTGAAAAAATCTCCATTTGAACACGTTTCAATGAAGTTCTTGGTTCAACAAATAAAAGGTAAAAAAATCGCTGTGTCCAAATGGCCCTTTCTTCTTGACCATAAGACATTTATATATCCACCAAAAGTATCTCTAGAGCAAGCTTCATCTGAAAGGATAGCATTGTTTAAAGCTGACATGATCGAAGGTGAGACATTTGCAGACTTGACAGGAGGAATGGGCATTGATAGTTTTCTGTTGGGTCGTAAGTTCAAAGATTGTGTTTATGTAGAACCTAATAAAGACTTGTTCCAATCTACAACTAGCAATTTTAAAGTTCTAGGATATAATCAATGTAGTGGAGTGAACAAAACTGCCGAAGAATTCCTCAAGACGAATAAAAACCAATATGATTGGATTTACGTAGATCCATCTCGAAGAATAGAAGGCAATCGAAAAACTAGCATAACCAATTATGAACCGAATATAGTCGCATTAAAAAATCAATTACTTTCTGCGGCCAAAAAAGTATTGATCAAGTTGTCTCCGATGCAAGATATTTCAGAATGCATAGCTGTTCTTGAGCATGTAGAAAAAGTGTGGGTAATCAGTATTAAAAATGATGTGAAAGAATTGCTTTTACAACTTGGGAATCAACAAAATAGCAACCCCAAAATCATAGTTGTAGATCTTGATAAGCAAATCTCAAACTATGCCGCTCAATATCTTGACCGAGTTGTAAATATTGAATACAGCACCACTAAAAAGTTCATCTACCAGCCCGCAGCTTCGCTTGTCAAATCGGAATTGCACAATAGAAATGCTAAATCATTAGGTCTTCAAAAGTTGCACCCTAATACTCAATTATACACTTCTGATAGCTTAATTGCATCCTACTTTGGTCGGGCCTTCGAGGTGAAAGCTATTATCTCATCAAATAAAAAGGAGGTAAAAAAACACCTCCCTAGCATGAAAGCAAATGTGATTACTAAGAACTACCCATTGAATCCACAAGAATTAATTTCGAAATTAAAAATCAAAGAAGGGGGAGAGAATTATTTGTTGGGATATACGGATGTGTCGGGAAAGAAAGTTCTTACCGTTTGTAATAGATTGAAATTCTAGATCACTTCTATCTATTAGAAAAGGAGTACCTTCAGGCTAACAATATGGCAGTAAATAAATCAATAATCGGAAGTTCAATAGCATTTTTGGTAGCAACAAGTTGTTGTTGGTTGCCAGCATTGATTATTGCTATAGGCGGGGGGAGCACTTTAATAGGTATCAGTAATGGATTAGAGAAATTTAGTGGCATTTTTATAGCTGTTGGAGTTGGTTTTTTAGGCTACGGAATTTATCAATATAAAAACAAAAAAAACCTATCAATGAATAAAGAAGCTATCCTACAATCAACTATAACTTGCCCTGAATGTGGACACAAGAAAGAAGAAACGATGCCAACAAATGCTTGTCAATATTTTTACGAATGCGAAAATTGTGAGAAGGTATTAAAGCCAACAGGCACCGATTGTTGTGTCTTTTGTAGTTATGGAACTGTTGATTGTCCACCAATTCAACTAGATCAGGATTGTTGCTAGTGAATCTTATACAGCCAATACAACATGCCCGAGCCATATATATGTACCCTTAGGAGCAGGGCCGAACACTTCAATTTTATTCATATATAACTTAAGTGCATATTAAATCTAGACATTTAGAAATTCTATTTGGGAATTTTTCTATGGCATAGAGAATACTTCGAAAACCTTTAACCATGAACAGACTAATTCATGTGAATTAGTTACAGTTGACCCTATAGCCTTAACATCTATAGCTAACCAGTCTTCTTTTTCCAGAAATTGATTAGTCCAAGAGGATAGTGCTTGACAAAACTCCGTTTCGTCTACACTTTTAATGAATTTTCTCAAATTCGCATAGCCGGGAACACCATGTTTCAGACTATATCAATCAACAAAAAACTCTTCGTTCTCAAATATAAATCGATTCATTGCTCGTATAGCGAATCGTCCAGCCATATTGGCTAAAATGATCATTTCCATAAAGGCACCAATGGGTGTTCTGATTCCTTCAGCTCTGCGATGATCAGGTACTTGACATAAATAGTGGTAGGGAGAATTTGGCATAGGTTTGTTTTGTGCAAACACATAATGAATATTGTTAATATATTTTCTTTGGTGAAGTGTCCTATCTTGCCTCCAAAGGGACCATTGTTAATGGGGTTCTGAATTTATTCGGAACCAGGGTGTTTGTATTTATTTGCTGCGCAAGTTTTATTATCTACCAAATAAATTTGGTAGGCCTTAAGGCAGGAGGATTAAGGGGGAGGAATAACTATATCCTTCAATCTTGACAATCTTCAGTTTTATCCCAGAGCATTCAATCCCCACTTTCTTTTTAGTAAATTCGGATATATCCCGATTTAGCGGTTCAATATTATTAAGAACATTTTCAGATGAAAATCTAAAAACAGAAAAGCCGACGTCTTCCTATTTTTCTGAGCGGAGTCTTTATGTTTTCTATTGTAATGCCAATTGTTATGAGAAGAAGCTATTTCGGGCAGGACTTGGAGGCTTAGTACCTTAAAGATAACGGATCAGGGCAATTTGAAAAACCTCGCCACTGTTTTCCGTTCCAAATTGGTAAATAGTCAAGGCTTGGGCATGCACGGTTGTTTGTGTGTTGCACTTCGACACTCAAATCTTTATTCTAAAAAATATCGGGTAGTGTCAGATGAAGTTTTTTATTGGTAGTACTTTTGGGAATGTGTCTCCCAAACCACCTTCAATAAAATATACCAAATGAAAATCCAAAATAGACTATACCGTACCTCTTTACTTATAATCATATTCCTATGCATTATTACTTCCTTAACCCACGCACAAAATGAAAATTGTACTGCCGCGACGATAGCAGATTTCTATGAGTGCTACGGTGGCGAAGATGCATTTAATGCACATTCTAAGGAGGCGATATCCACCTTTATACAAACGGAAGATGCCATACATGCAGGTGACTATGCTCAGGCAAAGACCCTACTTGATATGCTCTTTACTACGTACCCTACGGGTAGCAATCTTTGGTGGAATGCATACAATGGTGTCAACGGATCAAATATAGGTTCTCCTAATGGGTATTATGGATTGCGAATGATGGAAGACATCGTTGATCACCACCTCAATAATAATGAAGAGGTTGAAGCTCGAACTGTCAATATGAGTATAATTCTAGTTGGATGCTCAGAAGGAATCCAACCAACCACCGATGAGGAACTGATGAATGGTACAGGACCATTTGTGACGAATAGTCTTGATCCTGCTTTGGTAGCGGATGACTACAGGACGCTAAGGCAATCGATTGATTTATTTACGAGGTATGTGCCAGCAATCACAAAAGGGGAACTTGAGGTGAATCTAGAAATCATAGAATTGCCAGATGTTTGTATGGATGTGAGTGTTAATTCTGGCCCACCTTTCTTGGCATACGGTAGTCTGAATCCCGCTTGGGATGCATTGAGTGATGAGATCAAAGCAAGCACAGATTGGTATATGATGTTATACCCATCTCATGTTCCAGAATCTCCTGATTTTGATGACAATGCTTTCATCACTGGTGGGATGGGAGCAGACAGTAAAGGCGGACCTGTCTTCATCGCCGATGACAAGTGGATCGTGCGCAAGCCAGCCCACCTTGGAGCGGGTATCTACAGCGATATTGAGCGTAGGATGTATCTTCCTCAATGGTATCAACATGAGTTTTTTCATCACCTGTTTAGGATCTACCCAGAATTAGAATTGGAAGTCAATGGGCATGACTGGTTCGATCAGAATTTTTGGCCAGATGATTTTGAAGGTCAGTTTGAAACAGATTTCTATGCCGAGGCATTACACAAAAGACTACAGGCAGATTGCGTGCCACTGGCAACAAAATTGATTACTCGAGTTCAAGAACAGTCTGCGGAGCTATTCAATAAATTATCTATTGACGAACTGATTGGTGAATATTCTCTAGATAATATAGCAAACGACTGGCATGAAGGACAAATCCTCAAACAAGGGGACAAATACATGTGGCGAAACACAGCCAACGTCCAATGGGAAGTTTTTCCAAATATAGAAACTGGAAAGCTAGAAACGGGTGCGGATTGTCCGTATCCTGGACAAGACTTTTTTTTAGAGTTGTACCAAACTGTAGATGGCAGCAAGATCCCTGGCGTTGTCTCCTTAATATTTCAAGGTGATATATACAAAAAGCGGTTTAATATACTCCGACAAACTGCACCTGTAGAAATTGCGCTCGGCAACTATACAAGAGTACCGTATGAATCAATGCTTCACTCTGGTAACATCATCAAAGAAGCTGGTGAACTATATTGGGAAAACGAAGCTGGTGATCGATGGTCGCTTACTCCTAATGTGGTAGATGAATCTTTTGCTCTTAGTTCTGATAGTCCAACTCCCGATCAAGAATTTCAACTGATTCTCAGCGAAGGTGAGTGCGAACTTCATGTATTGGGTTTCAAGTATGATGACTACTATTACTGGAGAGAAAAAAGAGATCCACTTAATGGCTCACCCATCATAGTGGATCCGATGCCCGACCTAGAAACAGAAAAAAACTTTGCCCCTTTTACTTTCGATTTGTCTACAGTATTCTCTGATCCTGAAGATGATCTGATCTTACACTTTGCTACGAGCAGCGAGTCCGGATTGATCACTACCACTATCGAGAATCAACAACTTTTGCTAACTGGTACAGAAGAAGGAACCGTATCTATCTTTGTTACGGCAATAGATGGCAATGGCGGACATGTAACTGACGACTTCACTGTACAAGTGGTAAGTCCAGTTTCCACTCAAGATGTTGACGACCATATCTTACTTCATCCTAATCCTACGATAGGCATATTTACCATAGAAGGAGACTTTCAAAATCATATTATACAACTCATCTCAGCCGATGGCAAGCTCCAAAAACAACTAAGAGGTCAGAATGGTTCTATGCAAGTTGATATCAGTGATTTGGATGTTGGGGTTTATTTTTTGAGTGTGTTGGGGGTGGATGGTTTGAAAGAGTATTTTGGGAGGGTTGTGAGGGTGGATTAGGCTATTGGGGTTCTTGTGGTCGGCCACTATTATTCTGCATTATTGTTTTGTATTGAAGCAATAGTCTCTGTCGTTTTCTTATTTAATCTTAATCAAGGCGGAATATATTTCATACATTTTCTTTGTGTGGAACTATGCAGTGAAGGTTATTAAATTTGGGAAGACACTCCATTGCACTGCCCAACAACCTATCTCGTAAAACTATTTTATAAAATATCAACCCTTTCCTTCAATTGAATATTTTATTAGTATAACTTTAGAGATAATAATCCATTTAAAGTAAGAATAAGAAACATGAAATATAAGCGAAATCATACCCAAAAACTATCTCCTCTATTTGTTATTTTTCTAATCTGCTTAGGATCCTGTACCAATCAAGGTGTCGTCCCTAAAGACATAAACCGCACTTCTACCTCAGAAGAAGCAGCTCAATTCGCTTGGCACACATTCTTGGATATTAACAAAGACCATCCCAATGGTATTGGTACCGAATGGGAAAATTATAAAGAAGCCTTCGATATTTTCTTACCAGAAGCAAAAGCTCCAACTCCATGGGGTAAGCCATCCAATTCAAAGGCGCCACCATGTGAAGCAATAAAGTCTGGAGGGAAGGTATTGAGAACTACTTCTAAAGTACACCCTACAATTAGTGAAACGAATCAGGCTGTTGGTGGAGTTTTGATTGATCGCAACTCCAATATTGTTCACTATGAAGTATACATGAATCAGCCCATGTTTGAATATGTAGTAGAAAATCAATTTTACAATGCTCTTACTCAAGCTGGCAGCAAAATTGATTTCCCGACGGGTAGTATGGAACTAAAGGCCTCGTGGAGAATTTTGGACGAAACGGTTGATGATATTAGTCGGTATCATACCTCAAAGGCAATTATTTACATTCCTGATTCTTCGTTGATTAGGACAAAAGGTTGTTTACCTTCGGCGGTTACAGATAAAATGAAAATTTGTTCTGAAGAGCTTGTAGGTTTAGTGGGCTTACATATGGTTTATAAAACACCCTCTAATCCAAATTTCACTTGGATGACATTCGAGCAAATTGACAATGTAGACAGTAATGAAGTAGATGGCAAAACCATCCCCGCTACTTTCAGAAATAAAGACAAAGTAAAAGCTGGATGTCCAGATAACAGCAGACAATGTGATTGTCCAGATCAAGAAACTTCTCAAATTACCAGACAAATCCCAATCCCTGATTGGGTTTCAAAAGTAAATGTATCTGTACAAGACTCACTTCGTAAAGCTCAATCTATCTGGGCTAATTATGAACTCGTGGGTATTCAATGGGCCAAAGATGACACTAGAACGGGCAATCCTCTCCTGACCAATTTGGGTAACGCAAGTATGGAAACTTTCAATCAAACAGCTAGCAGTTGTATTGGATGTCATGCTTTTGCTCGATCTTCCAATCCAACCATTTATTCTGATTTTTCATGGGTAATGGGCCGTGCTGAAAATCCTAAAATAGAATTGCCTGACACCACAGGAAAAGCTTTATTGCAATACATGATGCGCGAAAAACCTTATAAAGCATGGGGCACTTGGCCAGATAGTAAGTTTAATGTTTTTAGCAAAGCTACTGAAGGAGAAAACCCTCATGGAAAAAGTGTTCGTATTTATGCCAATGACATTGCGATTGAATATTATAATTCTATCAAAAACAATCTTCCTACTAATCCGAAATTACCAGTCGGTAGTATTGTGATGAAAGAAAATTTTAGAAGCCCGCCGGACACAATACCTCAACCAAGTGATTTAGTAGAATTAACTGCTATGTACAAAGCAATAAATAACAAAGGTGAAGCACAATGGTTTTGGATGAAAGCTCGCCCTTATGGACCTGTCGATGTGGCTGGTTTTAAAATATCAGCTTGTAGCTCCTGCCATATGAATTGGGAGGGGAATGGTGATGGTATGTTGAGTTTTAATTTTGGCAAACCACCAGTAATTACAGATTATTCATTTATTTCAAAAGAATCTACAATTCTAAACTATTTAACTGAAGAAATTGAGACCTTAATAAAAGATATAATTGAGGAAGAAAAGGAATAATTTCAAAACATTACGATTCTTATGTGTCTCAAGTTGCACTTTTGCACATTAAAAAATGCAAAGTCTTAACTTACTTTATTGCATTAATCTTATTTCAAATACTTCATGAACTTAATTATATATTTTTTCTTGGGATTAATCGTTGCAATGATTGGTGCTTTACCATTAGGAACCACCAATGTTGCCGTTATCAATACAACGATAAAGGAGAATGTCCAAAGTGCCATGAAGATTGTTTATACAGCTGCAATGGCTGAAATAATTTTGGTGTTGGTTGCGCTCAATTTTAACATACAGATTGAGAATTATATAGGTATGAATATTTGGGTACAAATTGCAATTGCAGTCATCCTATTGGTAGTTGGTATAGTTCTCATATTAGGAAGAAAAGAATGTATCAAAGATGAAAACGAGGAATGTATCATTATAAAAAAGAGACGATTTATCATCTCCAAACAAATGCTAGGTTTCATCTTAGGTCTGGTTAATCCCACTGTTCTAATATATTGGATACTAGTTATTTCTTTCCTAAAGAAGAACATGATTGATCTGAATATAAATCTAGACTACTCTGTATTGGTTCTATTTTTGATTGGTGTTTTCTTTGGAAAAGTAATTACATTATTTAGTTACGGTAAATTCAGTCATATACTAAAACAGAAAATGAAAAACATAACAACAAGCGTGAATCGTGTAATCGGTGTATTACTCACTTGCGTTTCAATACTTCAGTTTGTAAAATTATTTTATTATTAATTATAAAATTTCAGTTATGATATTCTGAAAAAGACTTTAATTAAGCCAGCTGCTAATAGTGTTGGGTATTGTGTAAAGTCAGTTCTGCCTTATTTCCACTCAATCTTATCCTCAATTGGTCCACGTTTAGCAGGTAAATTAGTAATATCCGTATACCCCATATAAAACAAGCCCATGCACTCTTCGTGTTCTGACAAATTGAGAAATTCAGAAGCATTAATGATTGATTTTGGACTACTCCAATAGCTTCCAATTCCTAAAGAAGTACAGGTAAGCCACATGTTTTGGACCGCGCAAGCTAAAGCCGCTCTTTGTTCCCATTTCGGAATGGTTATGTTAGGATCATCGAATAGACAAAGTGCTATCACACAGGCAGATTTTAATGGCTTCCCGATTGTCTTTTTGTGCTTTATTTCTGAAAACTTTTCAGGAGGCGTATTTTCAGTATAATAATCTCCCATGTATTTGCTTAGGGACTTGAGGCTCTCTCCTTGGTATATTTTGAATCGCCATGGTTCTGTTTTTTTATGAGTAGGAGCCCAGTTCCCATTTTCGAGAATTGTGAGTATGGTTTCTCTCTCAATTGGATGATCATTAAACATGGCAGGGAAGATCGATCTTCTAGATTTTATAAGTTTGGTAAGTGCATCTGAATTCATACAAGTTTGATATTTGCTTGGCGAAATTACAATTTCATTTTTTAGCGTTTGGTATTATTATCAAAGCGTTTCTGGAAAGAATTTAATTATAATATCTATTGATTTAGATGGTGGATTTACTGTTACCCTTAACTTCAATATCATTTCGAAATTGGAATAGAGGATTAGTTTCAATTAGTTAGTTTTGCAATTATGAAAACTAATGCAACTTTAGTTCTAATAGTTATTTTTTTCTTCTTTTGTCTTGCTCCAAATCAATTCATGGTATAATTGCGCAAGATGAAACATTAGGCCTGTCTCTTATACACATCTGACGCTGCCGACGAAGAGGATAGT
>CAJXUU010000059.1 GCA_913061325.1 uncultured Saprospirales bacterium | reverse complement strand
AGGCAAAAAACGTAGGCGATGCATCGCATAGGCGAGGCTTTTTAACGCAGAAGAAAGAAAAAAGATCAAGCAGAAGAATGTAACTTTATTATTGTTTCATTCCTAAGATAAAAATCTGGAAAATCTGGATTAATACTGTACTCTAAAGCTTGATGTGTTGGAGCGATAAGAAGGTCAACATTTATTTTAAACCCTTTTTTATAATTTTCTCCATTGATTATAGTATCACCTTTTAAACTCCATCCGTAATAACTTATCTGCCCTTCATCTTTTGTTTTATACAACCAGTTTGCTCCTTCTATTGCCATAGGATGATATTCCGGTACAGTATCAGTGAGGATATATGCTTCCATTGGATTGTCATGGTGATGGATAGCTTTGGGGTTTTTAGTGAATGCAAAGGAGAAAAGTAAAGCGATGATTACAATTCGATTTATCATTAGGTAAATTTTAAGAGTAAAAATTGGAGCTCACTATATTTACGAAATGTATAGAATGATGGTTGGTAGTCAATAACTGAAACTTGGAAATACTACTTTAAATTCATATCACCCACCTAATACCAAGAACAGTATCTGCGCAAACAAAATCTTCATTACAAGAGCAATAGGAAACATCACAGAATATCCAATTAGAGGCACTTTGTTCTTACTCATGCCAGTTGCAAAATCAAGGATAGCTGGTTGATTTGACAAGAAGCCAAGAAGCAATGAAAATGGTATTTTGAACAGCTTGTATCCAATGATAATACTTACAAAAGCAGATATCATACTCAGCAATACACCTCCCGCGAAGACAGTAATCCATACTGGACTCTCTAGAGATTCGAGGACTTTGTTGCCAGAACTTAAACCAATAACTGCCAATAGAAATATAAGTCCCATTTGCCGCAAAGTGACATTGGCTCCATAGGGTAGCGTCCATACGATTGGTCCTGTCCTTCGAATTGCACCTAATATTAATCCTACAACAAGAGGACCTCCTGCCATTCCTAATTTGAATGTAGTATCACCTGGAAGAGCTATTTCTATACTACCCAGTAATAATCCAAGGGCGATTCCAAGTCCAAAAGAAAAAAGATTGACCTGACTACTTTTGTAATAAGAATCTCCGAATAGTTTTGACAAACCTTTTAGGTCTTTACGGCGAGCGACAAATCGAATTCTATCTCCCATTTCTAACACTGTATTGGCCTTAGCTAACATGTCAAGATCACCTCTTCGGATACGAGTAATTACAGCGCTATATTTTTTACTGAGGTTAAGAGAAGAGATCGTTTTACCAACTACCCATTGGTTACTTACAAATATTCTACGGACATCATACTCTCGTCGATCATAAGATATATTGTCTTTTGTTTTCTCACCAAAGTATTCTGTTGCTTTATCTATTTCTTCAATACTGCCTATCACCATTAGTACATCATCTGTATGAATGATGGTATCCCAATTGGCTAGAGTAGTATCTTTCCCACTGCTTATTCTACCAAAAAGAATGTTGAAGCCTGTATCTTTTATAATATCTCTAAGTGCTAATCCTTGAAGTTTAGGATTAGTGATTTTAACGGATTGACTTGATAATTCTTCCTCTATCGGATAGTCGTTTTTGAGTTGTTTTTCTTCTTTCTTGTAATCAATTTTGTATAATCGCTCCATCAGCTTAAGAACAATCATAACTCCAATTACACCCATAGGGTAACTAAATGTATAACCAATTACAAGTGCATCTTTAAGGTCTTTACTGTTGTCAAGACCTCTTCGCTCTACTAAGTCGATCACAGATGCCAGTGCGGGTGTATTTGTGCTAGACCCAGAATATATACCAGTAATACTTGCCGCGTCGAAACCAAATAGAAAGAACAACCCTACTGCGACCAATGCTGTAACGGTAAGCATAACCATCACAAAACCAATATCACGAATACCATTTTTCTTAAAAGATTGAAAAAACGCTGGACCAGAACTCAATCCTACCGAATACACAAAGAATACCAATCCCAATTGAAAAATAATCTGAGGCACATTGAAAGCAGGATTTATAGCACCAAATGCCAATCCTACAAATAACACCGCCGAAACACCCAAAGAGTTTCCTTTGATATTAACTTTGCCCACCAAGTATCCGACTGCCGCTACTAAAAATAGAAGTAACAATGGATTATTTGCTAATAATTGATCCATGCCGCAAAGATAAACATGTATATCTTTGCTACTATTATTTGTAGGTTATATTTTCCTTAAGAAATGTTACTTTATTATTGAAACATTCCTAATGTTAATTTCTACAAGAATGAAGCAAGTGGAAACGGGCAGTGGTTAACGACATAGAGATATAAAATGAAGAAAACAGTAGAACTAAAATTATTCCCAGATCAGATAGAGGATCAGTCATTTATTTGGAAAGAAGCGGCATTGGTAGCTAAAATTCCATTGGCTGATGTGAGCCTTGTGGAAGTCTCTCGAAGATCAATAGATGCTAGAGGAAGTCGTCCTGTTTTTAGACTCAGGTGTGATGTGTGGGTGGACGAAATGCCAGAAAAACAACCTTCACAAATGGCAGACTTCTCTGATGTGTCAGGTGCAAAAGAAGTGTATATTATAGGTGCAGGCCCCGCTGGATATTTTGCAGCGTTGAGATGTATCAAAGAAGGGCTGAAACCTATCGTTCTAGACAGAGGCAAAGATGTACAAGCTAGAAGAAGAGACCTTAAAGCAATCCAACAAGACGGAATAGTGAATCCACATTCTAATTATTGTTTCGGAGAGGGTGGAGCGGGAACATATTCTGATGGAAAACTTTATACTAGATCAAAGAAGCGAGGAAAGATCATTGGGGTTTTACAAATGCTAGTTGAGCATGGTGCACAAGATGACATACTCTTGGACGCTCATCCGCATATTGGTTCCAATAAGCTTCCTAAAATTGTCACCGAACTCAGAGAATCGATAGAGCGATTTGGTGGAGTTGTGAGGTTTGATTCATTTGTGACTGATATTGATATCCAAAACAACGAAGTAAAAGGGCTAACGATAAATGAAACCGAAAGAATAGAAACGGATAATATTATTCTAGCAACAGGACATTCCGCAAGAGACATCTACGAACTCCTTGCCAAGAAATCTGTCTACATGGAAGCAAAACCATTTGCTCTAGGAGTACGAATCGAGCATCCACAGACTATGATCGACAAGATGCAATATAACCAAGAGGATCGTGAAGAAAACCTTCCAGCATCAAGTTATGGTGTAGTTGCGCAGATTGATGATGTAGGAGTATTTTCCTTTTGTATGTGTCCTGGCGGATTAATAGTGCCAGCAGCCACTGCACCTGGAGAAATAGTGGTCAATGGTATGAGTTTGTCAAGAAGAGATAGTCCATTTGCTAATAGTGGATTTGTAACCGCTGTAAGCGTGGAAGAATTGGCAGAAAATGGATATACCGGTTTGTTCGCTACCATGAATTTTCAAAAAGATGTAGAACAAAAGCTATTCGCTGCGGGAGATGGTACTCAGAAAGCACCGGCACAAAGAGTCAAAGATTTTGTCAATCAGAAGGTGTCAGAAGAGTTGAACCCTACGAGTTACATACCTGGAGTGTTTTCAGCGGATATGAATGCGTTGCTTCCTGATTTTATTGCAAAAAGACTTAGAAAAGGAATAGTCGAAATCGATAAAAAAATGAGAGGCTATAATACCAATGAAGCCAATATTATAGGTGTAGAAAGCCGAACATCATCACCCATTAAGATTCCAAGGGATAGAGAGACTTATATGCACGAACAGGTCAAAGGTTTGTTTCCTTGTGGAGAGGGTGCTGGATATGCAGGAGGTATATTGTCCGCTTGTATGGATGGAGAGAATGTGGCTAGTGCTGTGAAGCGGTGGCTTGTAATTGGTTAATCACCCCCTCACAGCAAAAGCCATTTTCATTATTTATGCCATTGTGATAAGCTGGGAGTCATCG
This sequence comes from uncultured Saprospirales bacterium, assembly GCA_913061325.1. Classification (GTDB taxonomy): domain Bacteria; phylum Bacteroidota; class Bacteroidia; order Chitinophagales; family Saprospiraceae; genus CAJXUU01. The sequence continues at coordinate 18,239 of CAJXUU010000059.1, read as the reverse complement.
ATTCTTTGATTTGTAATTGGTCGAGAATCGAGACTGATGCCGGGACATCGATGGCGTTTTAGGTTTGACATTAAGTTGTTGTACATAGCAAGCGTTTTAGAAATTGAATAAAAATATTGTAGTTGATATAATATCGATCTCTGATTCTCAAACGTCCTCCGTGTGACATCTATTTAATACTTCTATAATTGATTACTACACATATTTAGATTCAATTAAGATAAATTGAGATTTCTTTAACTATTGGTGGAATAATAAAATAAGGTTTGTCTTATCTCGTTATAAGTGAGAATTCCATATATCTAACTAAACATGAGAAATGACGAAGACTTACCTAATTTATCTAGGTTAACAAGCGAGAGCTTATCACGATAGCCCTTAAAAGCCGCTCAATCAATCTTGATTAGCGGCTTTTGTAATTTTGATGAATAATGTATGCGCTATTGAGTTTGGTATTATATATTTGATTTATCAAAAAAATCAATGGCCATATCTCATAAAATATCCGATCAAATTCAGCTAGCTGAGATTAAAATCAGCGATTATCAAGAGCTCTATGATCTTATGTCCAGAATATACCCTGGCGCGTATCAATACCTATGGGAAGATGATTGCAGTTGGTACCTTAATCATATTTATAGTATTGAAGCGGTAACTAAGGACATTGATGAAGTACAAAGTTTATTCTATTTTGTAATTGTAGAAGGTAAAAAGATAGGAATCTTAAGAATTCAACTAGATAAACCTTATCCTGATCAACCAGAGGTAAGAGCAACACGGCTTCATAGGATTTATCTGGCAGAAGAAATACAAGGTAAAGGGGTAAGTAAGCTGCTGATGCAATATGTAATAGATATTGCAAAGGAAAATGGAAGTGAGCTTCTTTGGCTAGATTGCATGGACACAAAACACCAAGCCTTAAAATATTATGAAAAGAACGGGTTTAAAAAAGGGACTCTGAGTTTTTTAGATTTTGAATTGTTGATAGATAAGTGTCGAGGAATATATTTGATGTGTAAAGCTCTTAAAGCTGAAGTATGAGGCTTTATGTGCTGTGAGAACTGGACTAAAATGTAAAAGAGTAAGATTAAACTAAACTTATAGGCATATTAAAAAAGTAGAATTCATGAAAAACGATAAGGTGAAAGTCAGGTCAAAAGAACTCCTATCAGATAACTGGTACCTACTTAATAAAGTGACTTACGATATCCTCAATGCCGATGGAGAATGGGAAACACAAATAAGAGAAGTTTATGACAGAGGAAATGGAGCCGCTATTCTGCTTTATAATAAAGATGAAAGAACAGTGGTATTGACAAAACAGTTTCGTCTTCCAACTTATCTTAACGGTAATGACTCGGGTCAACTTATAGAAGTATGTGCTGGACTATTAGAGGAGGACAATGCTGAAGAGTGCATCATACGAGAAACAGAAGAAGAAACTGGGTACAAAATATCGAAAGTAGAAAAGATCTTTGAATCTTACATGTCTCCTGGCGTAATCACTGAGATTTTGCACTTTTTTATAGGTGAGTATGATAGTAGTATGAAAGTAAGCGAAGGAGGAGGTCTAGCAGAAGAACAGGAAAATATAGAAGTAATTGAACTAGATTTTGATACAGCCTATAATATGATTAAGACTGGTGATATCAAGGATAGTAAGACTATCATGTTGTTACAATATGCTATGATAAATGAATTGATGCCTATGAAAAAAAATAACTAGAAAGCATGAAACCATTTTGTAACACTGTCCTTATTTTGGTAATAATAGCATTCAGTCAAGTAGCTTGCAAGCAATCAAAAATTTTAGAATTAAGAGTCATGTCTTATAACATAAAACATGGTGTAGGGATGGATGAAGTTTTGGATTTATCTCGTGCCTGTAGAACTATAAAGTCTATCTCACCAGATTTATGCGGAATGCAAGAAATTGATAGTTATTGTGAACGGTCGGATAGTATAGGGCAGGTAGAGTACATATCTCAGAAGACATCTTTGCAAGGTACGTTTGGTAAGTTTATGGAGTATCAAGGAGGGGAATATGGCATGGCTACACTTTCTGGCAAACCGATATTGTCAACTAGAAAATTAAAATTGCCAGATGGTGTTTATGAACCTCGCATATCGCTTGTCCATGAATTAGAGTTGGCAAATGAGTGTATCATTACATTTTCAAATGTACATTTTGATTGGATTGAAGGAGAAGAGGGGTCAGCAGCAAGGTTAGCACAAGCAATGACTTTGGTGAAATATATTGATTCTCTGGGCAGAGGTGCTATTATCATTGGCGATTTTAATTGTACGCCCAATTCCCCAACTATGTCCTATTTTAAAGAGCAAGGGTTTGTGTTTGCTGAAAAAGGAGATGATAATTTAAGTTTTCAAGGAGAAGAAAAAGGTGAAATTGATCATTTTATATACAGAGATTCTGAAAAGGTGAAATTTCAACTTAAAACTATCGTCCTTATTTATGAGCCTATAGTTTCTGATCATCGACCTTTAGTAGTTGACGTGGAAGTGAGTTATTGAGAAAGTGACATTTCATTCTTACATATTGAAAACCATCACAAAAACGATTCTGAGTTTATTTCAATTTGAATAAATATATTCTTCTAAAATACATTCCATTTATTATCCTATTTTTGCCGCCGAATTATGGCAGACAAATTAACAGCAGAACAGATAAAACAAATCACGGAAGGGCTTCAGCATTTGCTTGAGCATGGTGAACAATTAAAAGATATTCCAGAAATGGATAAACGGGCGCTTCTCATAGCGGCTGGTAAACTATCAAGACCAACAAAAGAAGAACTCCAAATTCGTGCAAAGAATAGAAGGAAATCCAAAAAGTCAGAGTTAAGAGAAATAGATAGAAATCTTAGAAAGAAGACTGGAATTAGATCAGTGAGAGAGGCGGATATATTTACTGCTCCCATGCAGATTGCACCTCCAAGCGATAAAGAAGAGCAACCTGAATTGAGTTCACCTCGTAATTGTTATGTGTGTAAGGCGGAATTCACAAAGCTTCATTTTTTCTATGATGCCATGTGTATGGATTGTGGTGATTTGAACTATCAAAAGAGATTTCAACGTGCAGATATGACAGGGCAAGTTGCTTTCATAACTGGAGCGAGATTGAAGATAGGTTATCAAGCCACACTCATGATGCTAGAGTCGGGTGCTACGGTAATAGCAACAACAAGATTCCCAGCTGACGCCGCGATTAGATATGCTAAGGAACCTGGATATGCAAAATGGGGTGATCGCTTACAAATATATGGTCTCGATCTGAGGCACATACCAAGTGTCGAGATCTTCGCCAGTTACATAGCCAGCAAATATGAACGGTTAGACATCATGATGAACAATGCTGCACAAACTGTTCGACGCCCTCCTGGATTCTATACGCACTTGATGGAGAATGAATTGGCGGATGCATCTGACTTAGATGACAAAGCACAATCACTTTTAAAAAATCATGAATCGTTCAAGTCTGAGTTGATTTCTATGACACCACACGACCTATCTGATGAAGAGGCACTGCCTGTAGTTTGGCATGGAAAAGGACCTGGGATAGGAATCAGAGCTTCTGCAGAATTGTCTCAAATTCCGTATTCTTATGACGAATCTCTTGAAGCAAAAGAAGTATTCCCGGAAGGAAAATTAGATGCCGATTTACAACAAGTTGATCTTAGAACAACAAACAGTTGGAGACTTAAAATAGGGGAGATTAACCCATCAGAAATGCTCGAAGTTCAACTGGTAAACAGTGTGGCGCCTTTTGTATTAATCAATAAGCTTGTTGAGTTGATGAAACAAGACAATACCGGAAAAAAACACATCGTTAATGTTACTGCCATGGAAGGGAAGTTCTACAGGTTCAAAAAGGAACCTAGGCACCCACATACCAATATGGCTAAAGCTGCTCTAAATATGATGACGCATACAGCAGCTGGAGAATTGGCAGAATATGGAATTTATATGAATGCTGTAGATACTGGTTGGGTAACCGATGAAGATCCTGTACAATTATCAAAGTTTAAGGAAGATGTACATGATTTCCAACCACCATTAGATATTGTTGATGGTGCAGCTAGAATTTGTGATCCTTTTATCGATGGAGCAAATACGGGTAAACATTGGTGTGGTCAGTTTTTAAAGGATTATTTTCCAATAGATTGGTAAAAAAAAGACCAGACAGGTTTATAAAATCTGGCTGGTCTTGTCGTTCTTTTTAGCTTGAAATTTAAAATTTCACATCAACAGTCTTTTCTTTCCCGTCTCTGATATACTTAATTGTGCAATCATCTCCTTTATCAAATTTGCTTAATGCGCTCATCAATGACTCTACTTTGAACGTATAATCTTCATTGATCTTTAGAATGATATCTCCTGACTTTAATCCTGCAGTATCAGCTATAGATCCTTTTATAATATTTTCTACAGTAACGCCATTGTCCTCATTTATCATAATGCCTAAAGTGACTTTATTCGGACTCACTACTTTGATTCTTACCTCTTTCTGGACTTCAGTTGTGGAATCATCACCAATGAAGATCATATTTTGACCATCTTCAACTTCAACTTCGATTTCGTGCATTTTGTGTTTCTTAATTTTTTCAGCTATATCTGCGGGCATCTCTCCATCACCCGTCCAAACGATCACTTCTTTGTTGCCATCATCATTTGTAGTTATAGTGTAAGTAGTAGTTTCTTTTCCATCTTCTATCTTCTTTTCTATATGAATGTCTTCGGTTGAGGATTTTGATATAGTTTTTGTTCTTTTTTTACTGCCTTCCATAGCTTTTTCGATTTCTATATCGATATCTATACCATCTAAGGTGCCATCTTTTTTCATCTCTTCGATGAGTTTGTCAGCGTCTGCACCAGAAGCTTTTACTTTCTCAGTTGTTACTTTTCCATTTTCATCTTTCATCTTTTTGATGATGACTACTTTTTTAGTTTCCTCTTGTGAGAAAGACTGGAATGATGCAAACAACATAGCAAGAATAAGAACAAATGTGTATTTCATAGTTTTATATATTAGTTAATATAATAGTGCAAATCTAATGAAATTTGAAGGTTTGTTCAAATTAGGTAATTATGGTAACAGAGTAGTAGCAAGAGATTTTATCTTATTATGTCTAGAAGGGTGACAATCTAATTAAGAAATAAAACAAGATTGTGTAAATATCTCTACAAGCCGTATTCTTGAAGTGTCTCCAATATCTTATCGTAATTCTCTGCTTCGATCATTATCCATTCACCTTGGTTACGGAACCATGTCATTTGCCGTTTGGCATATCTACGACTGTTTCGTTTGAATAATTCAACTGCATCATGAAGTGATAACTCACCCTCTAAATGACGGAAGAGTTCAGAGTAGCCTACGGTATGCATAGACTTTAAATCTTTGTACGGCAAGAGGCGTTTTACTTCATCAAGTTGTCCTTCAACCATCATCTGATCTACTCTTTGATTGATTCTGCTATATAATTGTGCTCTATCTCTCGTAAGACAGATTTTGATAGGATTATAAACTGACTTTCTTGCTTTTTTTTGATTGAGAAAGCTAGTAAATGTCTTACTACTTGTTTCTATTACTTCCAAAGCTCTAGTTAGCCGTCTTGCATTGTTTATATCAACGACCTTGGCATATTCTGGGTCTAGATCTTTAATTAGTTTTTGTAATGTTTCTAGCCCATCCTCTGTGGAGATTTTTTCGAACCGTTCTCTGATCTCGGTAGGTATGTCAGGGAAATGATCTAATCCTTCTATTGCGGCTCTGATATACATCCCTGTGCCGCCTGTTAATATTCCAATATCATTTTTAGTAAAATAAGTGGAAATTTTGTCATTGAATTCACGTTCGTAAATACCAGCATTGTAATGCTCATTAATTGATACATGGTTTATGAAGTGATGGTTGGCTTGACTGAGCTCTAACACAGTTGGCTTTGCTGTACCTATACTCATTTCTTTATATAGTTGTCTAGAGTCAGCTGAGAATATATCTGCATTAAAGTGCTTTGCAAGTTTAATAGTAATTGCAGTTTTCCCGACTCCAGTAGGTCCTGCTATAGTGATTAGATGTTTCTTGTTTTTACTTTGGTTACTCAAGCTATATATTATTTACAATTGGTTATTTTTTACCGATATAAAAACGATCAATTGATTTGTTATTTATTATCATTTAAAAGAAAGAGATAATACTTTATCCTTATGTTTGTATTACATTTTTTGAGATATGTTTACCATACCCATTAAAATTTTACTTTCTTTATAGACTGCAAAGGTAAGAATCAGAACAAAACAGATAACAGCCTTCAATGATTTATAATATAATTTGGTTTTTGGCCAATATTGCTATTAGAGTTTTCTACGGTAAGATAGAGGTTTCAGGACTTGAAAATGTCCCCAAAGATGGCCCATTACTTATAGCATCTAATCATCCTAATGGTTTTTTAGAGCCTATAATTATAGGATGTATATTTCATAGACCATTGCATTTTATGGTGCGGGGTGATGTTTTTCGAAAACCTTGGCTTCGTCCCTTTTTGGTTAATACCAATCAAATACCAATTTTTAGATTTAGAGACGGATTCAAAGAATTGAGAAAAAACGATTCTAGTCTACAGGAAGCGTATAAGGCATTAGATAAAGAAGCGGCTATTATATTATTCATAGAAGGAGGAACTGAATTAGTGAAAACACTTCGGCCATTTCAGAAAGGTATGGCTAGAATGGCTAATTCTTATCTAGAAGTCAATAATTCAGGCAAGGAGTTAAAAATACTGCCTGTTGCTATTAATTTTTTGTCCCCATTCAAACTAAGAAGTAGGGTATGCCTTAATGTAGGAGAAGCATATAGTGCAAAGTCTTACTTTAATGATCCCGAGAAAAAAGTAAATGATATAAAACGGCTTACTGATGATGTCTATCATAAAATGCTTCCATTGGCATTCAATGTAGAAGAAGAGGCTAGGCAACCAATCCTAAATTATACACTTCAATTAACTGAAGGATTATTCAAGTTGGACTTCTTTCCAATAGTTACAAACAAAGAACATATTTGGCCAACATTAAAATCTGTATCGGATACTATAAATGCAATGGATGAAAGTACTTTTGAATCATTTTCTGAAGAGGTGAAGATAATTCGTGCCCCAAACCCTTATGAAGTCAAACGTACGGGAAAGAGCTTTTTATATGCATTGGTTTGGACTATTATAGCATTTATTCCAGGAATTATAGGATTAATATTCAATATTATCCCAGGATTGATCTCTCAGGGTTTTGCTAAAAAAGTACTGGACAAAGAAAATACAGTTTTCATAGCTAGTATTGTAGTATGTTCGGGTGTAGTATTATATTTATTTCACTACTCTGTAGTTATTTTGACTTTATCATTCTTTTTTGGGTGGAAGGCTTTGGCATTTTTGTTTGCTTGGCCGTTAGGCTTTGTATATTTGTTCTGGAAAAACAACTATAGATCATCCATTGGGAGGTCAAGGTATCATTTATCAAGAGAAGAGAAAATAAATATCAAAGCTACTCTTCTTAAATATAAAATTAACCTAGTAAATACCGACGCATGAAACAACTGACTTTAATAATTACTTTCTGCTGCCTAGTCATGATAGGATGTAATGATTCTCCAAGACTAAAAACAGTAAAGGTTGAAAGACCAAAATATACGATAGTCATTCATGGTGGTGCTGGTACTATTCTCAAGAAGAATATGACACCTCAGAAAGACAAAGCATATCGAGATGCTCTAAATGAAGCTCTCAATATAGGAGAGTCTATTCTTAAGTTAGGTGGAAGTAGTATTGATGCAGTAGAGAAAACGATCAACTTTATGGAGAACTCTGATCTGTTCAATGCTGGAAAAGGAGCCGTATTTACCCATGAAGGCAAAAATGAAATGGATGCATCTATTATGTATGGAAAAGATCAAAATGCTGGGGCAGTTGGGGGAGTTACAAATATCAAACATCCGATATCAGCTGCAAGAGCTGTTCTAGAAAAAAGTGAACATGTAATGATGGCAGGAAAAGGTGCTGAAGACTTTGCTGAAAAAAATGGAATAGAAATCGTAGATCCTGCTTATTTTAAAACAGAGAGAAGATGGAATAGCCTTCAAAAAGCGCTCAAATCAGAAAAAGGAGAATCTGTACTTTCGGAAGATGAGGATAAAGACAAAAAGCATGGAACAGTTGGATGTGTAGCCCTGGATCAAGATGGAAACATTACTGCGGGTACAAGCACAGGGGGTATGACAAATAAAAAATACAACAGACTAGGTGATAGTCCTATTATTGGTGCTGGAACATTTGCAGATAATGCTACATGCGGAGTATCATGTACTGGCCATGGAGAGTTTTTTATCAGGTATACAGTGGCGAGGGATATAGCGGCTATGATGGAGTATGGTGGTAAATCTTTAGCCGAGTCTGCTCATTATGTAATCAATGAAAAACTCGTTGAGAAAGGTGGAGCGGGTGGAATCGTTGCACTTGATCAGGAAGGAAATGTAGCTATGGATTTTAATACAGAAGGAATGTATAGAGCATATTCCAAACCAGGTGAAAGGGTTGTAAAAATTTATAAAGAAGAAGATTAAATACTACTAACTAATTGAATTTGAAAGTAGGCCAGATAGAAAAATTTATCTGCAGAAGAAAATAAAGAATTATGAAGATTGATTTTAAAAAGAATTTGCCCCACGTCATAGCTGTAATAGTCATATTGTTAGTGAATGTTATTTACTTTTTACCCCAATTTCAGGGTAAGATGTTGGATATGGGAGATATCACAGCATACCGAGGTGCTTCTCATGAAGCGGTCACTTTTAGAGCTGAGACTGGTGAAGAAGCCTTGTGGACAAATAGTATGTTTGGGGGAATGCCTGCTTACAATATAAGCACGAGCCATCAAAACAATGTTACTCAAAATATTTCTAAAGGGTTAAGTCTGTTTATAGGTAGGCCTGCTGGTATATTTATATTAGGTATGTTATCTCTTTATATATGTTTGATCATCTTGGGAGTCAATTCTTGGGTGAGTTTAATTATGGCTATTATTTTTGGATTATCGACAAGTAATCTGATGCTTTTGAGTGCCGGACATGTCACGAAAGTTAGATCAATTATGGCATCTGCACCAATCATAGCCGGTGTCTTGCTAACTATGAAAGGCAGGTATTGGCTCGGAGGGTCCATCTTTACATTATTCATGGGAATGGCCGTTATGGCCAATCACCCTCAGATGATTTATTATCTAGGTCTAACTCTTGGTCTGTATATGATATTTGCACTTGTAGATGCAGTGCAAAAAAGGACACTGTCTCAATATGCGAAAGCTCTAGGTATATTAACAGTATGCACTATAGTTGCTGTAGGCGCTTCCGCTACTAAACTCATGCCTACTTATGAATATGGGAAAGAAACCATGAGAGGTAAACCGATTTTAACGGCAGATGCTTCAGCTCCAAAAACTAGTAGTTCCGTTAATGGTCTTGATTATGATTATGCAATGGGATGGTCTGGAGGAACACTTGATGCGTTATCCGTATTTATTCCATATGCAGCTGGTGGGGGTTCTGTAGAGGAGCTCTCAAAAGATTCAAGATTTGCCAAGGTGACTGGTCAAAGAAGGAAAGTTTCAGTTCCTACATATTTTGGAACGCTTCCAAATACAGCGGGACCATATTACTTTGGAGCTATTGTGTTTTTCTTATTTTTCTTAGGGGCATTGATAGTACCTGGTAAATTCAAATGGTGGTTAATTACAGGCACTATATTCACATTATTGTTGTCAATGGGGAAGAATTTTGATATTCTAAATAAACCATTGTTTGATTATTTCCCACTGTTTAATAAATTCAGGACACCTAATTCTGCAATGAGTATAACAGGTATTTTAATTGTTATATTAGCTGGTTTAGGGTTCAACGAAATATTAAAAAGGAATGATAAATCAACGCTCATTAAACCATTGTTGATCGCAATAGGAGCAGTAGCTGGATTCTCTGTGCTATTTGGTCTTATTGGACCTTCTTTGATTTCATTCGAAAGTTCTTACGATGCAAGAATGGGTGGAGATAAGAAAATACTAGAGGCTTTATATGAGGACAGAGCTGGATTGCTAACCTCATCAGCATTTCGTACAGCTGGATTTGTTCTAGCTGCAGGTTTGATCATTTATAGCTATTTAAAAGAAAAGATAGGCCATATGATATTGATTGGCATAGTCGGTCTTCTGGCTGTAGCTGATCAAACACTTATAAGCAAAAACTATTTTGGTGATAATTATGTAAGCGTAAGAAAGTATGAAACTAAATTTGTAGAAAGACCTGCTGATACACAGATCTTGGCTGATAAAGATCCGCATTTTAGAGTACAAGATTTCACAGTAGATACCTATAATACTTCCACTACATCATATTTTCACAAAACGGTTGGTGGGTACCATGCCGCTAAATTGCAAAGAATTCAAGATATAATAGATCGACATTTGAACAATAGATCACAACAAAGTCCATATGGAAATCAGGCGGTGCTCAATATGTTGAATACTAAGTATTTTATTGTTCCTACAGGGGAGAAATCAATAGCGGCTCAACAGAATCCAGGAGCTTTAGGTAATGCGTGGTTTATAAATAACATCAAGAGTGTTTCCAATGCAAACGAAGAAATTGATGCTCTAAATGGTTTTGATGCATCAACGACAGCTATAGTTCATGAAGAGTTTGGAGCTTATATAAATGGATTATCTCCAAATAAACAAGGAAGCATTAATCTTATAAAATATTCTCCTAATGTTTTGGAGTATACATCCAACGCTACCTCAGAACAATTGGCAATTTTCTCTGAAGTTTGGTATGGACCTAATTTGGGATGGCAAGCATATATAGATGATCAACCGGTCGAGCATATTAGAGCTAATTATCTTTTACGTGCTTTGAAAGTGCCAACTGGGCAACATAAGATTAAGTTTGAATTCAAGCCATCTACTTATAGCAGAGGAAAGATGATAAGTTTGATTTCTTCAATATTACTTCTTGTGATTATGGGATTTGCTGGATATAAGATCTTCAAAGGAGAAGAATCAGCACTAGAGGAGTATTAGATTTAGAAAAGATGTTAATTTCTCATAAGTACGAATTCATTTTCATTCACGTTCATCGGACGGGAGGTACGAGTATTATTAACCTTTTAAAAAGAGAATTAGGGGCTGATGTCGATGTGATTTCGGAACATGGTAATGTAAACTCATCAGAACGAGTTCTAATTGATAAACATCCAAATTATAAAATTATTGGTTTTGTCAGAAACCCATGGCCTAGAATCCTTTCGTGGTATTCCTTAATCAATAAATGAAACGTCTTGACTATTGAAGAAAATAGAGAGGAATATCATAGGTTCTTAGATCTCAAGTTAGCAGCAAAACCTGATGATCCTTATTTTCATTATAACCAGTTGGATTATTTTCCAAATCTAGACGCTAAGAGAGTAACATTGTTTCGATTCGAAAATTTTGAGGAAGAGACTAAAAAGTTATTTGCCTTGTTAAATATAAATGCTGGAACAATCCCTCATACCAATCATACGGAACCAAAGAAGTATCAAGATTATTATACGCAAGAAAGTAAAGAGCTTGTAAGCCAAATGTGCAAAAGGGATATCGATTATTTAAAATTCTCATTTTGATTAAGAAGGTAATTTGGATAAAAATGGTTGGTGGTTTTCATTTGAAATTTGGTAGTGTCTTCAAAAATGGTTGGTGGTTTTATTTTAAAATGCATTAAATTCCAGGAATCAACGGGAAGAGAAAACAGGCTCTGTTGTGCAGCATCCTGCGAGCAATAAGGTTGATGATATACTGAATATGTAAGCGTGGTTTCTGAGAATTATACTTCTGGTATCCCTAAAAATTAAATGTTGTAAATCTATCCATTTTTTCATCTTCGTTTTAAATCAATACATTCAAATTGTTGCAAAAGAAATAGAAGTTAATTGGTCAAACCTAGTGGTTCATTCTTCATTCTCAAGAATCAGTTCCGAGCTTGAAGCTATATTAAATACGGCATCTTCTTCAACAACTAAAGAATGCCCAAATGCAATTTTCCCATCAAGTAAATTAACCGTTGAGGCTGCCCCTATAACTACTTCATTACAACTATTGGGAAAGTGATTCAAACTCCAATTGCTCGCATTCTCATACCAATTTCCTTCGCTTGGTCCAATCCATGTATTAACAAGTTGTTCATCAATCAGTCCATTCGCATTGTTATCAATCCCGTCACAAAGTTCTTCATATATAATCTTATACGCAGCTACGGCTGGATTTCTGCTGTATTGCCCAGTTGCACCACCATCGTAAATGGTAAGATAAAGTAATCCTGATTCCGCATCAAATGCACCTCCCACAACTGGGTGAAATTCTGGAGAACCAGAATATTCATCGTACTGAAAAGGGATATTCACTTCACCGTAAGCATAAGGTCGCACATCATAAGAATTTATCAACCCATTCTTCACATCTAAAAGATCATTGGCGTCCCACAACCAATAATAATTATAGTAATCATCCGCTTCATAGGCACACGGACCTCCACAACAGTTTCCATTGTCCTGCTCCGCTTTATATCCAATTCCTGATTGATGTCCTCCAGAAGATCCAATCGTGAGATATGTTCTCGTATTGGGAATAACAAATCCATAGCTGGCTTGGGAAACTTCTGCCCATAGATCATTTGTCCCTGCTGTCGCATTTGCATTAGCTATGGTATGGCATGTAAATGTACTTCCATCCAGCTCTAGAATATTATAATTTGGATTATAAAGTGAATCGAAATCCGCATAAAGTGGGTTGGAAAGATCATAATCGAGTAATTTCTCTGTTGATGTAATGGCATCCGGAGTATCATCTAAGTTGGAGGGATCAAAAGAAAATGCCGAAACGCCCATTGGGTTTCTTCCATTAATGGGATATTTACTTGAATTTCCAGCAATATATTTTCCGCCTAGTGGAATCTCCCACTCCGAAGGAATTTTCGAAATCCACCCTGCCGTATGGGCAGCGCCCTCAAAAGAATAATATCCAGCAACGGTAGTATTGACAAAGTCAGTAGGGTCTTCCACGATCAAGGTGGTATGCGTGTTATTTGCTGGAGCATCATAATACTCAACTCCATTGACAAATAATTGACCATCAATTATTTCCATACCAGATACTCGATCGATATTTTGCGGGTTACCGTTGGATGCCAAATTTAGGAATTTCTTAAACCCTTGCAAGAATGTTGATGTATTCAATTCGTCTAATTCTGTGCTATTTACCAAAGTTGGAATAGAATATTCAGCAATAGCACCTTGAGGGAGATGCCCCGCTAAAAAAAGAGAATTGTTGGCACTATTCAATGCTATGGCTCCTGCAGCATAATTTGCGCTGGATTCACCATTTGTATTGCCTGGAATAATAAAAGCTCCCTCGTATTTTAAGTGATACATTTGCATCAAAGGAAGTAAATTTGTTTGAACGTACTCATGAGCGCCGATATCTGTAGTTGCTGGTGGCCTGGCGTATTTATCCAAATCATATACTACATCGGAAAGATTTGCCCCTGCATCTACAACAGTAAGAATATTTTCATTCAATCTAAGATTACCTTCCGTTGGTTCAATATACCAACTACTTGATGCATTGGTAATATTAGAATACACCGTAGCTTGCCCACCATCTCGCGACTTAATAATTTTGTTGGTCAAATTATTTGCGATATCCACATTGGTAGTCGCGGCAAACCTATATTCTATTGCATTTTGATATGCAATATGAATTGTGTTGTTGTATACTTTCGTATTTGGCGATGATTCCAAGCCTATCCCTACATCATCAAATAAAGCCGATCCATCATTAAAAATCATATTATTGCGAATAATCCCCCCATCATTCGAACTTCCTCCCAGACCAAAACCAATCCCACGATCGCAATTGATGATTATATTCCGCTCTACCGTATTGTCTGAAGAAGAATTCCAAAAATGAATAGCATGTTCGGCGATTGACCCCGAGGGGCTGGATATGCTTTTAAAAACATTATCATTCACTACCCAACTACTGCCTTCATGAACGTCTATACCTCCGATGTAAAAGTTTGGACCTATCCCAGACGTATATTCAAACAAACAGCACTGCACCCTGCTGGAATCCGAGCCGTCTCCCGCACTGGTTCCTTTCAGCATTTGTTCGTACGTATCTTGAATTCTAACATTATGTACCATAAGGTTATCGCCTTGCACGGCTATTCCATGATTACCCACATCCCTAATTGTGACATCCGCTATAATAATATTATCTCCTACTATGTAAAACACATTCTCGGTTAATGGTGCCACACTGGACATTCCAGTTCCAGTTATGATGACATCATCTCGATTTCCCGAAAGACTTCGAAAGATTACATTGCTTGCTGTTATGTAAGGATATGAGGAAGTAGAAGCTATTGGGTATATTCCATTTTCAATTAGGATAGTCCTATTCCCGCCAGAAGAATTAGCCTGACTTATAGCATTTTTAAATTCCGCAACCGTACCTACTGTATCGATGATACCATATACGGTATCTAATGAACTTACCTTATTATTTTCTATTTCGGAAATCGTACAATCACATGTTTGGGTAATACCTGGAATAGTAAATAATACTGCCAAGAGAAAGAATAGAATCTTTTTCATTTGATAAATTTCAATAAATAATATATTAACTTCTATTTTTATTAAGAGAATTCTACAATACCAATTGGGAAAGAAACTACTAAGGATATGCTACAATAATAATGATCTGGGAGGAGTATTAACAACTCCTAAAAGCTACAATCTCTTCCAAAGATAATAATTCTCAGCGATTCAGAGTCAGAAAAAAGGAATAGGTGTGTATACCATATTGCACTTTTAGCATTGTCATTCCGAGTGAAGTCGAGGAATAGAATGCCGTTAAACCTTTAATTTCCACCGAAGTGGAGAAATCTACTGCAATCAGTTTATTTGTTCATTGGTTTTGTTAAACAATTTTGTGCATTATGGTTTTACACACAGGAATAGCACGTGAAATCTCGAATTCAGATATGAGCAAAGCTACGCCTAAGTAGGTTATTGTGACATTGAGAAAGATTGTTTTTTATACGGATCAAATATTAAATAGATTCCTGGCAATATTGCCGCGAATCTATTATCATTTTATTCAGTATTTCAGGTTGTATTTTGGTTTTAGGTGGATAGGTTGGTAATTGGGTAGCATATTGATTAATGCTAGAAAATCAGCCCATACTTGTTTTAGTGTTCCATAGGTTCTTGCAATTGATTGTTTAGCAAGAACCACCATTAACTGAGATAAGCCGTGAGCGATTTGCAGGCAAGTATAAAAGTTTTTAATCGCATTGATATCGTTTCTATTAATTTTATGATGCAATTTAAGACAACTATTTTTTTGATAGTTAAATCCTTCATTTTCTATCATCCACCTCATTTACTCTGCAATAAAAAGTTCTTTTGAATTTGTTTTAGTTTCTGGTATAGAGGTCATGTAAATAAATTTGGTCTGCTTTTGTTCTACATATAATTTTGTGGATTTTTCCGTTTTATCACCTCGTAGATAGTATACAGCAATCGGATCGATTTGTAAGGGCGTGTTTATATACTCTTGCTTATATTCCTCTCTTAGATTGGGAAAATAATTATGAAGTGCTTTTCGAAACTCATAAATAATTTGCTTCGAACTGGCTACATTCTTTGTAGCTGGTTTGGATTTGTGTTCTCTTTTTTTGACATTTGTCATGATATTATTAAAAAGAAAAATATATAAATATCTGTAAACTAAAGTATCACAGTTATTTATTATTTGTTGACTTTCAACTTTTTATATTCTCGCTCTGAATCGCTGATAATTTTTCAAATTAAGTGGAGCGATTACATCCTGCGTGAGTATAACAAATTGAACATTATGCGGCTTTGATTATTATTCTCAATGATCTTCTAAGGACTACTTTTTTCTAGTTTCATAAATAGGCAAAATCGTTTTGTTAAATTGGATTATAAATAAAATACAATTCAGTTTATCTTTTAATGGCAAATGGTGTGCCCTGTATGTTAAATTTACTGTCTAATTATAAGGGTAATAAATATAATCCTAATATACTTGTGATTGGAATTGGATATTATGTCACTAACTATCCGCAGAAGCATTGGATAGATAATTAAATTGATGAAAAATGAAAATTATATACATGGGTACACCAGAATTCGCTGTGCCAGCTTTACAAACGTTAGTAGAGAACGGATATGATATAGTAGGTGTCATAACTGCAACAGATAAGATGGGAGGCCGAGGTGGCAAGAAATTAATAGAATCTGATGTTAAAAAATACGCTGTTTCTCAAGGCCTGAATATCCTCCAACCTAAAAACCTCAAGAACCCTGAGTTTGTAGAAGAAGTAAGAGCCCTAAAATCTGATCTTCAGATAGTAGTTGCTTTTAGGATGCTCCCTGAAGTAATATGGAATATGCCAGAGCACGGAACCTATAATCTTCATGGATCACTCTTGCCAAGATTTCGCGGAGCAGCACCAATACATTGGGCTGTTATGACTGGTGCAAAGGAAACTGGAGTAACAAGCTTCAAACTCAAACATGAAATAGATACAGGAGATTTGTTATTTCAGGAAGAAACCAAAATTACAGATGAGGATACTACTGGTGATGTTTATACAAGACTAATGCAATTAGGTGCGGAAGTAGTTTTAAGAACAGTAAAAGCAGTCGAGGCAGGAGAAATAGAACTTAAAGAACAAGACAACAGCCAAGTATCGAAAGCACCAAAAATATATCATGAAACTTGTGAAATAGACTTTACAAAAACGACGAAAGAGGTATACAACCATATCAGGGGTTTGAATCCATTTCCTACTGCATGGACTAAGATAGATGGATTGGAATGTAAGATATTGAAGTCGGGAATGTCTGATGAAGAATTAGATCCAATGCACAAGCCAGGAACATTATTAACGGATAATAAGAGGTATTTAAAAATAGCGTGCAATGATGGGTATCTTGCTTTACTTGAATTGAAGATGCAAGGGAAAAAGAAAATGGATATAAAGTCGCTACTGAATGGATATAAAATAGAAAGTGATAAAGTAGGCTAATTATTGAGGCAGACATAGACAATTAAATAAATCGAAATATTGAATTACTGTGTATTCAACTCTTTACTCACAATTCCGTTGTACTAAAACATAAATTGACCAAAGCAATATGAGCTACCGAGGCATGCAAGATGTAGTTGATGATCTCCAAAAGAGTAATCAATTATTGAGAATAAAGTCTGAAATTGATCCAGATTTAGAAATGGCCGAGATCCACAACCGGATTTTTGAAGCAGGTGGTCCAGCTATACTTTTTGAAAATGTCAAAGGGAGTCCATTTCGGGCGATATCTAATATTTACGGTACGTTTGATCGGACAGATTATCTATTTAGACATACAATTGAAAAGGTCAAAAAGGTCATAGAACTGAAAGCTGATCCTACTAGGTTTCTTAAGAATCCTTTGAGATATATGTCAGCTCCGTTTACAGCGCTATCAGCATTGCCAATGAAAAGCTGGGGTAAAGGTGCTGTACAGTATGGGCAAACCACCATTGATAAACTACCGTTAGTTAAGTCGTGGCCAATGGATGGAGGAGCATTTGTAACAATGCCACAAGTGCTGACACTGCCTCCAGGTGAGAAAAATGCAATGAAGACTAATCTCGGAATGTATCGAATCCAATTGACAGGTAATGAATATGAAACCAATAAGGAGATTGGGCTTCACTACCAATTACATCGTGGAATCGGAAATCATCATACCGAGTATCTTAAAAGTAATGAAGAATTCAAATGTTCGGTATTCGTAGGTGGATTACCATCTCATGCATTCTCGGCGATCATGCCCATGCCGGAAGAGATAAGTGAACTGACATTCGCAGGTATGTTAGGAGGACGAAGATTCAGATACAAATATGATGACTTAGGACATTTTTTGTCAAGTGATGCGGATTTTGTTATTACGGGAAGAATAAGAAAAGGGGAGACCAAACCAGAAGGTCCATTTGGAGATCATTTAGGATATTATAGTTTGACTCATCCATTTCCTGCTGTCTCTTATACACATCTGACGCTGCCGACGAAG
>CAJXUU010000058.1 GCA_913061325.1 uncultured Saprospirales bacterium | reverse complement strand
AGATTTCTGCCTGTCTCGTGGGCTCGGAGATGTGTATAAGAGACAGGTATAGCCAAGTCCAAATCTCCATACGCAGTTATCAAAATAACAGGCATTTCTTTATCAATCTCCTTAATTTTATTAAGCCAATAAACACCTTCATTACCGGTATGTACAGCACTTTTAAAATTCATGTCAAGAATGATAAGATCGAAATTATGTTCTT
Source organism: uncultured Saprospirales bacterium (assembly GCA_913061325.1). GTDB lineage: Bacteria > Bacteroidota > Bacteroidia > Chitinophagales > Saprospiraceae > CAJXUU01. Next base: position 22,083 of record CAJXUU010000058.1, on the reverse strand, counting down.
TCATTAAGGACAAAAGATTTTCCGGATTTTTCTCAATAACAACCTCTTTCACCTGAGATCTCAGTAAGATCCTCATAGCGACCAAAACGTCGTAATCATCGTCAATAACTAGTATGGAGGCTTTTTTTAATGACATCAGCGTAAAGCTACTATATAATAATTTGTTAAATAGAAAATTACAGTTAAGAAATAAACCCCCTAATAAGTGTCCTTAAAACGTACAGTGAATGTATCATAAGCGCACACTTTAATTTCTATTAAAAATCATAACAACCACAATATCAATATATTACCTTTTTGGCACTGTAATTCCATTAGAAATAGAGAATAATAAAAGTAAAGACATGGATATACCCATAACAAAGAAAAAGATAACCAAATCTAATATTATAACTGCAGCTGGGCTATTAACAATAATAACATTAATAGCATTTATAGCTTCCTCTTTTGATGGGCGTTCAAAATTAAATGTTGATGCAGAAAGAATAATAGTAAGCTCAGTAGAAGAAGGAACTTTTCAAGAGAACATTCCTGTGAATGGAACAGTTATGCCAATTTCTACCATTTATTTGGATGCTCTTGAAGGGGGTAGGGTTGAAGAAATATTCGTTGAAGATGGTACAATCATGAAACAAAACGAACCCATATTGCGCCTTTCAAATACAGATTTGGAGTTAAATCTTGTAAATCAAGAAACGGCAGTTTACAATTTACTAACTCAAATGCAAATTTCACGAAATGCAGCGCGCCAAAACACCATAAATAAGTTATACCAAAAAACAGATGTAGAGAACGAACTTATTGAAGCTGATCGAATATATGAACTCAATAAAACGCTTTATAACGAAAATGCTATTGCAAGTCATGAATTTCAAAAGGCTGAGAATAATTACAATTACCAAAAACAGCGCATGGCTATAGCTTTACAAGTATTACAAGAAGATTCGCTTTCCACTACTCAAGAACTGAAGCAGTCTGGAAGCTCATATGTTAGAACTCAAAAAGCATTAGCCTTAATGCGTAAAAAAGTGGACGATTTGATTGTTAGAGCTCCTGTAGATGGTCAATTAACTTCATTGGATGCACAAATTGGACAGTCTAAAAACAAGGGAGAGCGTTTAGGACAAGTGGATGTTTTAAGCGGCTTTAAAGTCCGTGCCGATATTGATGAATTCTATATTTCTAGAATTTATTCCGGGCAATCTGGTAGCTTCATCTTTAATGGAAACGACTATAACGTAATTATCAAAAAAGTATTTACGCAAGTTACTAATGGAAGATTTCAAGTAGATATGCACTTTGAATCCGAAATTCCGGATGGAATTCGCAGAGGACAGTCTTTAAAGATCCGATTGGCATTAAGCGATGAGAAATCGGCGGTACTGATACCCAAAGGAAGTTTCTTTCAAAAAACAGCTGGGAATTGGATCTATAAGTTGAGCGATGATGGAAAAATTGCCTATAAAGTAGATGTGCAACTTGGTAGTCAAAATACAGAATACTACGAGGTTTTAAGTGGGCTTAAGTCAGGCGATAAGATTATTACTTCGAGCTATGAAAATTATGGTGATAAAAATGAATTGACGTTGGACTTTACTTCAAAATAGTTTTTAGTCGTATGAAATTATTTGGTATAAAATCTAATAAACTAAAAATCAAAACGAATGATAAAAATTGAAAAATTAGAAAAATATTTTACTACTGAAGAGTATAAAACAATAGCATTAAATAAAATTTCATTTGAAGTAAAAGAAGGCGAATTTGTATCCATTATGGGACCTTCTGGAAGCGGCAAATCTACCCTACTTAATATTCTTGGGATGTTGGATGATGCAAATGGTGGCAGTTTCATTTTTAATGATCAAGAAGTCATTAAGTACAACGAACGCAAGAGAGCAAGTTTACGTAAGCATAATATTGGTTTTGTATTTCAGAGCTTCAATTTAATCGATCAACTTACCGTATTTGAAAATGTTGAGTTGGCACTCATCTATACAGGAATAAAAAAGAGTGAAAGAAAAGAAAAAGTAAATGAGGTTCTGAAAAGAATGCAAATAATGCATAGAAGAAATCATTTTCCACAGCAGCTTTCAGGAGGTCAACAACAAAGAGTTGCTATTGCCAGAGCCGTGGTAAACAACCCTAAACTAATTCTGGCAGATGAGCCAACGGGAAACCTAGACAGTAAAACAGGCAATGAAGTAATGGACCTACTTACCGAATTAAATAATCAAGGTTCTACAATTGTTATGGTTACCCATAGTGAGCATGATGCCAAATACAGCAATCGAATTATACGAATGCTTGATGGAGAAAAAGTAACCGAGAACATGTTAGTTAACCATTGAGTGCGTGACAAATTTCCGGAAGGTGCGACTGCTCTGCAGTCGCAAATGCCCTTTATCATGTGGTTCACATAGTGCGACCGCTCTGCGGTCAAGGCGGTGGCAAGAGAGGGTTAAACAATAACCATTAGTATTAGAAAAAAATTATGATTCAAAATTATATCACTATAGCATGGAGAAATATTAAAGCTGACAAAGTTTTGTCCTTTCTCAATATTTTAGGTTTAACTTCTGGGTTATTCTGCTTTTTACTAATCTATTTATGGATAGCAAGTGAAAATAGCATGAATAAGTATCATGCAAACATAGATCAACTCCATTCTATATATCTTACATCATCTGATGGCCCGGCATTTGGTTATGGCACATCATCACTTCTCTATAAAGAATTAAAGATAAAAGTACCAGAGATTGAGAAAGTTACGGCTATGTCTAACAATAGCAAAAAAAGTACCTTCTCTAATGGGAGCACTGTTTTAAAGCAAAATGGAAAGTTTGTAAGTGAAGACTTTTTTGAAATGTTTTCATTTAATATTTTAGAAGGAAATGCTTCGAAGGCATTAAACGCTCCAAACCAAATTGCTATTTCGAAGCAAATGGCCGAATTGTTCTTTGGAAACTCCAAAAGTGCCATTGGGCAAACACTCACTTACGAAAATTCAAAAGAGCTAAAAATATCTATGGTCTTTGAAATGAGCAGTGAAAATTCGACCGAGAAGAGTGATTATTATTTATCTTTTGCTTCTCTTTTTGCTGAAAATCCTTGGATGTCTGAATGGAAAAATCTAGGCGCCTATACATTTGTTCAATTGGCCAAAGGAACAGATGTTGTTCAGTTAGAACAAAAACTTAAATCATTTTTAATAGATTATGACTTAGGATTAGAAATTCGATTCCAACCTTACGCAGATAGTTATCTTTATGCAGACATTGTAAAAGGTGAAGGGAAGATTCTATATGTAAGATTGTTTGGAATAATAGCTTTCCTGATCATGCTAATTGCAAGCATTAATTTTATGAATTTAGCTTCTGCCGGCTACATGAAAAGAGCTAAAGAAATTGGGGTCAGAAAGGTTTTAGGGGCTGGAAAAAGTAGTTTAATAGCACAATTTTTAGGAGAAGCAACGCTTCTTTCTCTTGCAAGTCTATTTTTTGCCTTAATCTTAATTGTATTTGCACTACCCGTATTTAATCAAATAACAGATAAAAACATAGACCTATTAAATTTACCAGCATCCATTTGGATAATGGTTTTGGTAATTACAATTTTCACAGGAATACTATCTGGAAGTTACCCTGCCTTTTTACTCTCTTCTTTTAAGGTTACCGATATTTTTAAGAAAAAAATTGAAACCAGTTCTAGTACCAGTTGGATTAGAAAAGCTTTGGTTGTCTTTCAATTCACTATTTCAGTAGTCTTTATAAGTAGCATGATCATTATATCAAAGCAAATTGATTTTGTCCAACATAAAGACATTGGTTTCGATAGAGAAAATCTATTGGCAGTCACGCTATCAAAAGACTTACAAAATAATTATGATGCTTTTAAAAGTGGTGCAATACAAATTCCGGGAGTAACATCGGTTACAAAAACGTCGCATATTCCTCTAGGGGACTATGGCACGTCACCAGAAGTTATTTGGAATAATAAGACAGCTGATGATGATGCTTTATTTACTGGAATGGTAGCAAGTGTAGACTTTGTTAGTACATATGGTGTCGAATTACTTATGGGAAGAGAACTTATTCATAATAACCCGGGAAACATTGAATACCTTATAAATGAGACGGCCATGAATAAAATGAAGATGGAAAATCCGATAGGTCAACCATTGTCATTTTGGGGAAACTCAGGAACCATAGTAGGTGTGGTTAAAAATTTTCATTTTGGCTCTTTAAAAGAATCTATCTTCCCAATGATTATTAGAAGTGAAGGTTATTCCGAATTTAATATAGCTTTCGTCAAATATAATCAGGGCAGTGAAAAACAAACATTAGCCGCTTTAGAATCCCTTCATACAAATTTAAATCCAGCATTCCCTTTTGAGTATAGGTTTGTAGACCAAGAATACAACAAACTACATAAGAGCGAATCTATGTTTTTCAAGTTATCAACCTTCTTTTCAATTTTGGCTATTCTCATTTCCTGCTTAGGTTTATTTGGTCTCGTCATATTTACCGCAGAGCAAAAAACCAAAGAAATTGGTATCCGAAAAGTATTAGGTGCCTCTGTTTATACCATTACCTCACTTATCACTCGAGACTTTCTAAAATTAATCCTCATTGGAGTTGCAATTGGAACACCAATTTCCTGGTATTTCATGTCCAAATGGCTAGCAGATTATGAATATAGAATAGATATGCCATTGTGGGTATTTGGCCTAACTGCAATTTTAGTAATTGGTATATCTCTGCTTACAGTCAGTTTCGAGTCGATAAAAGCAGCTATTGCAAATCCTATAAAAAGTTTAAGAAGTGAATAGCGCCATGACACTAAAGGTTACGGCATTAATAACTTTGTCTAATCTGACAATTGGTTTAAAACCTCCACCATGTATTATAACTGTTATAATGTGTAGATAAGAAAGCTACGTGCTATGTCGAATATTTGGGGAGTTAGAGTATAATTTATTGTAACTAGAGCACACTTTAAACGTCCTGTTTTTTAAATTATTAAACATGAATAAATTAATAATCAACAACTTATCAAAAACTTACCCTAATGGGGTAAAAGCGCTTAACAATGTTTCCATCGAAATTGAAAATGGAATGTTTGGTTTATTAGGACCAAATGGTGCGGGTAAATCTTCATTAATGAGGACTTTAGCTACTTTACAAGAAGCGGATAGTGGTGTTGCTACCTTAAACGATATAGATATATTTAATCAACCGGAAGAACTTAGAAAGGTTTTAGGTTATCTACCTCAAGAATTTGGAGTATACCCTAGAATAACTGCCGAACAACTTTTGGATCACATGGCAATTCTAAAAGGAATAACCAATTCAAAAGAAAGAAAGCAATTAGTAAATTACTTGTTAGACAAGGTTAATCTTTATGAAAAAAGGAAAAAGAATGTAAAAAGTTTTTCTGGAGGAATGAAGCAACGTGTAGGAATTGCGCAAGCACTAATCGGGAATCCAAAATTGATAATTGTTGATGAGCCGACTGCTGGTTTAGATCCTGGAGAAAGAAACCGTTTTTATAATTTGTTAGCTGAAGTTGGAAAAGAAGTAATCGTTATTCTTTCTACTCATATTGTTGATGACGTACATGAGTTATGTACCAAAATGGCTATAATGGATGCAGGTCGAATTGTATATCAAGGGACGCCACAAAATGCTATTGATGAGTTAGACGGAAAGGTGTTTCAAAGATTTGTGACTCGAGAAGAACTGGAAATATTTGCTAATAACTATGCTATTATTTCTAACAAAATGGTAGGCGGCCAGCCATTTATTCATGTGCTTAGTGAAACCAACCCTGAAAATGGATTTGAATTAGTAAAACCTAATTTGGAAGATGTCTTCTTTTCAAAAATCAACAAATCAAACGTTTTAGTTTAATTTCAAACTGATTTAATATGTTCAAGAATTTCTTCCTAGCAGAATTAAAATATGCTCTAAAAGAACCGATGGTTTACATCTTTTTAGGATTAATAACCCTCTTAACTTTTGGAGCTACTTCAAGCGGCATTGCATTTTTCGATTCAGTTGGAAACGCTTATAAAAACGCTCCTCATACCATTACTGTTTACACCACCTTTTTCACCCTTTTGGGTTTATTGATTGCTACTGCATTTTATAATAATGCTGCTTTAAAGGATCATCATAATAATTTTAATGAGATTTTATTTAGTGCTCCAATAAGTAAATCTGGTTATTTCTTTGGAAGGTTTTTTGGTGCACTGGTTTTGGCAACTATACCTATGTTAGGAATCTTTTTGGGAGTTATATTGGGTACCATCCTGGCTCCTGCTTTTGGTTGGGTTGATCCTGAACGATACGGAAATTTCTATTTGGAAACGTTTATAAATAACTACTTTCTGTTCATTCTGCCAAATATGTTTTTTGCAGGAACAATCATTTTTGCAATAGCTATCAAATGGAAAAATACTGTTATTTCATTCGTTGGTTCATTAGTCATTATTATTGGCTATATCGTTTCCGGATCATTGATTTCAGATATTGACAGCGAAACAATTGCAGCTTTGACAGACACTTTCGGAATTAGAGCTTATGCGTTGGATGCAAAATACTATACTCCAATTGAAAAAAACACACTAAGTCCATCCTTTTCTGGACTCCAAATTCTTAACAGGTTGATTTGGATTATAACAGGAATTATTATTCTTACCATTTCATATTTTAGTTTTTCTTTTCGAGAAAAAAGTACAAAAATAAAAGTGCCTAAAGAAGATAAAAAAGAGGCCAAAGGTACATTTACACTCCCAAAGTTAAATCCTATTTATTATTGGAAAACGGAATTGATTCAATTCAAAAGTTTCTTTCTGATTAACTTCTTAAGTATTGTAAAAAGCGCCTCGTTCAAAATCTTGTTTCTCTTTAGTGCTATTATTTTAATGTCAAATCTGTTTGGAGGGGCCAAATATTTTGGACTTCAATCCTATCCCGTTACCTATAAAGTAATTGACACAATAACAATTGCAGCAGAGATATTTGTCATCATTATTTTGATATTTTTTAGTGGGAATCTCATATGGAGAGATCGGGAAAGTAAAATCAATGAAGTAATTGATGCTAGTCCACATACGTCTTTAATTTCACTTTCTGCAAAATCACTTTCATTAGTGAGTGTTACGGTACTATTGCATGCGTTTTTCATTATCTGTGGAATATTTTATCAATTGGTAAATGGGTTTTATAGAATAGAATTAGACATTTACATGCTAGACTTTTTTTACACAAGTCTGATGACTTACATCGTTTGGAGTGGGATCCTGATCATGATTCAAGTGCTACTAAATAATAAGTACATAGGCTATTTTGTATCTATTCTGGTGGTATTTCTTTGGAGATACCTATTATCATTTTTTGATGTACAATCCAATATGCTTTCCCTTGGCGACAGACCAGGAATGATCTACTCGGATATGAATGCATTTGGCCCTTCTTTAACGGGGGTAATGTGGTTCAATTTGTATTGGATCCTATTTTCTTTTATTTGTCTATTAATTGCTGGAGCATTATGGAATAGAGGCGCTATTAGTTCTTTAAAGGAGCGGATTCAAATTGCTAAAAAACAAATACCAAAGAACTATCGATTAATTGTTTTAGGAACAGTTTTTTGTTGGGTTGCAGTTGCAGGGTTTGTATTTTATAACACACAAGTAATGAATAAATACAAGACAGGTGGCGAGCTTGAACAATTGGCTGCCAATTATGAAAATAAATACAAAAAGTATGAAGATGCCGAATATCCTAAAATCAGTGATGTAAAATACTTTATTGATATATTTCCTTACAAAAGAGATGTACTCGTAAAAGCCACAATGACTTTGGTTAATGAATCTGAATCTATTATTGATTCTATTCATTACAGTATCGATTCACGCTGGGAACCTGAAATTAAAATACCAAATTCCGAATTGGTTTTAGACGACAAAGATCTTGAGTACAGAATTTACAAATTGTCAAAACCCATGAATCCTGGAGATACAATTAATATTGAAATTAATACGCAATACCTATCAAAAGGATTTGAAAATGGAATGGGAAATACGAGGATTATAAACAATGGTACCTTCTTAAATGAATCACGAATCTTACCATCGCTCGGATATCAGCCCAGAAATGAATTAAGTGATAAAAACACGCGTAAAAAATACGGTTTAAAACCGAAAGATGGAATGCCAGTATTAGAATCTACCTGCTCTAAAAACTGCATGAAAAACGATCTAACAAATGGAACCGCTGATTTTATCAACATGGAGGCTACAGTTTCTACATCTGGTGATCAGATCGCTATTGCTCCAGGCTCATTATTAAAAAAATGGGAAGAAAATGGACGTAATTATTATCACTACAAAGTAGATCACCCATCTCAGCATTTCTACTCTTTTATGTCTGCAAAATATGAAGTTAAAACACGTAAATGGAAAGGTATAGATATAGAAGTTTACTATGATAAAAAACATCCACAAAATGTAAATATGATGTTAGATGCTATGGAAAGGTCTCTAGATTATTATACCAAAAACTTTGGCCCATACCTGCACAAACAATGTAGAATTATTGAATTTCCTAGATATTCGAATTTTGCTCAAGCTTTCCCAGGTACAATGCCCTATTCTGAAGGTGTTGGTTTTATACTAAATTTAGAAGACGAAGAAGAAAACAATTTAGTGGATGCTATAATTGCTCACGAGATGGCTCATCAATGGTGGGCTCATCAGGTAGCAGGTGCTGCAATGCAAGGATCCACAATGCTAAGTGAAAGTTTTGCCGAATATTCTTCTTTAATGACCATGAAGAGCATTGTCAAGACACCTATGAAAATGCGTGAATTCTTAAAGTATAATCACGATAGATATTTAAGTGGTAGAAGTAATGATTCGGATCAAGAGTTACCGCTTTATAAAGTAGAAAATAAAATGCATATTCATTATGGGAAAGGAAGTGTAATTCTTTATGCTTTACAAGATTATATTGGTGAAGAAAAGGTGAATACTGCTATGCGAAACTTCTTAGAAGAATTTAAGTATAGAAAACCACCTTATCCTACTTCTTTGGATTTTATGAAACATTTGGAACCTCAGATTCCTGATTCCTTAAAATACTTAGTAAACGATTGGTTCAAGGAAATCACCTTATATGATAACCGATTATTAAAAGCCTCTTATAAAAAATTAGAGAATGGAAGGTGTCAAATCACATTCAATATTGAGGCGAAAAAATTATTGGCTAATTCTATGGGAAATGAAACGCCTATGCTATTAAATGATTGGATTGATGTTGGGGCATTTGCTGATTCAGGTGAAGAGAGGTTAATGTTTGTAAAAAGAGTAAAAATTGATAGACCTGAAATGACATTCAACTTTGAAATTGATTCGATACCTGCAAAATTAGCCATAGATCCTTATCATTTATTAATAGACAGAGTGTATGAAGACAATATAAAAACTGTAATAGAAATTATGCCTAACAACAATTAAACGTCATTCCCGCCTACAAGACGGGCAGGAAAACAGGCGTTTATTCAAATCGTTGGCTCTTTTATTAGATTCAAGTAATCAAAAAAATGAAAAAAACACTTTTAGCAGTACTGATATTACTAATTTTTATTTCCTGTAAAAATGAGATAACCGAAAAGGGAAGAATATTAATTATCGTATCAAACACAGAAGACATGGGTGACCCAGAAAAACATTTTGCGGGCAATAACCTCTGGGAAGTCGCACCTCCATATCATATTTTTGTTTCTCACGGATATAAAGTTGATTTTGTTTCGCCAACTGGAGGAGAGGTCCCTTTCTCGATGGATCCTCTTGGAATTAGCAGCTATACCATAAAGTATGAGAACTTTAATGATAATGTTGAAAATTCACTTAAACCCGAACTAGTAGATTATAAAAGCTACAAAGCCGTTTTTATTGGTGGTGGCTATGGCCCATTATTCGATGTAGCCAATAACAAAAATTTATTATCAATTATAGCCAAAATTTATGAAAATGGAGGAATAGTAGGAGGTTGCGGACATGGCCCTGGTGCTTTTGCAAATGTTAAACTTAGTAATGGTGAGTACATGGTAAAAGGGAAGAAAGTGACTGGTTTTCCAAATTCAACTGAGGTTACTAAAAACTGGGCTAAAGAAGGAACTTTATTACCAGAAATGCTAGAAAATCAATTGAGGGAAAATGGCGGAATATTTCAATCCAAAAGTGATTTGAATGATAAACACGATATAGTAATTGACAAGAGAATCGTGTCGACCATGTTTCTACCCTCTTCGGCAATAGTTGCAAAAGAAATGATTAATCAAATAGAAAACTAATGCTGACAACGACCTTCATTTCAATTCGTCTAACAAGAAATTAATAATCATAATGAAAAAATTCCTCCTTATCTTTTCGACAATTACATTAGTAATTATAGGAACATTAACTTCAAATGCTCAAGAAAAATTAAGTCTCAAAGATGCTTTCACTAAAATTGACATTTATTTAAACAATGGAGTTCTCAACGGTTTTTCAGGTGCAATTCTTATTCTTAAAGAAGGTGAATTGATAATTAACAAGGGCTATGGGTTAGCAAACAAGGACAGTAATACTCTTAATAACCCAAACACCATTTTTGATATTGGTTCTAACACAAAACAATTCACAAGTACCGCAATTTTAAAACTCGTTGAGCAAAACAAACTAAACTTTGCAGATTCATTAGGTAAATATTTTACTGAACTCCCAATTGACAAGCAAAGCATTACAATACACCAATTATTAACACATTCTGCAGGTTTTTTAGAATCTCTAGGAAGGGACTTTTCAGAAATCTCACAAAAGGACTTTTTTGAAAAACTTTTCGCGAGTAAATTATTATCTGAGCCTGGAGAAAAGTATTCTTATTCTAATACTGGATATAGCATATTAGGAAGAATCATAGAATTAGCTTCTGGTCAATCTTACGAAGCTTTCTTAAACGAGCATCTTTTTACACCAGCTGGTATGAAACAAACAGGATATCTCTTGCCTAAATGGGATACAAAACAGATGTCTCATGGTTACAACAGAAATATAATAGAAACGGAGTCAACAATTACACGTTATCAAGAAGCTGGAGATGTCAATTGGCACTTAAAAGGGAATGGCGGCATAAACTCTACCCAAAATGATATGCTACTTTGGTATAAAGCATTGAAAACGAATAGAATATTGACAACGGAATCATTCAAAAAATTAACAACACCTTATGTTTCATCTTCAAATAGTACTTATAGTTATGGCTATGGATGGGGGGTTAAAAACACAGAAGCCAATGGATCACGCATATCTCATAATGGCTCTAACGGACCTTTTGCACATTCGTTAATATGGTATCCTAAGGAGGATCTGTATATAGTATATGCCACAAATGCAAATAGCGCAAAAGTAGAAGGTATTGCTCGTGTTGTTGAAAAAATGATTTTGGACGAGACCTATGTCCCAGAACCCATAAAAGACAATATATACTCCTATTTGATGAATTATATAAAAAAACATCCAACAAATAAATCGAATGAGCTCCTTACCTTACTGCAAGAAAATTACGCTGATGATTTTACAAATTCAGGGGTTTTAAATACATTTGGAAATCTATTATTAAGTTTAAATGAAAATTTGGAATGGGCAACAGAACTATTTAAAATAAATGTTCAACTATACCCTGAAGATGGCAATCTTTGGGATTCATTAGGTGATGGATACCAGGCAAATAACCTAATAGAGGACGCAATAAAAAGCTACCAAAAAGCAATTGAATTAGGATATAAAGATTCACAGAAAAAACTAACAGAATTAATTAAGAACTAGAAAAATAACTATTGCCCACAAAACCTTAATTGCATTAAAAATCAGTTTAGCTAAAACGTAAGAAACTATAAAAATCTCAGCCAAAGTGAAAGACCAAATCAAAAAAATTTTAGTCGATATTAAATAGAAAGAAATGAAATTCTGTACAAATTGTGGTGAAAAACTAAACGACGATACAAAATTTTGCACTCCCTGTGGTAAGGAGATTTGAAAACATTGACGGTGCAAACAATGTAGAGGATATAATTTTAATGTATAAAGAAATAAAAATGCGCGGTAAAAGTTACTGCTTGATTATGATGATATCTATGTATTTCAGTCTAAAAATCTTCTTATTGATGTTCAAATAATGGTTAATTTCTGTCAATTTGGTAAGCTGACAAAATCCAAAAACTGCGTTGGTTGTTGCTATTGAAATGATAGTTTTGTTAGTATTAGTTTTTGAACTATATTATATGCAATCTATTTAATAAACATAGTAAACAATAAAACCATGGCTCAAGTAATTACAAAAATTGATCGTTCAAAATACAAAACCATAATAACAACAGACAACCATCAATTAATCGGCGATGAACCTATTCCTTTTGGTCAAGATTTGGGTCCTTCTCCTTATGATTTTTTACTTATGGCATTAGGTTCCTGCGTAGCTATGACGCTTCGAATGTATGCTGACCGGAAAGGCTGGGATCTGAAAGAAGTAGAAGTTCATCTTGATCAATCCCGAATACATTCTTGAGATTGTGAGGACTGTGAATCCGAAGATGGGTTTGTTCATGTCATTGAAAAAAAATTAAAATTTATTGGCGACTTAACTGTAGAGCAAAAGCAAAGGCTATTGGAAATATCCGATAAGTGTCCAGTGAATAGAACATTGACTAAGGAGATTAAAATTGTAACGAAGCAAATTGATATGTAGCAAACATTTGGACATTGAGTGACAAAATAGTAAAAAGCCAATATTTCATTAGTAAATTGTTTAAATGTCAAATAGAAAAAAAGCAAGTTCTGATTTACAAGGCCTTACCCGCTTAATTACAGATGCCACAATAGGCGTTACAGACTTGGTTGAGACCATGCATAGGCGAGTAGTCCATCCTCCTTTTTTGCCTTCTACCCCCATTCAACATCTGATTACCAATATTGCTGGTTTCACTTTTAAAAACATCAAATGGAGCACTCGTTTTATCGGAAATGGCGTCGATAAAGCATTGGGACAGTTATCTTCTGTGCTTGGAAAAATTGAAGCTACAGGTGAAAGGGAGGCTTTGCGTTCTGTGATAAACGGGGTAATCGGTGACTATTTAGAAAATAATCAAAATCCCTTGAAGATTACTATGCAATTTAGGCACGAGGCTAAGGCTATTCCCCTTGATAGTAAAACTCTTCTAAAGACCTATCCGGCTATCAATGGAAAAATTCTTTTGATGGTACATGGTTCTTGTAAGAATGATATTCAATGGACCCGAAAAGAACATAACCACGGAACGTTATTGGCAAAAGAATTAAACAAGACACTTGTTTATCTGCATTATAATAGCGGTTGTCATATTTCAACTAATGGGCAAGAGTTTAATGAATTATTAGAAGAACTGATGCGGCATTGGCCCGTCCCCGTTGAAGAATTGGTCATTGTTGCGCATAGCATGGGCGGGTTAGTATCGCGAAGTGCTATACATTATGGCCACCAACTTAAGAAGTCGTGGACAAAACACCTCAAAAAAATAATTTTTCTGGGAACACCGCACCATGGCGCACCAATGGAGAAAGTAGGTAATAATGTAGATGTTATTTTAGAAGCTATTCCCTATACAAAACCTTTTGCTCGATTGGGAAAGATCAGAAGTGCCGGCGTAACAGATTTGAGGTATGGCAATCTTGTAGATGAGGACTGGCAAAACAACGATCGATTTAAAATGGGCGGCGATCAAAGGAAATTCATTTCATTACCTAAAAAAGTAGAATGTTTCAGCATAGCTGGGATTGTTGGCAAAGAAACAAAATCTATATCTACACAATTGCTAGGGGATAAAATGGTGGGGGTGAATAGTGCTTTAGGACAGCACAAAGACCCAACAAAAAATTTAAATTTTAAGAAAAAAAATACTTGGATCGCTTATGAGAGTACGCATTCGGAATTGTTGAGTAACCTTAAAATCTATACCAAAATAAAGGAATGGGTAGATTGATGAAGCAGCAGTTTCACAAACAGACCCAACCTTTGGGTATTTGAGTCATTATGAATTTACAACGTATAGGTATGGATCTTCACAATAGATATGTACAAAGCTGATTCTCCTGCCATTACATAATTCGAAGCAACAAAAATGCCATCGGAATGGGAAGTTTTGTTAAACCATAGAAGTTTTTTGAAAAATCGCTGAATCGCAATACTGAAAAGTACTCCCTTAAAATAATCTAGAATGACAATCAGCAATTTTTAAATAAATGACATAATCCTTATGTTACTAATTTTTGAATTAACACATTAATAAATTAAATAATCTTATACAAGATAAAGAAATGAAATCGCAAATTTTAATCACAGGTGCAACTGGAAAAACGAGCCAGTATGCCATTCAGGAACCTTTAAATAACGGAGTTAAGGTGAGAGCTATGGTTCGCACTGTTGATGAACGAATCAAAGCGTTGGAACAGCAAGGCGTCGAAGTGGTACAAGGAAACTACTTCGATAAAAGCAGTATAAGACGAGCACTTCATCAGATAGATTAAGCCTATTTCTGTTATCCTTTTGAAGATCATTTACCAAAAGCCGCAGCATATTTTGGGGAAATTGCGAAGGAAGAAAGAGTGAAACAAGTGGTAAGTATGTCTCAAATGAATGTACACGAAAGCTCAAGCAGTCCAGCCACTCAAAATCATTTAATTTCTGAAGAAATTTTGGATTGGGCGGATATCGGAGCGGTACATAAAAGACCGGCCTTGTTTGCCTGGAATTATTTGGGTATGGCGGCTCCTTCTGTATCTGCAGAAAGAAAATTCTATTTTCCGAATCCTGATGCACGTTACACGATTATAGACCCTCAGGATATTGGTGATGTCATTGCAGGGATATTGATGGACGAAGACATCAAAAAACATGTTGGTAAAAGATATGCACTAACAGGAAATCGTACTTACAGCAATCAGGAGATTACAGATCTTTTTGGAAATGAAATTCAAGAGAAAGTTGAATATGTACCCATCCCTGTCGGAATTTGGATTGATGCCTTAAAAAGTTTACCTACCGTAAATGATTTCTTAGCTTCTCACTTAAAGGAGTTTTGCAAAGATATTGTCACTGGCAATTTCAATAACGTTACGGATAATCTAAAAATGATCACTGGACATGAGTCAAGATCGTTTGAAGATTATGTAAAATCCAACATTGGATTATTTATGCAGGTTGCATAGATTTGTATGCTTTTGAAATAGAATAAGTAAAAGATTCCATGTACAAACCATGTTGATTGTACGAATATTTTTTCTTGTCTGGAAGATAGAAAAAAGGAGGACCGAGGAAACATGATGTTTCTTAAAAGCCTCTTTTTTTCATTTTTATTACACCTCTTATTATCCTCTGTCTTCCATTCTCCTTTCTTTGATTACCTTCTGTGCTAACCCCAAAATTCTATAGAAATTCGTAATATTATTGTAAATTTAGGCTAATAAGTGCTTTAAATAAAAGCGAAGAGATTTCAAAGACAAAGGAAAACAGTAATCTCACATAAATGAGAAATAACACATATTTGGTTCCTATTCTGAATTGATTAAAAGATTAAATCATGATAAAAATATTTAGAAGAATACGGAAACAGTTGGTTGAAAAAGGCTATTTGAAAAGGTATTTAATATACGCAATTGGAGAAATTCTACTCGTGGTTCTAGGTATATTGATCGCTCTTAATATAAATAATAGGAATCAGGAAAATAACAATAGAATATCAGAAAACAAGATTTACCAAAACATCAAACAAGAACTTAATGATGACTTTTCCGCTTTAAACGCAAATTTAACTTACGATCAACTTTACAAGAATCAATATGAATATGCAGTAGAAGTTATTGAAGCAGAAGACATAAGTCAATTAGATTCATTAGGGGTTATTGCAATTAACCTTTTAAAGAGTTCAGATTTCCATTCTCAAAGTACTATATATAAAACCATTGTAAATAGCGGACAAATAAAATTTCTGAATAATCATGATATAATAAGAAAACTCCACCAATTAGAAGAAACCTATATTCATATTAACCAATTAGAGTCTATCCACTTGCGGGTAGTCACAGATTTTCTTGCACCGATGTTGGTTCGCACTGTTAAAATTAATACTGCTACTATTAAAGCCACTGATAAGATTTTCAACTACCAATTTCAAAATAACTTTGTCGTTATGATCAATCTAATGGAGGAGAAGGAGGAAACGTATATAGAGGCAATAAAAGATATAAATTCAATTATCGAATTGATTGATATAGAAATTTCGACCAATGAAAACCAATAAATTAAAAGACCAAATCATAAAAATATTTTGGATTACTTTTGTCTGGACTATTTTTTCATTATTCCAATTTCTTATTAGTTATAACACAGTAAGAGATTTTAATTGTGATCTAAGAGGTATTGAACCTATTTTTTTCTTTAAATCGGCGCTATTTACAGGAGTCTTGGCAGGTCTTGTAGGAGGAACTATTATTGTGTTTATTTGGGAAAGGTGGTTAAGGAGTAAAAATTATGCCGCTGCATTATTTCATATGTTTTTATCTTATATTTTGATCTACCTAATTGTTGCGATTCCCACTGAGATCTATTTTCAAAGTCAGGAGTTTGGAGCTCCATTTTTTGATCTGACCATGATAAAAAGATCGATAATTAATGTCTTTCAACTCAACTCACTTTCAAGTTTCACAACATGGTTGCTTGTAGTAATGGGAACTTTGATTGCCTTGCAAATAGGTGATAAATATGGCCCAGGAGTTTTGGGATCTTTTTTATTAGGTCAATATTTTCAGCCAAAAAGAGAAGAAAGAATATTTATGTTTCTAGACCTAAGGTCCTCCACATCAATTGCCGAACGATTAGGAGAAGTTCGCTATTTTAATTTTATAAAAGATGTTTTTAAAGATGTGACACCTTCTATCTTGTATTCTAAAGGAGAAATATATCAATATGTTGGGGATGAAATTGTTGTGAGCTGGAAGATGGATAAGGGGATAAAAAATGCGAATTGTATCCATTGCTTTTTTGAAGTACAATCTACATTACTTAAACGAAACCAATACTACAAAGAAAACTATGATGGAGAGCAACCAGAGTTTAAAGCTGGCCTTCATTATGGGCACGTTATGGCTGGAGAAGTAGGTATTGTCAAAAGGGATATCGTATTTTCAGGTGATGTTCTTAATACGACTGCACGCATTCAATCTAAATGTAATGAGCTCGGGGTCAATATTTTATTGTCAAAATACTTACTGGATAAATTGGCTTTAAAATCAAATTTATTTCATCCAAAAACAAAAGGAAATATGTTACTGAGAGGCAAGCAAAAAGAGGTGTCCTTGTATACTTTATGATTTTCTTATTAAAAAAATTACTCAAAATGATTTTTGAATGTGTTAATGAATTTCTATTATTATTGGAAAATGGTCAGATGGATAGAGGTTGTTCTTTCTCTTGTCATCTATGCATCTGTAGCTTTTTATATCTACATTCTTTGTGAAGATGTAATCAATTCTTTTTGTAACCGTTTCTATTGTGTCGAAGCCACTAAACGTACCAATGGGACCATATACAGGTAAGTCTTCTATTCTGTAGCTATCCTTAAACACCTGTTCGATCAACTTAATTGGTGATTCAGAAGGGAGAATATTAAAGTCACCCATGAGTACCACTTTCTTATGAACAAAATTGTTCTTTCTAATATAGTTCACCAATAATTCCGCTGATTTTAGACGTGCAGTTTCACCCATATGGTCGAAATGGGTATTGAAAACATGAAAAGTTTGATTTGTTGCTTTGCTTCTGAATATCCCATATACTACAATACGATTTAGGGCAGCGTCCCAACCTCTTGATACTTTTTCAGGAGTTTCGGACAGCCAAAATTGCTCCTCTTCCAATAGTTCATATTTAGTACTATTGTAAAAAATAGGAACTCCTTCACTATCAGTATCCAAACCATCTCTACCGTGGCCAATAAATTTGTATGCGTCTAAATTTTCAGCAATGTATTTTGTTTGATTAGGTAAAGCCTCTTGTATGCCGATAAAGTCTGGACGATAATATTTAAGCAATTCAACGACTTCATTCTTTCTTAGGTCCCACCAGTTCAGTCCATCGTTGGGATTGTCATACCTGATGTTGAATGACATAATTTTAGATTGAGCGACACTACTTGAGGTAAATAAAGAAAAACTAACTAAAGTAAATATGAATATTAAAAGTTTCATTTTTTTATTATTTTTAAAAGATATTTAGACGCCACTTATATTTTGTTTGCTGGTTTTAGTTTTATTCGATTCCACGATTCAGAGGAATAATCCACATATTATTTTCAAAGTCAACAGTTCCTCCTATCTCTTCTTTAACAACTCTATCAATAATTATTAGTCCATTTTTAGCCATATTTTCAAAAGAATCGATACCATCATTGGGGAAATTTTGTCTAGTTCTATGTATATTAAATTGATTTGAGAATTTTCTACCAAATGTTTCTTCTATACCATCTTTGCCAGTCATAAAACCAATCAATCCGCCCCAAGTCGCGGTTGGATTGTCAGAATCCCATCCTGATAGAGTTCCAATTTTTATAGTTTCCTTTAAATTTCCTTCTCCATAAAATAAACTTATCAAACTTGACGCAAAGTTTATTCCTGCTGCAAAACAACCATTGCAGTATAAGTTTTTCGAGGTAATATCATACCCATCTTCTTGATTAACCTGATATCTATAGTAAATAGAATCTCTTGTTTGTTCCCACGGGATACCAGACTCATATAACTTTCGAGTATAATTAAACATACTGGCGGCATATGAACTGTCAGGGAGTATATTTCTTGCTTGATTTGCCATCCAATGTATTTGCTGACTCCTGTTTCTTTTAGAATCCGTAATTGAAGCCAAAGCGTGCATAGTTACATAGAACTTTGCAATATATTCCGCATCTTCTCGAGCTGTGGTTTGTATAGGTAAATGAGCAATCATTAATGCTACATCTGGCCTGGCAGGAGAGAATAATCCAAATATCTCAGTAGTTAATTGAGCATCGATCATTTCAAAATGTTCGTTGTTATTGGGGCTTCCAGTTCCAGGAGGCAAAACTCCAGTCTTCATAAGATCAAATGCTTTTTGATTTGACACCCATAAATAATTTTCCTCTTCAGGTTTTATATGCTTTAACCATCCATTACGAATTTGCTGAGAAGATAAAATGCTTGCCTCACATGTACGAAGAAGATGCTGGTACATATATTCTATATCCGTATCATCATCTGATCCCCATATTTCATTTATGTCTTTAAATACAAAATCAATGGTTGGTGATAAATCACTCGGAATGCCTTGGCCCCATATACTTGGTTGATCCCTTTTTCCCCAATCCTCTCTAGTATAAAAATCTCCTGTTTTAATTTCTCCGACATTGCCAACTTTATCCATCTCTGTAACCAGCCCTGTCCAATTGGCAATACATTGACCCAACCAAAAACCATACAATTGATTATAATATTTGTCACGTGAGATACTAATAAAAGCTTCGTCATTCTGGGCTGTAATGACTTCCTTTTTAACGTCCTTCTTAGTCTCTGTGTAACATGAGCCTAACACAATTAAAGAAAATATTATAACAAAATTGAACTTCATAATTAGAGATGCTTGTTACCATGTCGTTTTTTGCATAATCGCTTAAACCGTCGAAACGCTAAACTGCCTTGTTAGGTGTTCCACATGGTCAACAATATAAGGCGATTCTGCGATTCCAGCAATTCTGCAATTCTGCGATTTGGCAAAATAATATTAGAATACGGCATTTTGAAATGCACATATAGTTAATGCTAAGATCTAACAAATTTGCGCCATCTCGAAATCTACTTAAAACTTTAGAAACATTTTTTAAAAGAATATTCATCTCAAAAATATGCATTAAACGGAAGCAATCAATTTACAATCAGTATTTTGTGGACATACTCAGAAATCCCTGAGTTTTATACTTTCATCTCGAACATTTAATAAAAGTTCATTACAGTGAATCATTATGATTGAACCAATCGCTTATCTAAATAAAATTAGTCCTCTCAGTCAAGAGGCGATCCATTCCCTATCCCAATTATTTGTTCCATCCGTTTTAAAGGAAGAGGAGTTTTTTATTGCTGAAGGCAAATATGCGAGGGAGATAGGATTTCTAGAGACAGGGGTAGCAAGAGCATTTTTTGTAAATAATGAGGGCAAAGAATATAATAAGCAATTTTTTGTGGGACCAACGTTAATCGGGGCATATACGTCTCTATTGACCAAGCAAAAAAATAAGATTGCTCAAAAGACTTTAACAGAATGTAAAATTTGGAAAGCACCATTTTACGAAATTGAATTGCTCTATTCTAAGTTTCATGATTTCGAAAGATTGGGCAGAAAAATTGCGGAGTTTTATTTTCTTGAAAAAGAGAAAAAAGAAATTGAAATGGCCTTATTGGATGCTGAAAAACGTTATTTGATCTTACGGGAAGAGTTTCCTGATCTTGAAATGAAAATCCCTCAATATCATATAGCTTCTTATTTAGGAATAAGTGCTACACAGCTTAGCAGAGTGCGAAATAAGATGGCGAAAAGATAATTTTCGATCTTTACATATGTAAATGATTGTGGCTGGGATGCCCCTTAACTTTGTTGTATTAAATAATAAAACAATACAACAATGAAACAAATAAAATATCTTTTCAGTAGCTTAATACTTCTTGTTTTTAGCTTGGCATCAATAATCTTAATCAATGGTTGTGCGATAAATCCAACAGTCTGGCAACCTCCTACCAAACCGGCTTTTGATGGGGAGCTTCAGTTGAATGAAAAGCTGGTAGACATTTCAAAAATTGATCTAGGAGAATGGAATGGCCCAGAAGAATTTGCTTTTGACGCTTTTGGAAACATGTATTGTGGTGTCCACAAAGGAGCAAAAAGTTTTACTAAAGGAGCCATTCTAAAGATTTCACCAGAAGGCAAGGTTGAGGAGTTTATTAAAACAAATGCCTGGGTGACTGGAATGCAATTTGATAAACAGGGAAACTTACTGGCTTTGATGAATGGCGTTGGCTTAATCAGTATAGACCAAAATAAAAACATAGAAGTATTGGTCAAAAAGGGTACAGACGATCGACCTATTCTCATGGGTTCGGGACTTACCATAGCATCAGATGGTAAGGTATATTTTGCAAATTTGTCTTCTCAAAACACCTCTTCTTCGAAATACATCAACAAACTATTCTTAGAATTAAAGCCAACTGGAGGAGTTTATTGTTATGACCCAGAAACTAAAATAACGAAGACAATATCAAGTGGAAATTATTTCGCTAATGGCTTGGAATTAGCCATGGACGAATCCTATTTATTATTATCCGAAACGTCTAAGTATAGAATTTTAAAATATTGGTTAAAAGGAAATAAGGCAGGCACTTCAGAAGTTTTTGTAGATAATTTGGCAGGATTTCCCAATAATATCTCCAGAAGAGATAATGGAAATTTTTGGGTAGGATTTACAACAAAAAGAAATGATAAGTTAGATGACATTCATCCAAAAAAGGGAATGAAAAAGTTCGTGTATGGGCTACCTTCTTTTGTTCAGCCAAAGGCAGAAAAATTTGGGATGATTCTAGAAATCTCAGAAGCCGGTTTAATAGTACAAGCCTTATTTGATCCCTCTGGTAATTTCGTTATGGAAGCTGGAGCGGTAAAAGAATACCAGAAGACCCTTTATATAGGTGGAGATGTGGTGTCATTCATTGCTAAATATAGCCTCGATAACAAAATGGTTTTAGTAGAATAGATAGGAATGAAAAGGGTAAACCGTGTGTAAAACAAATTGCACAAAATTGAAATAATCATATGGAATCTTTTGAACGGTATCTAAAAGAAGTAGTGATTGAAGTGAATGAAATCGCGTCTGCCGTTTCTAAGTGTCTAATATTAAGCACAAACATTGCATTTACTAAAATGATATTAAAATCTA
>CAJXUU010000057.1 GCA_913061325.1 uncultured Saprospirales bacterium | reverse complement strand
GTGGGCTCGGAGATGTGTATAAGAGACAGATGTTGTATTTATAAAATAATTAAAATGAAATACTGGACAGCATATTTAAATGGTTTTTCATCTTTTACATTTCACTTCTATTTCAAGATTATACCAGAGAATTATAAGGAAATTATTTTAGGATTTGACAAAATATTCTTGGGAAAAGGAGTTGAATTAGGCTTGTGCATTTTTGATGGTTTAGAAACTAAAGATGCCATTAATCAATATTTGACAGCACGAAAAAGAAAATTTTGGACCGAGCCGCAATACAACAATGCTTTGGATTTTTTAGCACTGGAAGAGGACGAAAACTATTTAGGATAAGGTGTGAAATCAATTTCTAGACCATGTCTAGAATCAAATAAGTTTGTTTTTAAAGGGAGAAATCATATTGAGAATTCGCCTATTGAATTCGATGGTTCTTTTAATATCCGTGAAGAAGAATTAATAGAAGAGTTCTGGGAAGAAAAGAAAATAACCTTTAGTATTCATTCATATTCGAATATTTGGTGGGATGAAATCTCCTTCTCTAAAATGGCTAATGAAATAGAAAGCGATATTGAACTATTTAACCCGCCAAAGAACAATCGTAGTTACGCTTATCGGATGACGCCAAGGTTAAATAGTTTTATACGTGAATTAACTAAAATAACTCTTTCATTCGGTGGAACTATAGTTTTAGAAGATCACAAAACGGAAAATGTTATTGAAGAAGGAGTTCTCCTTGATAATCAGATAATTTATCAAGAGGATGTTGAAAATGGAAGAATAGATCTTGCTGAAATAGATAGACGCTCTTTATTTAATAAAATATAGTGCAATTATAGTTTTATAACAAATAAAATAATCGGTGACAATAAAAAATCGCGATTTATGAATACCTATAAAATAATACTATTCTTTTTATTACTTTCTTCATACTCACGTGTTGACTAATTGCGAATATATTCAGTACAGCTTCGCTGCCATACCAAAGATCTCATTTATCAAATCAAAAGGAATATCCTCTTCCGCATTAAAATTCAGAACCTTCATCTTGTTTCTATTTCCTAGACCCAACAATGGATGCTCAATATCAATTCCTTTATATATTCCTAAATAGGGTTGATAAGTCTTTTTATCGATCCAGAGATAACATAACAATTTGCCCTTGTATCTGAACATAGGCATTCTATGTGTCCATGTTTCTGACATTTGATCATCATATTTTAGAATATGTTGCCTTAATGCTAGTAGAAAAGATCTAACCGGTTCTTCTTTGCTTACATAATAACCATCAAGTTCGCTTATCATCTCTGCTGTTTTTATGTTAAATCAAACCTACGAGGTTTCAAAAACCTCGTAGGTTTAAATTCGTTTAGTTTATTATTTCAATGCTATAAAAATATCTACTTCTGCATTTTTTAGATCCGCACTTCTTTCATCATAAATTTCATAGTCAACACTGTAAGATCTATCAAGGTTTGATTTCCATATATTCATCCAAGTATCTACGACGGCCTCTCCATGTTCGATATTTCCTTTTGCCAAAAACTGTGCATTTTCTGTTGCAGGTACATTGAGGTGAGTATATCCGTCGGGAATGTCATTTATATTTTCGACTTTGCAGCCTAGAACTACGTCATATGGGTGCAAGTGATCACTTTCATATTCGGTGTATAGACAATAGATTTTGTCGTCTACTCTATTCGGGATATTGGCTAAGATGTTTTCAGCCATAAGCCGATTCCAAAGTGCTGGGATATCTTTCGCGGCACTACCGTCGTTTATGGTTCTAGTTCTGATTCCTACGATGTCAAATTGATCTACTTTTGATGTTTTCATAATTTTTCTATTTATTTAAATGCAAAAGTACAGGCCATAAGTGACAGCGCTATGTCATACCTTTATGGACTCATTATTTTCTTTCTAATTTGCTTTTGAAATATGTCATTAAATCAAAATTTCTGTCCTCAAAATGAGTAGTTGTAATAACAATTTCTTCAATTCTATCAAGTCTGAAATCTCTAAAAGCTTCTCTCATTCTACACCAAGCGATCATTATCCAGTTTTCTTGAGTGTGATAAATTGCCATAGGTTCTATATCTCTTTTTGTTTTATTGCCATCGTATAGCGCTACATATTCTATCCTCAGCAATACTTGATTTATGATGGCTGATTGGACATGGATTAAGTTATTGCTAGAAACATCTCCTTTCAGATTTTTAATATAAGCGATTCTACTTTCTAATTTCTTCGTTTTGTCCTTACCATCACTTCTTAAAACAGTTTTTATCTTGGTGATTGCATTTGTATATTCATCTTTGAATGATTGGTATTTATTTTGTAATATTATTTGCTGAGCGGTAATAAGAGCATTTGCTTCCGCTTCTGAAAACACAATTGGTGGTAGCGTATAACCTTCTATAAGCGAATATTCCTTTCCTTCTTCCATGTGAATAGGAATTCCTGATTCTTCAAGTGAGCGTATGTCTCTGTATATTGTCCTGATGCTAACTCCGAATTTTTTAGAGAGTTGAGTTGCATTTACTAATTTACTAGATTGAAGTGTTGTAAGGATGGCGGATAGTCAAGAATGATGAGGGATTGATTCATTTTTCATAGAAGATTTTCATTTTCTAGCTACAAAATAATAAGTTCAAATTTAAAGTGAATTTAATGAAAAGTTGAACTATCTATTTCTTTATTCTATATTTGTTGTCAATGCAATTATTCTAAAACGAACTAAATAATAAGCATGCCCATATATCATAAGTTAGGGAAAATACCCCACAAACGGCATATACAATTTCGTAAAGAAAATGGAGATCTGCACTATGAACAACTATTCGGCACCATAGGATTCGATGGAATGTCATCCTTGATGTATCACCTTCACAGACCAACGATGATAAGTGAAGTTAGTGAGCCAATAGATATGACTCCTGAAATCGCTGTTAAAAGAAACATGAAATCAAGAAAGCTGATTGGTTTTGATGTAGAACCACAAGATGACTTTCTCGATAGTAGAGTTACAATGATGGTGAATAATGATGTCCATATTGGATTAGCAGCTCCTCGAAAATCTTTGACAGAATATTTTTATAAGAATGCTGATGCAGATGAGATGCTGTTCATTCATAAAGGAACTGGAACACTTCGTACCATCTTTGGTAATATCAAATTTGAATATGGGGATTACTTGATTATTCCTCGTGGTATCATCTATCAGATAGAATTTGATACTGAAGATAATCGAATTCTATATGCTGAATCATTCGACCCAATCTATACTCCGAAAAGATACCGAAATCATTTTGGACAATTGTTAGAGCACTCACCTTTCTGTGAAAGAGATTTGAAGTTGCCACAAGATTTGGAAACACATGATGAGCAAGGAGATTTTTTGATGAAGGTTAAAAAACAAGGTTTCATGCATGAACTTGTTTATAAATCTCACCCATTTGATGTTGTTGGTTGGGATGGATACAATTTCCCTTATGGATTTAGTATTCATAACTTCGAACCTATTACTGGTCGAGTACATCAACCACCACCGGTTCATCAGACTTTTGAGACATCGTCGTTTGTAATATGTTCATTCTGTCCAAGGCTTTATGATTATCATCCCCAGTCTATACCAGCACCATATAATCATAGTAATATAGATTCTGATGAGATGTTATATTATGTAGATGGTGATTTCATGAGTCGAAATAATATTGGACCGGGTTATATTAGTCTTCATCCTGCGGGAATCCCACATGGACCTCACCCAGGAGCATATGAAAGAAGTATCGGGCAGACAGAAACGGAAGAGCTGGCAGTGATGATAGATACTTTCAAACCGTTGATGCTTACAAAAGCTGCGATGGGCATTGATGATGGTAATTATTATCAGTCTTGGTTAGATCATTAACTGGCTGGCTTGTGTAGCAAATCGTAGAATTGCGGGCAAACAGATAGCACCTGACATTTTACGTTCTTATTTGAAAGTATCTAGTAATACTCTGTGAGGATAGCGATGCTTTCAATACCGAAAGTCTAAAAGTTAAGCAATCTAACCTCGAAAAATTGATCAGTCTAATAAATAAATAAAACACAAATGAAAAGTTGGATAAATATAAATGAGGATTCTGATTTCAGTATCCACAATATTCCATTTGGTATATTCTCTGTCAATGGGAGTGGAGAAAGAATGGGAACAGCCATCGGAGATAAAGTTCTAGACTTAAGAGCGGCTAATGTGTTGGGAATCTTTGAAGGGATAGATGTACCTGCAGAAGTTTTTGATAATAAATATATCAATGATTTTATGGCATTAGGTAAGTCGATTACCAATGCAGTAAGAGAACGGATACAGGCGGAATTGTGTGATGAGTCTAGTGTGTTAAAGGACAATCCTAATACATTTTATGAACAGTCTAGAGTGACGATGCACTTGCCTGTGGAGGTGAGAGATTATACTGATTTCTACAGTAGTATAGAACATGCAACTAACGTGGGAATACTATTCCGAGATCCTGAGAATGCATTACTACCAAATTGGAAGCACTTGCCAGTAGGATATCATGGAAGGGCCTCTTCTATTATTGGTAGTGGTCAACCTATACATAGACCTGTCGGACAAACAAAACCGCCAGAAGGAGATCCAGTTTTTGGTCCTTGTAGATTACTTGATTTTGAGTTGGAGATGGCATTTATCATCGGAAGGAAAAGTGAACTAGGAAATAGAATTACCATAGATAAAGCAAAAGAATATATTTTTGGAATGGCTCTGTTTAATGATTGGAGTGCTAGAGATATTCAGAAGTGGGAATATGTACCACTTGGGCCTTTCTTGGGAAAAAGTTTTGCTAGTTCGTTGGCTCCATGGGTTGTTACAATGGAAGCTTTGGACTACTTTAGAGTGAGTGGCCCAGTTCAGGAACCTAAAGTTCTACCTTATCTAGCGTATGAAGGCAGTCAAAATTATGATGTCAATTTAGAAGTTACGCTTTTTCCAGATGGTGGTGAGGAAACTGTGATTTCGGAATCTAATTACAAGTTTATGTATTGGAATCAACTTCAACAGTTGGCGCATCATACTGTAAATGGTTGCAATGTGAATGTGGGAGATTTAATGGCATCAGGTACTATTAGTGGTAAGGATGAGCATTCGTATGGTTCATTATTGGAAATTACCCAAGCGGGAAAGAAAACATTGACATTGAATGGTGGCGAAGAACGAAAGTTTATCCAAGACAATGATTCAGTTACTATGAGGGGATATTGTGAAAAAGATGGTCGAAGAGTAGGATTTGGAGAAGTAACGGCTAAGATATTACCAGCGAAATTGTAATTATGGAAGATCATAAAAACAAGAGGATTGGATTTTTACTTGAACGAACAACTAGGAATGCTAAGTTGAGCTTTACTAAGGCATTCAAAAAGTTAGGAGTGGATATCACTCCTGAGCAGTGGATTGTAATCGATACTGTCAATAATAATGGGACGATGTCTCAAAAGTCAATTGGAAAATTGAGTTTTAAAAATGCACCAACAATCTCTAGAATCATAGATAATCTTGTAAAAAAAGGATTAGTAGATAGAATCGAAGAGAAGGGAGATCGAAGAAAGACATCTATAAGTATTACAGCTAATGGTTCTAATTTGATCAATCATTGTCAAAATGAAGTAGATAGATTGAGAAATTTGTCTTGGGATGGTCTTTCTGATTCAGATTATGAAGATTTTACAAGAATTCTAGATAAGATTTTTGAGAATTTTGAAGTATATGAATAACATCACATTTGGATCAATAAATAATATCCTCTAGTTTTCGAATCGGAGGTGCTTGATTTATTACAGAAATTTGTGTTAGGAATGATGCATTAATAAAGTATGTTTTAATGTGCAGATATTGTTTCATTCCTTACTCGTTATCAGTCAATTTGATATCAATTATTTTCACTTGCGTAATTCTCTCAAAATTACTATATTTGCATAGGCAATAGTTGTTAAGGCAACTAAATAATAGTCACGCTTTATTGTCAAGAACCACATTTTTTCAACTTCATCAATAAAATAAATGAATCACTTAACACAAGAACCTAAAGTGCAAGCTCAAGACGTAGATATCATGCCAATCAATGGCACAGATTATATCGAGCTATATGTAAGTAACTCGAAGCAAGCGGCATATTATTATAAGACAGCATTTGGATTTCAGAGTTTGGCATATGCAGGACTTGAGACAGGAGTGAAGGATAGAGAGTCCTATGTAATCATACAAGATAAGATTAGATTAGTATTTTCTTCGCCACTTCATAGTGGATCAGATATAGGAAGGCATATAGACGCTCATGGAGATGGCGTTAAAATAAATGCATTGTGGGTAGAAGATGCGACAAAAGCATATAATGACGCAATCAGCAGAGGTGCAAGGTCATACATGGAGCCGAAGGTAGAAGAAGATAAAGATGGCAGAGTCGTAAGATCAGGTATCTATACTTATGGCGAAGTAATACATATGTTTATAGAGCGTAAAGATTATAATGGTACATTCTTGCCAGGATATGAAAAATGGGCACCAAGATATGAAGCTGAGTCTACAGGACTCAAATTTGTAGATCACATGGTAGGTAATGTTGAGCTAGGTGATATGAATAAGTGGGTTAAATTCTATGAAGATGTTATGGGATTCAAGCAAATTCTTTCGTTTGATGATAACGATATATCTACAGAGTTTACTGCACTCATGAGTAAAGTGATGAGCAATGGTAATGGTAGAATCAAGTTTCCTATTAATGAACCAGCAGAAGGATTGAAGAAATCCCAAGTAGATGAATACTTAGAGTTTTATGAAGGAGCAGGTGTACAACATGTAGCATTGAATACAGATAATATAATAGAAACAGTAACTGCACTCAGAGATAGAGGGGTGGAATTTCTTAATATCCCATCTACTTACTATGACACATTATTAGATAGAGTAGGTGAGATAGATGAAGACCTCGAGCCTTTGAAAGATCTAGGTATATTAGTAGATAGAGATGATGAAGGATATTTGCTACAGATATTTACAAAGACTGTAAATCCTAGACCAACTATGTTTTTTGAAATTATACAAAGAAAAGGAGCTACTTCTTTTGGTAAAGGTAATTTCAAAGCGTTGTTTGAAGCAATAGAAAGAGAGCAAGAGCTTAGAGGAACACTATAAGAAAGGAAATATTGAACTTAATTTAAGGCACAATCATTAGTTTGGTTGTGCTTTTTGTGTTTTTAATACATTGTAATTCAGAGAGTAAGGATTATTTTAATATTACATTTTGAAAACAAATGGAAGTAATTGTCCTAGGTCAGAGAAGCGTTATGCGCTATGTTTGTATTATAATTAAATTACAACAGTGAGGATGTTGTCATTCTGACTTAAACCAAATGAGCTTAAAATGAGAAAATTATTACTTTTTGTGTTGTTGGTAGTTTCAACCAGCTTGTTCAGCCAAATTCCTGATTCACTAGAGGTAACTTTGCCATGGGATATTATCTATGTTGAAGATTGCCATTCTGATGTTGGTGCAGTTCCAACAACGACAAATGACGCTGTATATATATCAGGACCTGAAATAACCCTTGTAGTAGAGGATAAAAATGGTATTTGTAATAAAAAGCTGCTAACATATACAATTCTAGATTGGTATGGAAATGCAACATATTCATTTACACAAATATTGAAAGTAGATGAAATGTACACACTTCATAGTGTATCTGACATATCAATTACATATGATGAGCTGCCTTTCGCGCTTACAGCAATTGATTTAGTTGTAGACGCAGATCCGACACATACATATTCATTCGATCCATACGATGAGTCAGCTACTACTGTTAATTATGATCTATCTGATATTTTTGGACACAACTACAAGGTGTTTGTATATGATCATACTAATCAATCAGTTTCTGATGTAAATGTTATCATATCTGATTGTGAAGAGGATGTAGTTATTGATGTGCCTGCTTCTTTTACTGTTGAGTTTACTGGCGAATCATATATTGCACTTTCAGAAGAACTATTTGATATTAACATTGTCTATCCATGTGCTGATTATGAAATAGAAATAAGCAATGGTTTTACAAATAGAATTTATTCAAGTTCGATTGGAGAAACAATTGAAATAAAAGTTTTTGTATATATCGATGGCAGTACGCCATTCATTACATACACCGAGTATATCACAGTGACTGTTATAGGAGAAGGCCCTTTACTTATACCTATGTATATAGAAGAAAAGACATTCACCGCGGGCGAAGAAATTACACTGGATATATGGTCTGATCAGCTTGATAATTTGATAGCTTGGCAATTCAGATTGAATTTTGAAAATGCAATAATAACTGGTATTACTGAAGGAATACCATTTGACATTATTCCTAATAATATTTTTAACGAAAATAAAACGGTCAACTCATTATGGACACCTGGAGATGCCCAAGCTATAGATATTGTCTCTAATGAGACATGGTTTACGCTTACAATTTTACCGAGTATTGATGGCAGTACTTTTGATATATTTACTACAAAAAATGATCCATGGAGTTCCATTTTTATTGATGATGAAGGAAGTTTTATTGATGTAGAAGTTGATTTTAGTTTTCAAATTGAAGAGAGAAATTTTCTAGTGTCAAATGTTGATGTAGAAGAGAATAACCTACGTATTCATAATAATCCAGTGATAGATAGACTAGTCCTAAGTGGATTTAATCATAATAATGATGATTCACAATTTTCTATTTTTAACATAGACGGAAAACAAATGATGTCAAAATCTGTAGACATAAACGCATCTAAGGTAGAGTTAGATGTTGCCAGCCTGCAATCAGGAATTTACATATTGGTTATTGAAGGTGTAAAATCAAGACCCATAAAATTCATCAAGATATAAGTTTCATGCATAAATAATTGCGTTCACGACGAATCGAAGTCGGTTTTAGTACTTATCAAAATTCTTCACGGAAAAATGGTTGGTATTGAGGTCGACTTTTTTTGTTTTATATGCATTTTAAGACAATAAGTTACAGAATTGATTTTATTAAGTACTTTTTAGTTTACTCGATCAGTTATTAGATTATATTTATTCTTGATTTAAAATAGGGGACACATTCCCTTTACACGATATAGTAGAATAAAGAAATTAATATTAGTAAATGCTTGATCTTTCATCCCTTCAGTATAGTTCAGAATATCCTGGTGTAACAGCTATTATATTCACTGTATTATGTTCTGTATTATTGGGAATAATGATAGCATTTACATATGAAAAGACAAGTAGAGATGTAGATCGACCTGATAACTTTCTACAGGCCTTGATATTGGTGACAGTAGTAGCCGCTACGGTTATCCAAGCTATTGGCGATTCATTAGCTAGAGGTTTAGGTATGATAGGGGCACTTTCTATTATTCGATTTAGGACGACCATAAGAGATCCCCGGAACATTGTATTTATGTTCGGTTCCATTGCAGCAGGAATAGCATGTGGAGTTATGGGATTCACCATTGCTATATTTGGCACTGTCGGATTTTGCCTCACTGCTTTCCTATTAAGGTTTTCTTCTTTTAGTGAGAAAGAAAAATTATTCGGAAATTTAAAAATTAAATTCTACAAAGTTGATGGTAATCGAAAAGCGCTAGAAACTGTATTAGCTAAGCACTGTACAAAATTTGCTGTATCAAAAAAAGAATATGGAACAGGTTCTGGCAAAAAATCAAATCTTATAAATTATGAATATAGAATAAAACTAAAAGACTCATATGCTGCGCAAGAATTAGTAGATGAGTTAGATGATTTATACGGTATTGTTGTAGGTAGTCTTACAATAGAAAATAAAAATGTAGATTCGATATAGTTGAAATGAAAAGGTATAATTTTATATATATAGTTGGTTTTTTGATGTTATGTCTATTAGGGTATATGGCATTAACGATTCAATCTGAGTCTGCTTTTTTCTACGGATTTGCTGAAAACAAGCAGACAGAAATTAGTCATAATAGAAGTGTACTAATTTCAAAAATTCATGTAAAAAATGGGCAAGAAATTAAACAAGGAGACTTATTAATAGAAGTAATTGATGAAGATATTAATCTTAAAATTGGTGAATTAGAAATTGAGAAAAATGCAATTGATGTAAATAGCGAATCCGAAATTCAAGAAATAAGAAACAATATTAATCAAATACAAACAATAAGAAACGCTGAGATTGTAGAAATTAAAAGTGACATTATAGAATTGGAGAAAGAGATAGCACTTAATAAGTCTCTTTATGAAGGTCTTAAGACAATAGTAAACAACGAAAAAAAATATCAATCGCCTGATAACATAAAACTTGCATACTTAAAGGAGAATCTTAACAATGTGGAGGCAGCACTACTAAGAGAAGTTAGTGAGCAGAATCAAATGCTAAATAGTGTAACAAAGCCTGGTCAGTTAAAATCAAAAAGTATAACTGCTGAATTGGATCATTACAAAATGATAGAAGAACATCTTTCTATCTATGCACCGTTTGATGGGCTGGTTGGTACAGTTTCCTGTAAAGAAGGTGAAAATATATCTTCATATTCTTCTTTATTAGACTTGTATAAGCATAATCCTACACAGGTGAAAGGGTTCGTTCATGAGAGCATGATTCTAGAAGTAGCGATTGGAGATAAACTCGAAGTTGCTTCTACTTTACACACTAACAATAGAGTTATGGGAGAGGTGATTGGACTTGGGTCAAGAATCGTAGAAATACCAGAAAGATTAAGAAAGATGGCAGACTTTAAGACATATGGCAGAGAAATTGTAATAGAAATTCCTGCTGATAATCGATTTTTGCAAAAAGAAAAGGTTTCTCTAAATATATTAAATGAATCGTCAGGGAATAGATCATTTGGCGGATTGTTTTCATCAAAGAATAGTGAGACAAGAGCGTTTGCTAATCCAAATGTAAAAGTAGATTGACGATGGGAATCAGATTCCTATATTATAATTTTCGTTGGTTATTGATTTGTTATTTCATTAACTTAAATGTCGTAGCAATTAGCCAAATTTCTGTTACAACTACAGATGTTTTAGCCAGACATAGAATAGATAATAATCAATTACCATACTCAGATAATTTAAATTTTCTAAAAAATAAGGCAGGAAGTATTCCTATTGTGGAAAGTTATGAATTTCGAACAGAAACGGATGAGTTTGTATTTGATCAACAAGAATATCTCATCAGAATTGATTTAAATAGTAGTGATGAACGAAAAGCTTATGATCGTGTCTTAGCTACGAACAGAGAGATATACAGTCTGATGCAAGATGAATATATGAGTGATTTCATCGAAAGGGATTATCGAACACTTGTGGATTGTTATTTCGATTTTGCAGAGCTAGAATTTGTGAAGGACAGGCTGGAAATGGGAAAAGATAAAAGAACGGTACTTGTTAGATTGCTCTCTAATGCAGATGAAGTAAATATTAATAATTGGCTCTCTAATCAAAATGATATTATCTCTCTTGTTAGGGATTCTTTAGAACTAGAACAGTCTCTTTCCAATATGAAATCTTTGTTTTTTAAAGATGAAAATATACAGATGAATTTTAATGATTTCATTTCTTTAGAGAAGTTGAAAGAAGTTGTAGATTCTTACCTGATTGATGGTGGCGCTAATATATCTTCTAAAATGGCGGCTATAGAAGAAGTAAAAGCAAAAGCAGAATATGCTATGGAAGAAGCTGAAACTAATAAGTGGTTGCAATATTTGCAATTGCGTTATCAGGCGGATAATGATGTTGCGTTTCAAAAAGAACTATCATTTAGTAGTAGTATAAATATACCTACAAAGTCGACTAATAAAGTAAAAAGGAATGAAGCTGCTCTTGAAGTATGGGATAAGAAATATGATAGAATAATTGAGGAAGAAAAAAATAAGAGAGCATTTAATTCAAATATAATAAAGTTGGAATCTTTAGTGATCCAATACAATACTCTGAAAAAAATAATAGAAGATCAGAAACTGGAAGAAACATACAACGATTTCCTTGAACTTGGCAGTGTGTCTCCGTTAATCCTATTGGGGATATTAAAGAACATAAATAGAAATGAATCCAAACAATTGGATGCAAAGAAGAATATCTACGAAGTTTACTTGGATCTTATAACTAATTCTCCTTTGTTGATAAAGGAACCTAGAATAAATTTTTTATCAGATAACCTCAACTTGATAAAATAGAATACAGAATTTAAATCGTCAAAAAATATTGTTGATTGTTGAAAGGTTCTCCTTAGTCTTAATACATAATTGCTAATCTTGTTTTTATACCATTTACGTATAAAATTGTCGGTCATTATTTAGTTTTTTCTTTACGATCCTTCGTTAAAAATACTCGCGATTATTACTCAGTGTAACAATTGATATTTCAATTGTGGGCTGAGAGCTATGCTTTTGGAGTAGTATATTTATTTATTGGTGAGTGATTACGTTGTATTCACTATTGCTAGCCCACAAATCTCTGATTTGTTACACTAGCCGACATGTTTGCTGTGCAAGCCATTTGGCTATCATTGCGTTTTTTAACTTGACTCGCTTTAAAGAATTCTAAATTATATTCCAATATTCCAAACCATAAATGGTATTATAAAATGCCACTAAATAAAAAAAGAGTCAACCACTTTTGGAAGACTCTTCTTTTTTTTTGGCTTGTTTAGTTGCCAAATTAATATGGGAAACAATATATACCAAGACTTTACCAGAGTCTCAATAATTTTTTAGATGTATTTGAGTGTTGTAACTTCTGTTCTTATCAGTTACATTATTCTTTAATGCAATTTTGTTGCCAGTTTTTTAAAATGTAAAATACTTTACATTTTATTATTGAAGCAACTAATTTTGAATGGAGAAAATGATTTCTTCATTCCATTTGTTACTATTTAAATTCGTTTCGTTAAACAAAGGATATGTTTGTTGCATATTGTATATTACAATATTATTATTGGTTTTGTTACATTATAAAGAAGGATTGATTCGAAATGTAAGAATTCTTACAAGAATCAAAAACTATATAATATATTGCGATATATTTTTAATTAAGAGTAGATTACAACATTATACAAATGAAAAAAATACTAATACTTTCAGCTTTTGCCATTATAACTTTTTCATGTGCTGATAAAAAAGCTAAAACTCCTGGTGTAGATGGCCGGAAGGTATTCAAGCAGAATTGTGTTGTTTGCCATGGTCTGGATGGAAAACTAGGAGCAAATGGATCAAAAGATCTTGGGGTTTCCAAAATGTCCTTGGATGAACGAAAAGCAATCATCAAAAATGGTAAAGGTGCTATGGTAGGATTAGGCACTTTGTTGAAGCCAGATGAAATAGAAGCTGTAGCTCAATACACACTTAAGCTCAAATAAAACTCCATATGATCATAGCGGGTGTAATGTCAGGAAGTTCTTTGGATGGTCTAGATATTGCATTGGTTGAATTTCGAGATGAGGAATGGTCAATTTGCGAAACTATTGGAATCGCATATTCTAAGGATTGGGAAGAACGGCTAAGAAGGTATCACGAATTATCTGCAACAGAATATATTACCCTAACCTATGATTACGCTCATTATATTGGGCAGCTATTAAAATCTACTTTTTCTAAGTTAAATGTGAAGGCAGAATATATAAGTTTCCATGGTCATACACTCGTGCACAATCCAGATCAAGGATATACAGAGCAAATAGGTAATGGGGGTATCATTGCGGGTATCACAGGCATACCTACACTTGTAGATTTTAGATCTCAAGATGTAGCAACCGGCGGAGTAGGGACACCTCTTGCTCCATTATTGGAAGTAAATTATATTAAAGGGCATGACTATTACCTTAATTTAGGAGGGATAGCTAATATTACTTCCGTAAATGATGGAGTAGTGTCTGCCTATGATGTTTGTCCATGCAATCAAGTCCTCAATCATTATAGCCTAATGGTAGGATTGCCATTTGATAAGGATGGTATCATAGCATTAAAAGGAGCTTTTATTCAAGAACTATCTGACTATTTTTCTAGCTACGATTATTTTCAACAATCACCTCCTAAGTCTTTAGATAATAACTGGATAAGAACAGTATTCGTAAAGGATATTCCTGACGGTACTGTAGAAGATGTGTTGCATACATATTGTATCTGGATAGCTAATTGTATAGCAGGTCAAGTAAAATCCAGTTCAAATTCTAAACTGTACAGCACAGGGGGAGGTTCTCATAATACATTCTTAATGTCTCAATTGAGAAATATATTAGCTGAAAAGAATTGTGAACTTATAATTCCAAGTAAAGAAATGGTAGACTATAAAGAAGCGATTCTAATGGCGGCTCTTGCAAAGAACTATTTGGAAGATAAGCCAAATGTACTTTCTCAAGTTACCGGATCTCTAAGAGATGGTATTGGTGGTGCATTGTACAAAGTTTAATTAGCTTGTTTCTCTTTCTCCAATTCAATTAAAGTTATTTCAGGTCTCATGCCGACCCGTCCTGGCCAAGCAAGAAAACCAAAACCTCGATTCACATATAGGTATTGATCAAGTTCTTTATAAATCCCCATCCATCTGCGATATCTATACTTTACGGGACTCCATTTGATTCCTAAAAAATCAATACCAAACTGCATACCATGTGTATGACCAGCTAATGTCAAATGAATCTTTTTAGGATGTTTCAAGACATGATGATCCCAATGTGTCGGATCATGACTCATCAATATAGAAAATTCATAATCTAATACACCTTCAAGTGCTATAGATAGATTTCCCTTCTTTGGGAATGGTCCCGCACCCCAATTTTCTACTCCGACTAACCGAATAGTATCGTTTCCTTTTGTAATGGTCTTTGAGGAGTTGTTCATGATCTCAAAACCCATTCGCTTATGCTTATTATTAAAGTCAGCTAGATATGCGGATTTCGATGCATAATCACCTTTTGGAATTTTATACATTCCATAATAGTCATGATTGCCCATTACAGAGTACATGCCATAAGGTGCACTTAAGCTCGCAAATGTATTTATATAAGGATCTATTTCATTTTTATTAGAATTTACCAAATCACCAGTAAATAGGATCATGTCTGGTTTCTGTTCCATTATAAGATCTACACCTTTTCTGACCTGTTCTATACTATCGAATGTTCCGGAGTGGATATCCGATATCTGAATGATCTTAAATCCATTAAACGATTGAGGAAGATCTTGAAATGATAGTTTTAGATTATCAACAGTATATCTATATTTTCCTACAGTCATACCATAGAGCATACTGAAAAATGGAATTGCGACGAGAATAGCCGAAATTAATGTTATAATTTTTTGCCTTGATGGTATGCCATTTGTACCAGTCAGTTCCGCTGTTGTTGTAGAAAAAATATTTACTACTCCAAGTACAAGTCTACCTAGATCTTGTGTAAGTAATAATCCAGAAAAAAGGATCTTACCTATAAAAACAGCAAATCCAAATCCTAAAAGTAGATTTGTAGAAAGAGGTCTCACACCACCCTTGAATCTCTGCAAGTCTTGTGAAACTTTATAAAATCCAGCAAGTACTATTGCACTAATCATCCAATAAAAAGAACAAAAAAAAGACTGAGCGGTCGTTAAACTGCTCAGTCCATAAAATGTGTATATATCGAATCCTAGATAAATGATTAATAGCAAAACTAGAAATCCTAATCTAGACATTATGTTCGGTTTTTGTAATTACGATTCTGTATTCTCTTCTTTCTCTTCTTTTACATCTTTCACATTTTCTTTTTCTTCTTCCTTTGCTTTTGCTTTTGCTTTTGCCTTTGCTTTCAATTCAAGTCTAGTCGGTTCACCGTATGGTCGTGCACCGATCATTCTTTCTACATCAGACTTTAATAATACCTCATTCTCTAATAAAGCATTAGCCAAAGCATTTAACTCCTCGCGCTTTTCAGAAAGAAGTTTTTGTGCTCTTTCGTATTGAGTGTCGATCATTAATCTTACTTCTTGATCTATCATTGTAGCGGTAGCATCGGAGTATGGTTTGTTAAATTGGTCTTGTTGCATTCCATAGAATGATACATTACCTACTTTTTCATTCATACCATATACAGCGATCATTGAGTACGCCATTTTAGTTACTTGGTCAAGGTCAGATTGAGCACCAGTCGAGATCTTGTCAAATACTATTCTTTCGGCAGCTCTTCCACCCATTGTCATACACATTCTGTCTAATAATGCTTCTGTACGAGTGATGTATTCTTCTTTTGGAAGATATTGGGCATATCCCAAAGTGCCCACTCCTCTTGGTACGATTGTAACCTTTACCAGAGGGCTAGCATGCTCTAAGAACCAGCCACATATAGCGTGACCTGCTTCATGATAAGCTATGATTTTCTTTTCCGCTGGAGAAATCAATTTGTTCTTTTTCTCAAGACCACCAATGACTCTATCAAGTGCATAGTTGAAGTCATCCATGTCAACTGCCTTTTTATTCCTTCTTGCAGCAATAAGGGCAGCTTCATTACAAACATTGGCTATCTCAGCACCTGCAAAACCAGGAGTCATCTCAGCCAATGTGTCTGCTTCCATATCTGGGCCAGTCTTTATGTTTTTAAGGTGAACTTTAAATATTGCTTCTCTTCCTTGTAGATCAGGTCTGTCGATACCTATCTGTCGATCAAATCTTCCTGGACGCATCAATGCTCCATCTAAAATATCAGGTCTATTGGTTGCAGCCATTAAGATTACACCTTTATCAGTGCTGAATCCATCCATCTCCACAAGTAATTGATTCAGAGTGTTTTCTCTTTCGTCATTTCCACCTTGTACAGCTCCTTTTCCTCTTGCTCTACCGATAGCATCTATCTCATCTATGAATACAATACATGGTGCCTTTTCTCTTGCTTGTTTGAATAAGTCTCTTACTCTTGATGCTCCCACGCCTACAAACATCTCAACAAAATCTGATCCTGATATTGAGAAGAAAGGAACTGCTGCTTCTCCTGCAACAGCCTTTGCTAACAATGTTTTACCAGTTCCTGGAGGGCCTACTAAAAGTACTCCTTTTGGTATTTTACCACCTAGAGATGTATATTTTTTAGGGTTTTTCAAGAAGTCTACAACTTCCATGACTTCCTCCTTTGCTTCATCAAGTCCTGCTACATCTGCAAAAGTAACGTTGACCTTACTATTGGTATTATCAAACAAAGTGGCCTTAGACTTACCAATATTGAATATCTGTCCACCTGCTCCACCTGCTCCACCACTCATTCTTTTCATGATAAATAACCATAACCCAATCAAAAGTAAGAAAGGTAAGATCCATCCAATCAATGGTGCATACCAGTTTGTTTTTGATTCTGCTCTGATATCTAGATCGACTTTATTATCATCTTTCAATTCTTTAACAATCTCATAGAAGTAAGTCATGTCTCCTATTTCAAACTTGAAATGTGGATGAAGATCACTGAATTTCCCATCTCCGATTTCAGGATATTTACCGGAATCTACAGCATCTTCAGTAAGGTAGATGTTTGCTATAGATTTATTGACCACTACTACTTTTTCTACATCTCCTTCCGCAGCTATTTTTTCAAATTGGCTTTGACTTATATCCTTTGTTTGGATAGACATCGCTGTAATCATCTGAATAGCAATCAATACTAATATGATGATTCCATAGATCCAATATGAATTGAAATTCAGCTTCTTTGGTCCGCCGTTTTCGTTATTATTATTATTATTATCATTCTCCATTTATAATCGACTCTCTACTTTACTTTTAATAATATACTTTATTCTCAGTTGATTCCAATACTTAAATACCCAGAACCATTATAAGTTTAAAGATTTTGATATTCTGTAAATTTACCATCACTCCATAAATCCTCTATGTCATAGAACTGACGTGTCTCTGGGTAAAATACGTGAACAATAGTATCGAAATAATCAAGTAAAACCCACTTTGATTCTTTCATCCCTTCTAGGTGGTAACATTTCACACCGATTTCTTTTCGAAGTCTTTTGTTTATATTAGTCGCTATCGCTCCAACTTGCACTGTCGATTCTCCTTCACAAATAATGAAATAATTCGCTGGTGAGTCTTCAATCTTATTTAGATCAATTTTTATAATATTTAGCCCTTTTATATCTTGGATGGCCTCTATGATTAAATCATTGACTTC
This sequence comes from uncultured Saprospirales bacterium, assembly GCA_913061325.1. Taxonomy (GTDB): domain Bacteria; phylum Bacteroidota; class Bacteroidia; order Chitinophagales; family Saprospiraceae; genus CAJXUU01. Next base: position 4,356 of record CAJXUU010000057.1, on the reverse strand, counting down.
TTCAGCGGTTGGAATATCTAGGACTTCACTTTCTTGTACTTTCAAATTTTTTATATTGTTTAATATATAACGCCGTTATACACCAAAATGATCAAAATATTAGATGACTGTCATTTTATATAGGTTACAATGCCTACATTCGTCGTCTAACACGAATCAAAGTTAGCAATAATCATGGTATTAGACCTTATGTATAAATCATTATGATAGGTAATAATCATATAAGACTTAATCGTGTCAATAGTACCAATAAGTATGCTGTGGATATGATTGCAAAAAGTAAACCAATAGAAGGAACTGTCATTTCCGCATCATTTCAGTATGAGGGGAGAGGACAAATTGGCAGATTTTGGGAATCCGAGGATGAAAAGAACATTACTTGTAGTACAATCTTACGACCTGACTTCCTTGAAGCATCTGACCAGTTTCAGTTGAATATTGCCATTTCATTAGCGGTACATGATTTTATAAGTCATTTTTTGGATGATAAAGATGTTAAGATTAAGTGGCCAAATGATATCTATGTTGAGGATAAAAAGATAGCGGGCATTTTACTCCAGAATTCATTGATGGGGAAAACTGTAAGCTCCACAATCGTCGGAACAGGAATCAATGTCAATCAGACTAATTTTTCGGTTGATGTGCCTAATCCAACTTCATTAGCAATAGAGTTAGGAAATGAGCAAGATTTGGAAGTTATGTTTGCTTGGTTATTTCGGTTTCTGACTAAACGCTACTTGCAGCTAAAAAACGGACAAGTTGATAGTTTAAAATCTGAGTATTTAGATAGCTTATTTAGAAAAGATGTTTGGGCAACTTTCAAAAATAAAAATGAACTGACTTGGGAAGGGAAGATAAAAGGAGTGGATGAGTCTGGAAGGTTACAGATTGAAGGCAGAAAAGGGAAATTGAATGTTTTTAATTTTAGAGAAGTCACGCACGTGATATGAAAGATAAAGAATTAACTAAAATATCGATATTCGTATCTATGGGATGCTTAAGGAATGATTCAATAATAAAATACCCGTGTATAAAAGCGAACATTTATTAATGTGTTATTCCTAAGTAGGACTATATCTAACTAATAATAATAAAAATAGCCGCTCCCCAGCGGCTATTTTAGCAAATTATAATCCCATGAACATATCTGAATCGAAACCATCACTCATTTGTGACTTGTGGAATCGAATTTCAGAATAATAATATATATATAAACAAAACTCAATCGCAATTTAAAAATGTCGGAGAATCGTTGTTTAGGAAGTTAAATCTAATCTTGTAAATTCAACTTCCTAACAACTGTATAATCCCATGAACATATCCTAATTATTTTTCTGAATCTTCTTTCAGAATGAAGGGAAACACTCAATCTATTTCCTTTCATGATTCAAATATAAGAGCACTTCCTTCCATATGGAATTACACAATACCTGATTTGTTATATATAAATAATTATAATATGACAATAAATACAACGCAACTTGTTGAAATTCAGGTGAATAGATTTTTTTTTGTGGTTCAAGAGCTAAGGTGATAGATATTGAATTGTTACACTGTGATCTAAAATGAGGGAAAAAAGCATGTTTTTTCTTGATTTATATTTACTCCAACAGTATTTTTTAAGAAATTCTAGTATCTGTATAATAAGATATTTATAGAATAGGGTTCAGATCTACTGAATTCGTCTGTTTATAAAGAAATGATTAGAAAGGGCTCTTAAGTTTTTCATCATTTATTACTTGAGTATCAGTCAACGTTCTCATGAATGCTATCAACGACTGTTTTTCATACGGATCCAAATCTATTGCTGGAATGAATGAATCTCGATTAGGGGATGGTTTGCCACCTGATATGTAGTGATCCATCACTTCTTCAAGAGTTGACATACTACCATCGTGCATATATGGACCTGTCAATTCTATATTCCGAAGAGTAGGTGCCCTGAAAAATCCATTCTGAGCAGGGCCAGTTATAAGTCCTCTGCCTTTCTCTTCGAAGTCAGCTAAAGTAGCAGCTTCTTGCAGACCATTATTGAAGTAGTCATTAGAAGTCATCAATGGCATTGCATGGCAGTGAGAGCAATGGGCATCATTAGAAGCTCCAGGAAGATCAAGAAACATCTCGAAGCCTTCTAATTCATCATCTTCGAATAATACCTCACCTTTTAAGTACCTGTCAAACTTAGACTCAAAACTATAGATAGATCTTTCGAATTGGGCTATTGCTTTTGCTGCCAATTCTTTTGTTATTTCTGATTCAGTCTCTATTCCAAATGCTTTTCTAAACATAGTAGGGTAGGTATCATGCTTTTTTAATTTGGTAATTACATTTGGCCATGTATTGTGTAACTCTATCTCATCTTCTACTGGCAATAAAGCTTGTTCTTCAAGTGTATTGGATCTACCATCCCAAAATAAACCATTATCGAAAAAACCTACATTTAGTAAGCTCATAGAACTTCTTTTCCCCGGAATACCATCAATACCAATACTCACTGCAAGGTTGTCTGTAAATGATCCAGATGGTAAGTGGCAACTAGAACAAGATTGTGTGCTATCAGCCGAAAGAATATTGTCATAAAATAGGTGTCGTCCAAGTTCAATCCCATCTTCTGTCAATGGATTGTCTTCTGGTATCGGCATCTGAGGAATTACTGGAATGCTCGGACCTACTTGGACTGTATAAATTGGGTAGTTTATTTCTACAGAAATAGGATCATATTCTATATCTGTTAAGTCCTCATTTTCCTCTGGCGGAGGCATTTCCTCCTCACTGCAAGCAAATACTGCTACTACACAAAAAGATAAAACCCAATATTTCGACCATTCTAATTTCATACATCTATTATACGTTTTAAGTATATAAATTGTTCCATAATTATAGCGGCTTATTTCTGTTTGTCGTGCTGGATTTAAATGCTAAAGAAATAATTGATTTTTCAAAATTGTATTTCACACATGGCAGTTGTCTGTATAACATTCATTTCTTATAAATAAGTAAATTTCCTCCAAAGGTATTCCAATGGTCCTTTGTCGTGTTTTTTTAGAATAATTGGAGAAAGAACTAACAGTATTATCCATATAAATAAAATAACACCCCACTGTTGTAACCTATCAAAAGTTGCAAATAGTCCTAACCCATGCCCATAAAATATAAATGTGCAAATAAGAGAAGTAAGGATATAATTGGTAAATGCCATTTTGCCAACTGCTTTCAATCTGGACTGAAGCCCCATCAAAACCCCAGAATTTGACCATATCATTATTAATCCAATATACCCAAGAGCTACGCCTATCGAAGCAATGTAATTATAGTAATGACCTACATTCATATACCATATGCCGTTCCATTCATGGCTATAAGCACGATATAGTCCTACACCAGAAAGGGAAATACCTGAGAACAGCCCAATCATGAAAAGTAGTTGATAGAAACCTTTCTCCTTTTGAGCGGACAAGATGCCTTTTTTATATAGAATCATACCGAGCATCATCATCGAAAGTATTCTCCACGATTGTTCTAATAGAAATAATAAGGTTTGTAATTGGATGGCACTTTCAATTCTAGGCTTCATTTGTTCCATGTAAGATCCTTGGTAAGCAAGGGTCTCGATGGATATTTCTTCTTGAGTTGGTGTCCAGAATCTAAATATGTCTTCTAGTTGTTCTTGTGGTGTAAAGAAGTATGTGATTAAGGCAAAAAGGATAGGTATCACAAAAAAGATCCCACCCACAATAAATAGTGTTTTTATTTTCCAGTTGCGCATTAGATAAGCAATAGATCCGCATATCGCATACATCACCAAAATATCACCCATCCAAATCAAGTACGCATGTATGAACCCAAAAATGAGCAACAAAAGCATCCTTCGATAATGGTACTTTCCGGGAGTTCTTCCTTTTTTTATTGCATTGTCTGAAAAAATCAAAATACCAGCACCAAAAAGTATTGAGAAGATACTCATAAATCGCATGTCTGCGAAAAGGAAGCTGAAACCATGAATTATTCCATTGTATCCATCTAAACCAGCTCCTACAGTAGGATTGATATATCCAGTTCCTATGTTCGAGAAGGATATGATGTTCATAATGAGTATCCCAAGAAGGGCAAAACCTCTTAATAAGTCAATCGACTGAATTCTCTCATTTGCAGTTATTGATTTTAGTTTATTCATTTTTTAGTTTATCATTTTGCGCACTAATAGTGAATATACAAAGAATACTTGACGGAATATGCCGTTAGAAGACTCTGGTACGGTCATGTAATGTTTCCTGTTGGCTTTTCTGGTGTCCCAAAATAGATTGCTGATTCGTGTTAGAATAAGATAACAATTAATACTGTCTCTTATACACATCT
>CAJXUU010000056.1 GCA_913061325.1 uncultured Saprospirales bacterium | reverse complement strand
AGATTTCTGCCTGTCTCGTGGGCTCGGAGATGTGTATAAGAGACAGATATTATAGAAAATATTTCAAATTAAAGTAAAGTATAGAACTGGAAGAGGTAGTTATTGATTTTAATGCAAGGATAAAGAATGGTTATTGTCTAAAACCTTTTACCCTTTACTGACCAATAAAGCCACTAATTCCTTTATTTTTGGGTTCTTAATCATATTTAGAACTACATGAAAATAACAGTCGCACAACTCAATTACCATATTGGGAACTTCGAAGGGAATACTGCCAAAATGTTGGACGCCGTAACAAAAGCAAAAGAAGACAATGCGGATATCATTTGTTTTAGTGAATTGGCTACCTGCGGATATCCACCAAGAGATTTTTTAGAGTTTGATGACTTTATACGGTTAGGAGAGGAGAGTATAGCAAGACTTGCAAAAGCTGCAGATGGTATAGCTATCGTAGTAGGCTCGGTTTCTCGTAATCCAGTAATAGAAGGAAAAGACCTACACAATTCTGTTTACTTCCTAGAAGATGGCAAGGTGAAGTATGTTCAGCATAAAACACTATTACCTACCTATGATATCTTCGATGAGTATAGATATTTCGAACCTGCTTCCGATTGGGGAGTCGTAGAATACAAGGGAAAGAAAATAGCACTTACTGTCTGTGAAGACATATGGAATATCGGCAATGAAAACCCACTATATAAAATCTGCCCACTAGATGAAATGATAAAATATGAGCCAGATTTCATTCTAAATGTTTCGGCATCCCCATTTGATCACAACCATGCTTTCGATAGGATCAATATTGTAAAAGCCAATTGTGAGCGATACAAAATACCGATGGTCTATGTCAATCATGTTGGTGCTCAAACAGAAATAGTTTTCGATGGTGGTTCATTGATCGCTTCGGGGGATGGGTTGATTCATGAAGAATTACCATTTTTTGAAGAATGTATAAAGACATTTGACCTCGCAGATATTGAGAAGACTAAAGAAGATAATATCAATACAAAGGAGAAAATCGCATTGATTCATGATGCAATCGTATTAGGAATAAAAGACTACTTCGGTAAGTTAGGATTTACAAAGGCCATTCTTGGGTTATCAGGAGGAATAGATTCGGCAGTAACTTTGGCATTGGCCGCACGGGCTCTAGGAGCTGAGAATGTGCATGCACTCTTAATGCCGTCGCAATATTCATCTGATCACAGTGTGGATGATGCGGTAGGTCTAGCTGAAAATCTAGGATCTCCTTATAATATCGTACCTATCAAAGGAATCTATGATGCTGTGATGGATCAAATGGCCCCAATATTCGAAGATCGTCCCTTTAACGTAACGGAAGAGAATATACAAGCAAGAGCTAGAGGACTTCTGAATATGGCTATGTCCAATAAATTTGGTAACATCTTACTCAATACGTCTAACAAAAGCGAAATGGCAGTTGGCTATGGAACACTATACGGAGATCTCTGTGGCGGCCTTTCAGTGATTGGAGACGTTTATAAAACTGATGTATTCCGATTGGCTGAATACATCAACAAAGACAAAGAAATAATACCAGTAAATTCGATAACAAAACCGCCTTCTGCAGAATTGAGACCAAATCAGAAGGACAGTGATAGTTTGCCAGATTATGACATTTTAGACGAGATTCTATATCAATATATTGAGCTTACCAAAGATCCACAGGACATTGTAGCGATGGGGTATGACGAAGCCTTGGTAAAGAGAATTTTGAAAATGGTAAACAGAAACGAATTCAAAAGATACCAAACGGCACCTGTGCTAAGAGTATCTTCCAAAGCTTTTGGAATGGGAAGAAGAATGCCAATCGTAGGGAAGTATTTAAGTTAAGAAGTGGCTGGCTTGTATAGCAAATTGTAAATTTGCGGGCAAACAGACACAAGACAAGTAAGGAAATATTTAAGTTAAGGAATGGCTGGCTTGTATAGCAAATTGTAAATTTGCGGGTCAAGTGTGGCTTACGCAGTAAACGCACGAAGGCTTGTGTAGTAAATCGGTTAAATTTACGGGCAAGCAAACAGACACAAGACAAGCAATATAATTTTCAAACAAATCCACTTTGCATATGACATTAATATTCGAAAAGAAAGATAAAATAGCATACATCACCCTCAATCGACCGGACAAGTACAACAGTGTAAATAAAGAAACTGCGATGGCTTTTCAGGCTGCTTTGGATGACTGTGCAGAAGATAAATCTATCAGATGTGTTGTGCTTTCTGGAAAAGGAAAAGCATTTTGTGCGGGGCAAGATTTAGGTGAAATAGTTGATCCCAACGGTCCACCTCTTGATGAAATCGTGAGCAATCACTATAATCCTATTGTTCTTAAACTTAGAGCACTAGAAAAGCCAGTCATCGCTGCCGTAAATGGTATAGCTGCTGGAGCTGGAGCTAATATAGCATTGGCTTGTGATATTGTTATTGCTAAAGAATCTGCTAGTTTTTTACAGGCATTCAGTAAGATCGGATTGATTCCAGATAGTGGTGGGACTTATACTTTGCCTAGAAAAATTGGTTTAGCTAGAGCGAGTGCATTGATGATGCTCGGGGAGAAAGTGCCGGCAAAAGATGCTCAACAAATGGGCATGATCTATAAAGCCGTAGCAGATGAGGAGTTTGATGCTATTATAGAAAAAACTGCAAACAAGTTGGCAAATATGCCTACTGTAGGACTTGCACTCACTAAGAAATTACTCAATGAAAGTGTGAAAAACAATATGGAAGAGCAGCTTGCATTGGAGCACATGTACCAGAATATTGCAGGTGTAACGGAAGACTATGGAGAAGGTGTAAAAGCATTCTTAGAGAAAAGGCCTGCTGTGTTCAAAGGGAAATAGGTTGTATCATTGGGCAACAATTGTTTGAGAAACAAGCAGTACCAATTACGAAACATGAAAGACAGAAAAAGAAAGATAAAAATTGCTTTTTTCGCAGACATTCTCGTTAAAGATTTTGACGGAGCTTCTCGTACCATGTTTCAGATTATAGAACGAATCCCGAAAGATGAATTTGAATTTGTGTTTTTCTGTGGGATGCCTCCTAAGGAAGATATTGGTCATGAGGTATTTCAAGTCCCATCGATTCCGATTCCATTTAATAGTACTTATAAGTTGGCTATCCCTGTGTTCAGTTGGTTTTCGATGAGGAAACGACTGAAGGAATTTAGGCCTGATGTGATTCATATAGCTTCGCCGTCACCCTTGGGCGATTTTGCTTTTCAGTATAAGAGGAGTAGGGATATTCCTGTGATAACTATTTATCACACCCATTTTCTTTCTTACATAAGTTACTATTTGAGGCCACTTCCTTTTTTGGCCAAACCAGCTGTAATGACAGTCGCTTATGGTCAAAAGAAATTCTATGATCAATCTTCATTGATGTACATTCCTACCATGCAGATGGTCGAAGAATTGAAAGAGTTCAAGTTTGATACAAGCAAAATGAAGATCTGGCAACGTGGAATAAATCATAATTTATTTAATCCGAATAAACGAAATGTGCCACAAATAAAGGCAATAACTAAAAACGACAAACCAAACATACTTTTTGCATCAAGGTTAGTTTGGGAAAAAAATCTTGCCACGCTAATTAGAATCTTTAAAAAAAGTCAAGAAGATGGAGATAAATACAATTTCATCATTGCTGGAGATGGAGTTGCTGAAAAAACTTTAGCGGAAAAAATGCCCAATGCCTACATGTTAGGAAAAGTTGATCATGATACTTTGGCAGCGCTGTATGCCTCTGCAGATATATTTTTATTTCCATCCGTATCGGAAACATATGGAAATGTGGTCGTAGAAGCTATGGCGAGTGGTTGTCCATGTGTGATTGCCAGAGGTGGTGGCTCTCAAAGTCTCGTTGATCATGGTAAAACAGGTTTCTTGTGTGATCCTGAAGATGAATCAGACTACCTTGCTAGGATAGATCAAGTAATTGGAGACTCTACTCTCAAAAATGAATTTGTGAAAAATGGAATCGAATACACAAAAACACTAAACTGGGATTCACTATGCGAAACATATTTTGATGATGTCGCTAGATTAGGGAAAACAGGAGAGCTTCCTTCAGACACCGTAGAGGCTTAAGATGGCATCATTTTTTCAAAAATATAAGACTGTTATAAAGTGGGGACTATTGATCTTAGTTCTCGTTTTTGTTGCTCAATTCGTATGGAATTCTGATCTAGAGGTCATAGGTGGATATCTTAAGAAGATGCCTTTTACATTTTTAGGAGTAGTTGGACTCTCCTTCTTTGCGTACCTAAGTGCTACCCTTGCTTGGCGGTTATGTATGGGGGATGATGGAGATAAAACGAGTATACTACAGTTGTTCATGATCCGTCATGTGGGAGAGATGCTGAGTGCCTTCAATCCTACAAGTGTCATTGCTGGAGAGACCTTGAAAGCACACTATCTCGCTAAAAACGGGATAGATAATAAGCAATCTGTCAGTTCGATATTATTATCAAGAATTTTAATTATTCTATCTGCATTACTTTTGATTATTCTATCCGGATTATACTTGTTACTTGGTGTGTTGGGTGATAATCAAGGACTACCTATCGTCCTCGTTGCGTTGGTTGTTATTAGCGGATTTGGATATTTGTTGGCTAGATTTTTATTGCACTCCAAGCTGTATCTGCATAAGGTTGTATCCAAACTGCAAAGAAGATTCGGAAATAAATACATCTCTGATAAAATCTTGGATGCTATCAAAGAAATCAATCAAGAAGCACACACTTTTTATTCACATAATAAAGGGAAGTTCTTTTGGGCATTTCTACTTTCTGTAATCCACTGGATCTTCGGCGCTGCTGAATTTTATCTTATTTTGAAAGTGTTAGGATTTGACATTTCTGTAGTCAATGCTATTGCCATTGAGATGGGTGTCATCTTATTCAAGACAATTGGAGCAATAGTACCGGGACAAGTAGGAGTAGAAGAATACGCCAATAAAGTCATGCTTGGAGCTGTTGGGATTGCGGGAAATGAGGTGTGGCTGGTGGTTTCGATTATGCGTAGGGCAAGACAGTTGTTTTGGTTAGGAATAGCTGGTTTATTCTACTTTTTAATAGAAAGAAAAGATCAGATTACATAAAAGATTCTTCGATGGTATGTCAAGGTTAAGTAGTTCAGGTGAAGTGCCGTTAAATATTGTGAAAGTATAACTTTATACGCTTATTCTCAATCATCACAAACCCCTTTGTCGATTCTTAAAGAAGCTGTTATTGGAACGTGCACATCATTGGAGAAAGTCAAATTTGGACAAATGAATGTAATATCTGCATTGGCATTAATAATCACATTACTCTCAATAACAATACTGTCAGCAGCCTGATAAACACCATTTAAAGGGCTATCGGCAACAGTTAATGTAAGCACTTCAGGGTAGGTGGTTTCGCGGACTTCATATATACTTCCAGACAATGTCGCCAGAAATAACTCTCCTGCTTCATTTTCTCCATAACTGACCACTCCATTTGGGGTATCTACCATTTGAGTCGCTGTACCATTTGAATCCATTACCCAAGTGTTTTCTGTACTATAGTCTGTTACAATATAATAACCATACAATTCAGTATACTTGCACCCTCTGTATACATGTCCCCCAGTAATAGAATATCCTCCAGATGAACTATGTCCGTAAGTATAAATAGGATCAATATAAGAAGCATCAAAACATGAAGGAACGCTATTTTCACAGTTATTATTGATGGGGTCAGAGTCATAACAATTATTACCTTCCATAACGGCCCAGCCATAATTTTCTCCTCCAGTACTTGCCGCCAATGTGAAGTTTACTTCTTCAATAGCATTCTGTCCTACATCTGCAATCCACATATCACCAGTCTTGGAATCAAAAGCAAATTTCCATGGATTTCTTAATCCAAAAGCCCATATCTCATCTGGAACAGTTGGAAAATTGATGTAAGGATTGTTTGATGGGATGCCATAATAAGGTGAAGTATTCTCATTTTGGTCCACATCTATTCGGAGCATTTTACCAAGCAATAGGGTAGAATCCTGTGACCTGCATCCTGGGTCTCCCCCTGACCCTCCGTCTCCCATTGGAATGTATAAAAAACTATCTATGGGACTGAATTTTAAGTCTCCAGCATTATGGTTCGAGTAGGGTTGACTAATTGTAATCATTATTTTTTCAGAAGTTTGATCAGCAAGATTTGCATTCGCATCTGAAACTTTGAATCTAGATATGGTAGTTGTACCAGAAGTGTTGGTATAGTTAACAAAGAAATAGCCATTGGATTCATAATTAGGATGAAATTCTAAGCCTAACAGGCCTCTTTCACCTCCAGAACTGACTTGTAAATTTATATCCAGAAATGGAGCGGCAAGGATACTTCCATTTTCTATGATTTTAATTATTCCAGCTTTCTCAACAATAAATAGACGATTTGATCCATCTCCAGCATTAGATATATCTACAGAATTGCTTAGACCAGAATAAACTTGAACATATTGAAGGGTTGGTTGAGCATATATGAATAAGCAAAATTGTAAAAGAAAGAAAATAGAAATCACCTTTTTCATAATACGAGTTGGATGTGGTAACTAATATAATAAATTGAATCACAAGGGCATAAAAATATATCTTTTGATTTCTTGACAATAGTGAATTCAAGGACATTTCAGTGAAAACCCTAGGAGTGAAATCAGTGTTTATACTAGTATTTTATCGTTTGTGCTGGATGTAACTAAGTAGTTCAGAATATTGTTGGTAGATATCTCGACTTATAGTTTACTCGATCATACTTCATAAATTATTGTATACCTGAAATCCTTCATTATTCCCTATCCATTAAGAACACTATCGTAATCTAAGAAATAAACAATTTTTAGAGAGATACTATTCGTCTGTCGAAAATCAAATAAGTTAGAGAAATTAGAGAAATAATTATTGTCAAAATTTTGGTCCCTACCACTTATGTTATTTTTCCAAACGACGATAATATCACTCCCTTTTGTAAATCTCCAGGTATAATTGAGATCGACAGTGAAGAAATTAAAGTTTACATCATAAATAGGAATCCCATTATCTGTAGTACCATTAAAACTGAGATCTGTTAATGATCCGTCTGGCTCAAGTCGACTGAATTTCACATATTCTACTTGATCCCAGTTGTGACGTATTCTTGTAGAAAGAGACATTTTATTATTAAAGATATATTGTACTCTTAGGCTATTGTCAAATGTTGATCTGTCTCTAGTACCATACATTACATCAGAATCAGATATGCCATCAATGGGTTGACCTATAAAAGCGCTGACATATCCATTTTCATTTTGGGATTTTGTATAATTTGTAGATAAGATAAATGACAATTGATCATTGACTCTTACTCTTGGACTAAAATTCCAGTTGGTGAAATACCTACCTTCTTCACCGAAATTTCTATAGAATCCTCTTATATCAAAAGCGAATGTTTTGCGATAATCTGAAGAGAAAAATGAGCTTACATTCCATGAAGTAGGGAATTCATAAAACCGAGAGAAATCAACAGACCTAGGCTCGAAATAATCAAATGATGTGAAAGGCTCAACCCTAGCACTAAAACCAACAGCATTTCGACTTTTCCAAAGTAAAAATCCATTTATCCCTATGCCGTAATTTACAAATTTGTTAGGGCTATAAAGCCGATTATAATTTTGCGATATTCCTAATTCCCATCTTTGTAGTTTATCATTTTTTGGTTTGTACTCGTTATAGGAAACTTCAGAGGAAAAAGCCCTTTCATTTGGACTAAATAATATGCCTAGATCATTCGGATTGTAATTGTCAGATTCTTCATTGTACGATAGTTCCCCCCTCCATTTGCCTCCGATTTTAGCGGCACTTAGTGCATATGTGTGTCCAGTATTTGTTTCATTTTCGAAGAACTGATTTGCAACCACAACTTTTCCACCGACTGCATAAGTTTGGGATTTATTTTTTAGACTTAAAAACGCTCCTGTAACATTTGCATCATAATCATCACCAAATCGTGTGACATTGGTATTGATTATTGATACAACAGAATTATTGGGAAGATTTTGATCAGCAACAAGTACATTATAATTGGTCAATGGATTTGTCTGTACTCGTCTTTCTACACCAGTTAATGTATCTCGAATAACTGCATATTCCTTGCCTTCAACAGCATTAAATATTCCTAACCCAGTTCCTGACGAAGTCCTTCCTGATATTTTGGTCGCATTGTACAATTGCGCCTGCGATGGGCTTTCAATTATGATTTCATTTTCCTGCCGATCATTAAAAGCATTAAAAAAGCCAATTGGCCTACCCCCAACTCTTCTTGTATAGAATAAGTTTCCTTTATCAAAAAGCTCTGTGCCTTCTTTAAAAAATTGCCGATTTTCATCAAACTGAATTTCAAAAGGGGAAAGATTAAGGACTTCATTATCACTGATAACTTGACCAAAATCAGGCACTAATGTCATGTCCAAAGTAAAAGCATCATTGATACCATATTTAAGATCCATCCCTCCTGTGTATGCTGGTGTGACTTCTGTAGCTTGATTAATACTAGGGTTTCCGATCGTATTAATATAACCTGTCAAGAAAGGAGTTACCGATAATCTAATTGGTGATTTAATATTTGATATTCCTTCTAATCGCCCTGCTTGGTTAAGAAATCCATCAAGTGCTGGATTTACAGGGTTCCAATATACATTCTCTCTGAACCTTCTAATTTCTCTGATGAATTGCACATTCCATTCCTGAGTATTTGAATTGGCGAATCTCAATGACAAATAGGGTATGAATATTTCAACTGACCATCCATTCTCTAAGAATTGGACTTCACTGTCCCAGATTGCATCCCAATTTACATCTTCTTGTCCACCGGCTACTTTTATATCCTGTTGTACTCCCGACGCTGTAACATTAAATGCGAATCCGTTTAATCCATCTCTGTATGTGTCAAATATTACCCCAAACCAATCTGTATTTCCTCTTTGGTCTCTTGGTGAAAGTTCTTTGAGAATTTTATCTGGTTCAGTGTCATATAGCATTGCACCTACATAAATGCCTCTATCGGTATATAATATTCTAACTTCTGTTTTTTGTGATACTGGATCTTGAAATACAGGATCTGTCTGTATGAAATCAGTTGCTATCTCTGATTCTTTCCAAGCAACATCATTAAGAAAACCATCTATGTTGATTTTATTCTCCTTATCTATTCTATTTGCTTGGAGCACCTTTTTAGGTGCCTGACCTTGTGTAGCGTGAGGTATTATATTGATAGCTATCACAAGGATAAGGAGAAGCAGTTTTTTCATTCCGTAAATGTAGTAACCTCCTTTGAATTAATCGTTAATATATTGTGAAAGGTTGTAATGTGTTCTATAAGCTAGAGCTCATAATTGAGGTTTAGACTGACCATTACGTTCCTTGGTCTTCCAGAATAATAATATCTAGGAGCATTTCCTCCGAAAGATGATGCGTTTACTAAAGTCATTGAAGCGTATTTTGCATCAAATAAATTAATCAAATCTACCCGTGGTGTAATTTGCCATTTACCTGTTTTGTACTTATATCCTGCCATGGTATGAACCAAATGATAGGCATCTGATTTTATAGAATTGTCATCGCGCATGTAGTAATCATTTACAAACTGATACCGCATATTTATGAACCAACCATTGTGGTTTCCTGATATTATTGCTGATAATGTTTGGGTGGGTGCACCTGGAATTGTATTTTTTGAATAATCGTTTTCGTTATCAATAAAGTCAACATACTTATTTTGCATAAGATTATACTGCAGATTGATTGTTAGGTTTTTATTGCTTTTCAGTTTACCCATTAAGCTATATCTAAGTGCTAATTCTAGCCCTGAATAAGTTGCATTGCCTCCGTTTGTGTTGATCGATTGATTTGTCTCATCTCTTTCTGTGGTGATAAGATCAGTTGCCCACATATAATAGATTTCACCCCTGTATTGTAATTTATTAGCAACTATTCCTTTACTCCCAATGGTAATACTCCATGCAGACGTGGGTAGCAAGTCACTATTATAAGTACCATCAGGCAATAGGGCTTGTTGTGGGTTGAAATAATTGATTCCTTTTCCTCCACTGATGTAAATCCGTCTATCATTGTTTGACCTATAGGAAAATGTAGCCTCAGGTAGTAAGAATGCTTTGCCGAGTACTTTATTTTCGTCCGCGGTTATATTCGCATATTGAGAATTGATACCCAACTTATAAGACCATTTTTCATTTATTTCGGCGTCCATAGTTGCATAAAGTTCATAAATAGACCTTTGCTCGTTTCCGTTAGCGAATTGAGAACCTTTAGTATCTGTATCCGTCTCAAAAAGATCAAAATCATAGTCTTCTTGCTGTATTCTGTAGCCCACAGTATAGACTTCAGCGTAACCTGGTCGGTTATATTGGAATTTCCCTTTCAGTCCGAAGGTTGTATTCGATTCGTCTATGGTATTGAATGGTCTAAGTTCTGAACTCTCAAAAAACTGACCATATGCTGTATGTGACATAGATCTCTTGAAATCGAATTCATAATCTAGATTTATACCAGCTAGTGTGCGATTGTAGTCTTCATTTCCTTTTGCTCCATTCCATGTAAATGCAGCTTTTGTAGGTTCGATATCATAGTCATCTCGATTCAGGGAACTAGGTATAAATGCCTTAAGATCGACTCTGTTTATGAGTGTTGTCAATTTCAGTTTTCCACTCTTGTTGAATGTATAATTTAGGGTGAGATTATTCCTATCGAACTGATTATTTTCTCTATAACCATCATCAGTAATGAGCGAGTGGTAGATTGCAAGATTGTGCGAGTTTATTTTATTTGTTCTGCCGATTATGATTTGATTTTGAGTCATAAAGTACCCCCATTTCCTAATAGTATTATTGGATGATATTTCAGTCTTTTCTTCAGAGCTTATATTTTTATTTTTGATGATTATTGCTCCTCCATATCCGGCTTCGTACTCGCTTCCTGTAGTTCCTTTTATCACTTCTACTCTATCTGCCATGTGTAAGCCTATGTCCTCAATAGCACTTTCGCCAATACTGCTATGCATTGGAATATTATTATAAAATGTCTTGACATCCGAAGTAGCGAATTGTGAAGTACTTCCTATTCCACGAATAGATAACTTATTCGTATTGTATCCTCCTGATTGCATATGTAATCCTGGGACGGTATTAAGTACTTCATTAATATTACCAGGAATCGTAATTTCTGTGATATTCTTTGAAAGTGTTGTAATATTTTCTTTTTCTGAAAGTATGTTCTGGGCGTTTATTTCTACTGGTGTAATGCCACGATAAATTTTGAATGCTTGAACTAGAATTATTTTATGAACTCCATTTTTATGAATAGGAATTGTTTTAGAAACAAATCCGGTGTAGAATATTTCTAATGAGTCTGCATGTGATATAAATTTAAATGTTCCATCGATATTTGTTACGGATCCTACATCTGATCCTTTTTCTAGAACAGTCGCTCCAATTAGAGCTTCACCGTTTTCATTTACAACTATACCCGAGACCTCCACTTGACCTTGAATCGAGTATGATAGTAAAAGTATAAATGATAAAGTTTCTAAAGTTTTTCTCATTATATGTTTATAATCTAGATGAAATTTTGAACAAAGATTCACATATATGGTATGATATTCATTTGAATTCCGTTTTCTTTTGTTCTTATGTAACCAAAATGATGTTCTAACTCGTTTATACTTAAGAAAATCATCTAAATATCAAATATCAAAAAACAGAATATATGAAATATCGTTTATCATTATTACTTTTTAGCGTCGCTACTTTCACGATCAACGCTCAATCTATTGTTGGTAAATGGAAAACAATAGACGATGAAGATGGCAAAGCGAAATCTCATGTTGAGATATATGTAAAGAAGGGTAAAATTTATGGTAAAGTATCAAAACTTATCAATCCTGAAGCCAAAAATTGTGGAAAATGTGAGGGAATCAAAAAAGATCAACCAATTGTAGGCATGGAAATCCTTTGGAATCTTGTAAAAGATTAAGATACAGAATGGGAGGGAGGTAAAATTTTGGACCCTAAAACTGGAAAAGAATACAAATGCAAGATCGAGCTTACTGATTCTAATACTTTGAAGGTGAGAGGATTTATTGGATTTGCTCTTTTAGGAAGGACTCAGACTTGGTATAGGGTTACGGAGTAGATAACATAATAAGAGTTACTTTCTAATAGGGTAAAGGGTGTCAGTGATTTTCAGAAGATTGGGAAATTACAAAGAGGCTAAAAAAACAGCAGGGACCCAAATAAATGAGTGCCCTGCATAACCCCAAAAAACCAATTGAAAACAATTATCTTTACTTCCAATGGAAGCTTTATTTTTATTTACTAACAATGCTAAATCATTAATAATTCGTCAAGTTAACAATTGCTTCAATAGATTTGCAAGGATAGATGTAAAATTTGCCCGAAAGCATATTTTTTGCATTTAAAACAACAGGGACCCAAATAAATGAGTACCCTGCATAACCCCAAAAAACCAATTGAAAACAATAATCTTTACTCTCGATTAAAAGAGCCTTATTTTTCTTTTTCTTTTGTATTCTCTTTTGAATACATCTCTAAGACGTAATTTTTATAATTTGGTCACCTATTTTGTGATCTTTTTTTTTACTATTAATGAAACACTGTTTTCTATTTTTTGTTCAAAACTACAGGTATTCTAATAGATGAGGGGTTTTGAAGATACCGATAATCATTTGAAAACCATTTGTTTTAATAATCTTCCCTTTGGAAGCTTCGGTTAAGATTGTATTCATTTTATTAAATACCTCATTTTGACAGAGCCTCATTTAGAAAGTCACATTTTTTAAAATATTTTTACTTTAAGTATAGTATTTGGGAGGTAGTTAATCGGCTATTAAATAAGTAGATACCCCAATCAATAATTCTAGGAAAAGAAAATATTTATCATTTTTATGTTTCTAACTGTAAAAATAATGTTTTTAAATCAACCTGATAGCTATTCTACCATTAATTGTCATCTTGTGGCGAAATTATTCTCAAATAGTTGGTTTTAGATGTTATTTGGAAAACAAGATCAATATATAGCTGATGTCAAAAATTAGAAAGGCCTTTTTTTGTGGTAATTGTGGATTTGAATCTGCAAAATGGTTGGGGAAATGTACTTCATGCAATGAATGGAACACATTTACTGAAGAGATTTTACAGAAGCCTACAAAGCAGGAAGAGAAAAGTGCGGTTTGGAAAGATGATTCTAAAATTAGAAATAGACCTAAAGAACTCCATTCTGTTGTCACAGAAAATAGATTAAGGATCATTACGCCTGACGGAGAGTTGAATAGGGTTTTAGGAGGTGGAATTGTAAAAGGTTCGTTGATTCTTATAGGAGGGCAACCTGGAATAGGAAAATCTACCTTGCTACTACAATTTGCAACAAGAACCGATCAAAAAGTTCTATATATTTCTGGAGAAGAGAGCGAAGAGCAAATAAAAATGAGAGCTGATAGAGTAGGGATTAAAAATCGGAATAGCTATATATATGCTGAGACGAATATTAATACTATCCTAAAAGCTGCCAAACAATTAGAACCTGGTGTAATCATTGTGGATTCTATTCAGACGATATCATCACCATTTTTGGACAGTACGCCAGGGAGTGTTTCTCAAGTAAGAGAGTGTACTGGAGAACTTCAGAGATTTGCCAAGGAAACGAACATTCCTATTTTTGTAATAGGACATATCACAAAAGATGGATCTATTGCTGGTCCGAAGTTATTAGAACATATTGTAGATGTTGTTCTGCAGTTTGAAGGAGACAGAAACTATTCTTACCGAATTTTAAGAACACTCAAAAATAGATTTGGATCTACAGATGAGATTGGTATTTATGCCATGGACCATACTGGGCTTAGGGAAGTAGAGAATCCTTCCGAATTGCTCATCTCTCAAAATAATGAAATCCTATCTGGTAGTGCTATTGCTGCATCCATAGAGGGGCTGAGGCCTTTGATGATAGAGACTCAAGCACTTGTAACCCCTGCAATATATGGGACACCACAACGATCAGCTACAGGTTTTGATCTTAGAAGATTATCTATGTTACTGGCGGTTTTAGAAAAGAGATGTGGACTGGCATTTGGTCAGAACGATGTGTTTCTTAACATGGCTGGTGGTTTAAAAGTGTCTGATCCATCTATAGATCTAGCTATCGTAGCAGCTCTCATTAGTTCATTAGAAGATATCAGTGTGCATAAAAACATCTGTTTTGCTGGTGAAGTGGGATTGTCCGGAGAGATCAGGCCAGTAAGCAGAGTTGACCAACGAGTGCAGGAAGCGGCACGATTAGGATTCGAAGTTATATTCGTCTCTAAGTATAATTATAAAGATGAGCCTTCTTACGATCTGCCCATAGAAGTGAAAACAATATCTAAGATTGATGATTTGTTGAGGGAGGTGTTTTCATAGGAATCAAACAATTGATAAATGTATCTGTTATACCTTAAATGAATAATTATAATAAAACAGACTTATTACAGCTATCTCATACGCATCCGATCATTGCATTTGATGGTGTTTGCAATTTATGCGATGGTTTTGTACAATGGTTGATCAAAAGAGACCATAAAAAGGATTTTAGATATGTCACCTTGCAATCTAAAGCGGGAGAAGTTTTACTTTCAGCATCTGAGAAAGACAAAGAAACGGTTGTTTTAGCCTATAAAGGAACACTTTATACATATAGTGATGTCGGGCTTCAGAGTATGAAGATCCTTGGTGGTGGCTGGAAAGTATTGTCTTATTTATCTGTATTGCCAAAAGGATTTAGAGATTTAGTGTATCACTTTATTTCGAGAAATCGATATAAGTGGTTTGGTAAAAAGAATGAATGTATGGTGCCGACAGCTGAAGTGAAGGAGTTGTTTTTGTGAGCCGAAGGAAGTGATTACATTCTCGTTATTTCTATTGAAAACCTTGTTTTTCTATGTTTGCTTATCCCATTCTTCAATATTTATACCTTTTATCAATAACCAAGAAGTGAAAGACAATTCTCCAACTGTTGCAATCACAAGAAATGCGATGATCAATGTTGATAATACTTCATTATTAGTCAAAGTGATTTCTCCGATACTTTCTAATAAATAGCCAAGGCTTCCTATGCCCATCATAGCTCCTAGAACCTTAGGAAAGTATTTTGATTTGAAAACCAAATAACCCAGTGCTACTAAATGTAGTCCAAAAAATAATCCCCATATATAGACTCCATACTGATGTGCTTCGAGAAATACCATGGACAAGGATTGTAGCTCGTCTAATTCAAATGCACTCAAGTTATCAGCACCATTTAGAAGATGAAAAGGGATTAAATAATTAAGCAAATTGAGCCCCATTACAATACTCATGGCTAGTCTAGAGAATAGGGCAATCATAGCAATCGTTTGATTTGCGGGTTTGGTCAATTGATATAGGATTACAGTCAATACAATCTCTAATAATAAAACAACAATATCACCTAGAATGCCAAGCCGAAATAGCCCTAGGTGATCCATCATGTTTTGCGTAGTTGTGGCAGGATCGCCCGCTACAACAATCACTGAGGGCATATACCCTATGCTAAATCCACCAGATATTGCGATAAGTAAATATAGGAGCCCAGCATATTTTGCATAAGTCATTGCTGGTATTTTAGTTTTTGTAGAAGTCATTTTATTTTATTTATGGTTTAACTTAAAATTGGAGAGGCACTAAGGACTATAAAAATTAGGATTTAAATATTAGTCTCAACTAACATTGATAACAACATTTCCCTTTTTTCGCCCTGTATCGACATATCTGTGTGCATCTGCAACTTGCTCTAATGGATAGCGCTTATCGATGATTGATATTAATTTTCCAGTAATAATTAACTCCTTCAGCTCATTAAGTAGTTTAAGCAGCTCTGGAACAGGTTGAATTCCCGTTGCTGAAAACATTGCCTTTTTACCATTAAGCACTGAGGTCCACATCATCTGAAACAGAAGCGTAAAATCAAGAACAGGTGAAAGATAAATGCCCGTCTTTTTAAGTGCCTTTTTACATTTCGAAAAGGAACTTTTACCCACTGTATCAAAAATAATATCATATTTCTCCTCGGCTTTAGTGAAGTCTTCTTGCGTGTAATCAATGACCTTACTAGCACCAAGTTCAGTGACCATGGTTATATTTTTACCACTGCATACCCCTGTTACATCTGCTCCAAAGTGCTTCGCGAGTTGAACAGCTGCTGTACCCAATGCTCCGGAAGCACCATTGATAAGTACCTTATGGCCAGGTTGAATTTTTGCCAAATTTTTGAGAAAATTAATCGAGGTTAATGGTCCATCACAAACAGAAGCAAGTTCTTCGAAAGGAATATGGTCTGGCTTAATTGTCAGCACTCCATCTTCTGGAACACAAACGTATTGTGCATTTGTACCAAATGTGGTGATGTTTTCTCCAAACACTTCATCAGCCACTTGGAATAATTTTACCTTTGAACCGACTGCTTCGATGACTCCGGCAAAGCCAGTCCCTGGTATCGGGTTATTCGGTTTCTTGAGTCCCATAATGAGTCTGCCAATCAGCGGGTAACCAGTTCGCATCATGCTTCCTGCAGTGGTTACAGATGTAACATGTATTTTGATCAATACTTCATTTTCCATAGGAATAGGTTTTTCTACGACTTGGAGTTGAAGGACATTTGGTGACCCGTATCTTGTGGAGATAATGGCTTTCATTTTTTGGTCATTCATTTTTTTTGATTTTTAGTTAGAGAATAAAGTGAGTTGGTTGGAATAACTCTTTTCATAACCCAAAGGTAAGGGGAGAGGGGAGGGCAATCGTTCTGATTTGGAAATCCGAACTAATTATGTCTTTAAATTTCTTCACCATTTCCAAACCACCTTGCAGCATTCTCTTTAGAAGTGAAAAAATTATACTTATCGGGATCGCTATTTTCACTCTGGTATCGTGGAGCATGTATAAAAGCTATCTTTTTGAACTTTGTTAAACAGGGCTCCAAATCCGATAATTGATCTCTGAAATATTTTATGACTTTTACTGATATAAAATCATGTGCCCCAGTATCAATAATTAAAAAATCATGTCGTTTTGCAGCAATCAACACGGATCTAAGACGAATGACTTCATCATATGCAATAGGGTTTTCTAGTTTTATTTCTAATAGATTCATACGTTTTTCTTTGCTATTATAAAACAATCAGGTATCCTCGAATAGCTCTTGTTATTCTCTATTGTGAAGTCTCCGGAGGATATTAGATGCTCTAATTCTGAGATTTTAAAGAAATTCATCTTAGGAACCAAACCTATTTTAGTCAAGACAAACATCAACATACTTAGAAATGTCCTGCGCTCTCCCAAGCATGCAGTTGCGGAAATAAATGTCCCTCCAGGTTTTAACAGGTCATTTATTGTCGACATAACTTTGGGTGTATCTTCTATAAAATGCAGAATATTAAAAGCCAAAATCGCATCAAAAGATTCTTTTTTAAATTGCTCATCAAATAGGTATGAATGTTCGAAATCTACATTCTTGATGTTACGATTAGCTGCTTTTCCTTTTGCAACCTCTATCATTCCCGATGATATATCAATGGCATGAATCGTTTTTACACCTTCAGCAATTTCAATAGTTAATGTGCCAGGCCCACATCCGTAATCCAAAACAACATCATTCCTGTCGAGCAGATTTTTAGTGGCTTCAATAGTCTTGAAGGAAGTCGAAGCCGCATCAATTTTTTTCTCTGACTTCCCAAATAGATTTGACACTAAATCCCAAAATTTTTCTGAGTTTTCCATATTACTTTTGTTGATTTAAGAATGCATTAATTTGTAAATCGATACCTAAGCTTTATCGTTTGCTAATTATAAATATTAGGGTTTATTCTAAAAATTAACCCGGTACATCAAATTAGGAAAAAAGCCAAATTGAGTAAGGTGACCGGTTGAGTTGGGTTCGCTCTCATCGTAATATTCGGAGACATTTCCTTTTGTATTGGTAACGTTATCCAAATTCATGAAAATCTCGTGGGTCGATTTTGGTTTATTCCATTTATAACTAGCTGATATCGTTATTTGGTAAACATCTTCCAACTTATTTTCATAAGCCTTTTCAAAATCCCAATAATTATTGTTTTCAGGATCAACTGCCAAACCTCCTTGTCCATCTCTTAGCAACGGAACAATTCTCTTGCCACCCCCATAGAATATTTTACCATTTAGAGATAGGGATTGGTTTTTCTTTTTCCCAAGGCCCTGAAATTCTTTACCCACCAAAAAGTTGGCTAAATAGTTACCATTGTATTGCGTATTTCGCTCTCTACCTTCCAATGATTTGTATTTTGAATTGTATAAAGAACCATTGAGTAAAAAATAGTAGTTATTTGCGAGAAAGCGTTCCAGAGTAAGCTCAATACCATAGTTTTTACCAGTCCCTTCATTGACTAAATCAACATATCTATAATCAATACCTTCATTTATTGTGGCGTAATAGCTCGTGTCACTGTTTTCTACAGGTAAGTCATAAAGATCTTGATAATACACTTCAGCTTTTATCATTAAATTCTTAGTGAAACGTTTCTCATAGCCTAAAACAAAATGATGCGCTTTTAATAAACCTAGGTCTTTATTAGGTTCGACTACACTACCATCATCCAATTCGACCTTAGTGAAATAATTGTGGATACTTTCCATAGTACTGTGTTTGCCATATCCAGCATTAAGGGAGCTGGTATTATTCAATTTCCATTTTACAGCAAGTCTTGGTTCAAATGTGCTTTTATTGTTGAGTAAAACATTCATGTTTTGAATTCCTGACACAATTGTAATGTCTTCATTTAAGCGATGTTTCCAACTAATAAAGTTTCTTACCGTACTCATGTTTTCTTTAAAATCTACTACAGCGAATCTAGTAGTTCCATTTTCTTGAAGCCTACTTTGATTATTATCATAATCGAAAAGAGAATACTTCGTACCTATTTGAATTTTGTTTTTTGCATTCAATTTGTTGTTATAAGTTATAGCGCCACGATAAGCTGAATTTTTTAATCTGCCTTGATAATTTACTTTCGTGCTGAGAATAGAATCTCTTAAAAAATCATCTTGTTCATCGTATATTTTTGTAGTCTTTGATTCTAATACATCATCATCAATATTATTACTTGAATAGGAAAGAGATGTTTTAATATAACTGTTATCATTAATAGGCATTACGTGTTTTACTCCTAAGTTTGCAAGGATAGATCCTTTGTCATAATCTTCAATTATATCAGGTCTTGAACTTGCATCGCCGGGAGTATCCCATAGATCAGGCTTTACATCTTCTAGAAAAAAGCTACTCTTTCCTCCCAATCCGAATAAAGAAAATGTCCCTATATTTTTGGTAGGCAGTACTATTTTGAAAGAAGCATCTTGAAATTTCAGTAATCCGCCAATATCCGCCAATCCAATATCATTGACCAAAGAAATTGTAGAATATCTGTAGTTGACAAGAAAAGAACCACCATATCCCTTTTTGAAAGGCCCCTCAAATGTAAAGTCAGTACCTAATAATCCAAAACCAAAAGTGGATTCGAATTTTTCATTATTCCCTGCTCTCATATTCACATCATAGACACCAGATAAAACATCTCCATACTCTGGTGAAAATGCTCCAGTATAAAAATCAGAGCTTGCTAGTAAGTTTGCATTTAGTGCACTGATACCCCCACTTACTGAATTTTGGTCCGCAAAGTGATTGGGATTTGTGATTTCTAAACCCTCCAAACGCCATTGGATATATTTGGGGGAATTCCCTCTGACAATAATATCATTGCTTCCATCTTGCGTATTCGTTACACCGGCAAAATTCGATAGTATCCGTGAAGGGTCATTAAAAGAGCCCGCATAACGTTCTGTCTGTTCAATTGAAACAGAACGCGCACTAATCAACGACATGTCATTCAATGCGGCTCCTTTATTCTTATTTGCGATGACCACTACCTCACTCAATGTTTCGAAAGATTCTTCCATAGTTAAATTTAAAACCACCTCTTTGCCAGAGTTCACTACAATATTTGGAATGGTCTTATCTTCAAATCCAACGTAAGATAATTGCAGTGCAATTCTTCCCAATGGGATGTTTTCTAATCTAAACTTACCGTCCACATCTGTATTCGTACCAACTAATGGATCAGTACCAAGGATTACAATTTGCGCTCCAATGAGTGGTAATTTACTATCTGTATCTATTATAGTACCTCTTACTGTTTGTGTTAGATTTTGGCTAAAAGTTACTGTTGCAAAAATGGCAATTAGTAATGTTGTTAAACTCAGTCTTTTCATTTTTATCTTTTTATAAATGCTTTGTAATGGGCATTAAAAACCACTCCAAGAGGATGTCAATACACTCCTATGGATTTGTTTTTAGGTTAAATTATTTAAAAATAAATTGAATAAGGTTGTTATCCTTTTTTCATATCACAAAGGTAAGTCAAGTGAAGGGGAGGATCGTTCGGATTTGTAAATTGGAACTTATTCGATGATGATTAAAAAAGAATTGGAATAAATAAAACAGTATGTTACTCCCTTCTTTTTCTCCACCGAAACGTCTTTATTCATATACTTCTGAATGACTTTTCCTGCGGAAAGGGTTGCTTTGATCGCTATGTAAAGAACAGAGATGCCATTTAAAAAACCGGTCTCAGATAGAGCCATTATAAAGATAAGGTCATTGTAACATCGTTAGCAAGGGAAATTAATTTGCCGAGGAAAAATTGATATATTTTGGGATCAATTTTGGTCGGTCTAATCTGAGGAATTACTGCCAACGGATTAGTGTATGAAAAGGAGTAGATTGGCAGGCACTAATTTTTAGTTTAGAGAAAAAAAGTAGAAAAGCACCGAATTAAATTAAGGCACTTAACTACTATTTTTTATGTGCATTGTTCTATTCCGTTAGTTTCTTTTTCCAATCATTTTTCAGATATTCTAAAGCATTTATTAATGCATCTTTGGGAGGTTTAGGATCAAATCCTAATTCATTTTTTGATTTACTGATGTCATAATCTTGTTTTAATCCATAAAACATATCTAGATAATGACGTTGTAATTGAGGTTCTTTTCCTGTTATCTTACTTCCAAATTCCATTAACCCTGCCACAGAGTATAACAACCATCTAGGTACTTTTTTTGGTGTTTTTAATTTTAATTCGGGAAATAAATCGGATGCTATCTTTACACTTTCTTGTAACGTTGTATGTTGTTCGTTCGATAGAATGTAACGTTCTCCATTTTCACCTTTTAGCATCGCTTTGTATGCCCCAAAAGCAACATCTTTTACATCTATCCAATTTAAAGTAACATTTGTATCTACGGGAATTTCTCCATTTAAAATTTGATACACAAGATTATTAGAATAGCTCAATTTATAAGCTTTACTACCAATCATTGCAGAAGGTAAAATTAAAACAGTTCTGATTCCATATTTTGCTCCTAACTCAATGGCTAGTTTATCCGAATCATTTTTGGAGTTGTAATACCAGTTTCTCCTATCTCTATTGTAACCATTATCAACATTTGCTGGCAACTTTGTGAAATCTAAAGATGCTACTGAACTTACATACACAATATTTTTAATCCCACATTCCTTTGCGATATCAAATACATTTTGAGTTCCTTGTACATTATTATCATAAATTTCAACCTTGGGGTTTTTAGCCCACATACTAAAATTTGCGCCTACGGCATACAAGTTTGTAACTCCTTTAAACGCTTTCCGAAGTGATTCTTTATTGGTAATATCTGCTTGTACTACTTCACAATCTAAGCCTTCAAAAGGTTCTTGATTTTTAATGTTTCTTACACTTGCTCTTACCCTATGATCGTGAGAAAGTAATAATCTAACCAAATTGTTTCCTAAATGTCCGTTTGCTCCTGTTACTAATGAAATTTCTTTGCTCATTTTTTTAATATTTTTGTTTGAGCAAATTTATATAGGTTTTAGATGAGTAGAAATAACATTTGTTAGATAGTGATTTGTTTTCGTATACGACTTAAAGATTGTGGCTCCATACCTAAAAATGAAGCGATGTTATCTACCGAAACGTTTAAAGCTAAGTTTGGACTTTGAGTTATAAACTTTAAGTAACGTTCTTTTGCAGTCAAAATTTGAAAATCTTTAACCCGTTCTAATTTACCGCTTAAGTGCTCATTGGTAACTGTTTTAACAAAATCACTCCAAAAAGTGGTGTTTTCTTGTAACAGTTCGAAATCAGGCTTAGATATTTTCAAAAGTTTACAATCGGTAATCGTTTCGTAGTAATCTAAGGAAGGTGTTTCGCTCATAAAGCTATCTAAAGACGTAAAAAAATCCTGCTCGGAAACTAAATGTTGAGTTACTAACTTGCCGTCTATGTTTTGATACCCTTTTACAATCCCATTACTTAAAAAATAAACATAACGTTCTATTCTTCCGGCTTCCAAAAGTTTGGTTTGTGCGAGAACTTCTTCAGAGACAAAACATTTTTCAACTAAATCAATCTCGATTTGAGTCAAAGAAATTCTGGATTGTATATATTTTAATAGGTTATTCATTGTTTCAAATGGTTTAGAACCTGTCTCTTATACACATCTCCGAGCCCACGAGACAGGCAGAAATC
>CAJXUU010000055.1 GCA_913061325.1 uncultured Saprospirales bacterium | reverse complement strand
CACTATCCTCTTCGTCGGCAGCGTCAGATGTGTATAAGAGACAGACGAGATGGTGTTATATCCAAACACTGTAAGTCAAAAAAGTCTTGTTAATTATAAACTTGCTCTGTAAATTTTACAATCAATTGATTAACAATAGTTTGTAATATAAATTTTCATTAAATTTAATAGACACTATCCTGCTTTTGAAAACAATATTACGTGAAAAAATTGTGCTTCTTGCAGCATTTCTGCTGAGCTTCCAGTTTGTGCAAAGAGACTCGAATTACAAAGCAGTTATGATTTATTTGGAGATTGGAGAAGTCTGATATTTGAGTTTGCCATAAGGGAGTATGGCAAGCAAGAATTAGCCTTAGAATATTGCTTTTTACACGATAAATGATTATTTTTAGAATAGGGATAAGTGCAGTAGAAAGTTTTACTGCATTGTCTACTAGGATTGTTAATTATATAACATAAATCATTATTCTATGAAGAAATTTTATTTGATACTCGTATTATTTTTATTCAGTACTCCATTCGTATTGGCTCAATCCTGTTTGCCAAGTGGAATGACTTTTAGCACTCAACAACAAATCGATGATTTTGCTACCAACTATCCGAATTGTACTGAGATAGAGGGAAATGTGCTCATTGAAGAATCAATATTTGATGATATAACAAATCTTAACGGATTAGCACAGCTCACCTCTTTTGGGGGAGATTTAATTATTAATTTTAATTTTGCCCTATCCAACTTATCAGGGTTGGACAATATTACTTCTATAGGCGGAGATATTACAATTTCTAATATCGTTTCAACAAACTTGTCGGGGTTGGAAAATCTCTCGTCTATTGGCGGACAACTTTTTATTGCTAGTAATGCTGCCTTAACAAGCACATCGGTTTTGAGCAATCTTTCATCTATTGGCGCAGACCTTCATATTAGAAGTAATCCTTCCTTAACGAACTTATCAGGATTAGAAAATATTTCCTCTGTTGGTGCTAGCCTTCGTATTATTGCTAATGCTTCCTTAACGAACTTATCAGGTTTGGAAAATCTCTCGTCTATTGGGGAAAATATTCAAATTTGGGGAAATGATGCCTTAACGAGTTTATCAGCATTGGGAAATATTTCAATTATTGGTTCCCTTGCGATTTCTCAAAATGAGGTATTAAGTAGCTTAGCAGGATTGGACAATATCGCATCTTCAAGTAGCCTTAGTATTTCTGGGAATGCTGCATTAACTAGTTTGTCAGGATTGAACAATCTTTCCTCTGTTGGTACTGCCATTCAAATTTCTCAAAATGATGTATTAACTAGCTTAGCAGGATTGGACAATATCGCGTCTACTGGCGGATTTATTGCTATAACATTAAATCCTGCATTAACGAGTTTGTCAGGATTGGACAATATCGCATCTATTGGTGGTCGAATTTTAATTGTGGGAAATGATGCCTTAACGAGTTTATCTGGTATTCAAAACATAGACCCTGCAACTATTGAAGCACAAAGTACTTTTGATGAAGATTTAGAAATTTTTAATAACAATTCTCTCTCTGAATGCGAAGTGCAAAGTATCTGTAGCTTCCTTGATTTACCGAATAAAACAAAAGATATTCACGATAATATGGCAGGATGTAATAATGTAACACAAATAATCAATGCTTGTGATGCACTGCCTCCTTCCTGTACAAACCTGACTACTCCACTCGATGGATCTACCATGGTCTATATCACCACAGACTTAACATGGCTATCTGTTGCTAATGCCACTGGCTACAAATTAACCATTGGCACTTCATCAGGCGGCAATGACTTATACAATAATGAAGACGTTGGTAATGTCACCACCTTCGATCCTATTGATTTTCCATGTGCCTCAACTATATATGTAACGATCACCCCATACAAGGCAAGTGGAGATGCAATTGGTTGTACTGAAGAATCCTTTACCACCGAAGAAATCACAGCAGTTGCTGGAGATGATGTAGCATTCTGTGCTGGAAGTAATACCCAATTGAACGCATCAGGAGGAACTATTTACAGTTGGAGTCCTACCGATGGGTTGGATGATCCCAATATCAGCAATCCGACTGCCGATCCAACTACTACTACTACAACATATACAGTAACAGTTGGCGAAGGCAATGGCTGTGAAGATACCGATGAAGTTATTGTAACTGTAAATCCTCTTCCAATACCCAACTCATCCGCCACAGATGAGACGGGTAATGGTTTTAATGATGGCACAGCAATGTGCGCACCGACAGGCGGCACACCACCTTTCACATATGCATGGAGCAATGGAGAAACAACACAATCCATAGACACTCTTCCGCCAGCAATGTATTCTGTGATCGTCGTCGATACCAATATGTGCAGCGCAAATGATACAGTTATTGTCAATGAATTTGTGTGTCCAACACTTACGATAATATCCACACAGGAGGATGCTACATGTTTTGAAGTATGTGATGGCTCAATAATTATTACTGGCGTAACAAATGGAGTTGCACCTTTCACTTATTTATGGTCCAATAGTGAAACAGGATCAACAATTGACAGCCTATGTGATGGATCATATTCAGTTACAGTTACAGATGCTTTGAACTGTTCAGTATCAGGGTCATTTACAATTACAGGGCCAACTGAACTTATCTCAAATGCCGAAGCCACAAATGAGACAGGTAATGATTTAAATGATGGTACAGCTGAGGCTAGTCCATCTGGAGGCACTGAAGCCTATACATACAGTTGGAGTAATGGTGATAGCACTCAAATGATCACAGGATTAAGTCCTGCGGAATACACGGTCACGGTCACAGATGCAAATGGATGCGAGTCCATAGAAACAGTGAACGTTGTAGAATTTGAATGTCAAGGGCTAAGCATACAAAACACCCTTCTTCATAATCCATGTTTTGGTGATTGCATGGGTAGTATTAGTATTGCTGCAGTAGAGGGTGGACAATCACCATTTACCTACACGTGGGATAATGGATCAACTGAAGCAAGTATTGCAGATTTGTGTGCTGGGACATATAATGTCACCGTAGTAGACGATAATAACTGTACTGTACTTGGATCATATACAATAGAAGCACCAAACGAATTGA
This sequence comes from uncultured Saprospirales bacterium, assembly GCA_913061325.1. Taxonomy (GTDB): domain Bacteria; phylum Bacteroidota; class Bacteroidia; order Chitinophagales; family Saprospiraceae; genus CAJXUU01. Next base: position 20,024 of record CAJXUU010000055.1, on the reverse strand, counting down.
CGGTTAACATCAATAGTTCTGATGAATCAGGAAATGATGCCAATGATGGTACAGCAACTGCAACACCATCAGGCGGAACATCACCCTATGAATACGAATGGTCTAATGGGGAAACAACTCAAACGATCGAGGCTTTGGATCCCAATACATATACAGTTACCATAACTGACCCTAATGGATGTACTGTAACTGGTTCAGCAACCATTATTGAGTTTGTCTGTCCAGTATTGGAAGTGGAGTCAATAGTTGTCGATGTAAGTTGTTACGATGAATGTGATGGCAGTATCAGTATTACAGATGTAGTCAATGCAGTTAGTCCATTGACATATACATGGAATAACGGAGCATCAATGGCAATAAATAACAACCTGTGTACAGGAGACTACTCTGTGACCACCACCGACAGTAAAAACTGCAGTGTTGAGCAAAGTTATACCATCACAGAGCCAAATGAAATCATCATCACTATAGATGAGATCGTGCATGTAAAAGTTGGACAGTTGGGCTCAATTAATATCAGCACAAACGGAGATTATACGTATGATTGGACAGGAGACAATAACTATAACTCTTCGGATGAAGATATTGCAGGCTTGGAGGTTGGATGTTACACATTGGTAGTCACTGACCCAGCAACTGAATGTTCCGTCGACACAACGACCTGTGTTGATGACTTAACGGCAACCAATAATTGGAAGAAGTCAAATGTCAGTGTATATCCCAACCCAGTTGACCAAATTTTAACTATTGACTTTGGAGAGTCATTTGTTAGGGAAATAAATATAAGTATTACAGACCTCAGAGGTAGTCAAACTATAATGCTAAGCAAGAATGGTGCTGATGGAAAATTTATGGTGGACACAAAAACATTGAATGCTGGAATCTACATACTGAGACTTAATGTTGAGGGGGAATATCTGCACAAAAAAATTGTAGTGACACACTAGAATGATATACTAAAGATTAGGATCTCATCGCTCACAAGAAAAAGCAGTTATAGTGAAAGTTATAGCTGCTTTTTTAGTTAAGGTTTTGCTGTTTAATATATTGGCACCCCATAAACAGCGTTCTCTTTTTTTTGGTAAAAACTACATTAGGTAAATCGAGTTGTTCTTTGAAATCATTAATGACAGCCTTGGCATCAATATGAATATAAAACCGTGAATGTTCATCACTCAGTCGTACAACTAAACGATTGATTTGCATGGGATTCTTTTGAGCCAGGGTGAGATAATTTTCATTAATGTTGGTTTATCACCAAGGTATACATTTTATCAAAATGTACTAATGATTTTTCTCTAACAGCTCTCAAAGTTCCACACACATTACCTCTTCTTGTAAAAAGCTATCATTGAAAGAAAGAGTGTTTTGGCAATGTAATCAATATGAATAAATTAATAATTGGGATGAAGTAGATTATTATTAAATAAGTAATGAAGGGGATAATTTAAATTCTATTCTTTCTTACATTTGAGGCATAAAATGAGATCCCAACCCTAATTATTACATTAGTAAACTAACTCAAATGAAACAACTTATAGAATGTGTACCTAACTTTAGTGAAGGTCGCGACATGTCAATCATAAAACAGATTACGGACGAAATAGAAAAAGTAGATGGAGTAAAGTTACTAGATGTCGATCCAGGGAAAGCTACAAATAGGACTGTGGTTACCTTCGTAGGTGAACCAAAACAAGTGATTGAAGCGGCATTCCAAGCAATAAAAAAAGCCAGTGAAATAATAGACATGAGTAAGCACAAAGGAGAGCATCCTAGAATGGGAGCTACAGATGTGTGTCCACTTATTCCAATATCGAATATTTCACTAGATGAAACTGCAGAATATGCAAAACAGCTAGGAGAACGCGCTGGTGCAGAATTGGACATTCCATTCTACCTATATGAGCATGCAGCCGCAAGTAAAGAAAGACAAAATTTAGCTACAGTGCGTGCCGGAGAATACGAAGGCCTCACAGATAAATTGGCAGATCCGAATTGGAAGCCAGATTTTGGTCCAGCAAAGCACAATATTAAGGCCGGAGCTACAGCGATAGGTGCAAGGGATTTCTTGATTGCTTATAATGTGAATCTTAATACTACTTCCGTAAAAAGAGCCAACTCTGTTGCATTTGACATCAGAGAGAAGGGAAGAGTTAAAAGAGAAGGGAACCCGATCACTGGTAAAATAGTAGTAGATAAAAAAGGAGAACCAGCACGTACAAAAGGAAAATGTAAGTCTGTTAAAGCTATTGGGTGGTTCATTGAAGAATATGGACTTGCTCAAATATCAATGAATATCACAAATATCAATCATACATCGCTCCACAAGGCATTCGAAGAGTGCAGGAACAGTGCGAATAGAAGAGGTATGCGAGTAACTGGTTCTGAGTTAGTAGGATTAGTGCCGAAAAAGGTAATGATAGCTGCTGGGAGATACTTTCTCGCACAGCAAAACCTATCTACTGGTGCTTCAGATACAGCTATAATTGATTGTGCTGTGAAATCGCTAGGACTTAATGATTTGGGACAATTCGATCCTAAGAAAAAGATCATAGAATACCTTCTCGAAGAAGATTCTAAGAAGTTAGTAGATATGTCACTTACTGGATTTGCGGATGAAACTGCTTCGGATAGTCCTGCACCTGGAGGTGGAAGTATTTCGGCATATATGGGTGCGCTAGGAGTTTCACTAGGGACTATGGTTTCAAATTTATCTGCTGGCAAACGAGGATGGGAAGATAAGCTAGATTTCTTCAGTGAAGTGGCAGAAACAGGTCAGGCATTAAAGGATAAATTACTACATCTAGTAGATGAAGATACAGCGGCATTTAACAAGATAATCGATGCTGTAAGAATGCCTAAGGCAACGGAGTCTGAGAAAAAGGCTAGGTTGAAAGCAATGGATGACGCAACCAAGTATGCAATAAATATTCCTTTAGAAATAATGAGGACTTCTTTGTCATCTTATGATTTCTTAAAAACAATGGCACAGAAGGGTAATCCTAATTCTGTATCTGATGCAGGTGTAGGAGCTCTTGCTTGTAGAGCCGCAGTTCATGGAGCATATTTGAATGTAAAGATTAATTGCGCAGATGTTAAAGACGAAAAATTCGTTGCTAAAACATTAAAAGAAGCTGACAAGATGTTGGCAAAATCTAATAAGAGTTGTGAAAATATTATCAAAATTGTTGATAAAGTGATCGGTTAGAATATTGAACATGGTCTTTGTAAAGACTTTAATTCTTAGAAATAGTTTTTTTGAATGAATAGTTGAAAACAATATTGAAGTCTTGTACGTATATTTATCAATGAGTCATTTTTGAGATAGATTATCACTAATAAATAGTGTTGAATGAATAGAAAAGAATTTATAGAAAAATTAGGAGTCGGGGCAGCATTTGTTCTTACTTCAACTTGTTTAGGAAGCTGTACTCGAGATAGAGCTGATCCGATCAAGGATTTGGATTTTGTGATAGATCTTACGCTTAATAAATTTTTAGAGTTGAATAACTTTGGAAGTTATATCATCGAAGACCAAGTAGTAATAGCCAGAAGTATTACAGGAGAATATCTTGCAGCAACTCTTATTTGTAGTCACGAACAATTATCTCAGATCACTTATAGTGATATAGAAGGAGCATGGTTATGTACAGCTCACGGAGCATTATTTTCAGAAGGTGGTGAAGGACTTAATGCCAATGGAAGTAAAGGTCTTCAAATATTCAACACTGAGATGAATGGTGATTTACTCAGGGTGTTTAGTTAAAAAACTAAGACGCAAAATTTGAAGTTAGCTGTTTTTAAGAGTACAATTAAAATTCTAAGCATGTAATTTTTATATCAGTGCTATACAATAATCTTTTGGGCCAATGTGTTTTAACCTACGAAATGTTTTTATTACAAACTAAAACTTCTATATGAAGCACAGCTACACTGAAGAAAAATTAATTCAACTTATTTACGGCGAATGCGACATTTTTGAAAGATTAGAAATTGAAGATTCACTACAAAACGATCTTTGCTTAAGAGAAAATTATGATGAACTCTATAAGACTTATCATAAACTTCCAAAAGTGAAATTTGCGCCCAAAGCTTCCACAATCAATAATATATTGATGTATGGAAAAGGGACACTAGAAGCAATGTGCTAAATACACATTTTAAGAGTTGATAATAAAAGACCTAGGGTGACTGCTTTAGGTCTTTTTAATGTCATAACTAAGGCAGAAATAACTATTTTATCTAATATTAGAATAGGAGAAATTTTTAAGACAGTTATCTTTGCACTTTAATACCAATTAATCACTTTAAACTTTTTATTAAGAAAAACTTTATTAATTCAACATTGATGTCAACTGCTGACGTCACTAAACTTTTTATTTATGAAAAATTTATTTTTTGCACTATTTGCTGTTCTTTCTATTGGTTTTACTAGCTGTGGAGATGATTGTGATTTACTAGAATTCACAACTGCTGCTGATGCAAACTTAGCATTAGGAACAACATATGCTGCTGATTCTACTTTAGCTAGTTGTGAAGCATACAAAGAAGACTTGGAAGCAATAATTTCTGATTATGATGGATGTGACGATGCTATTATTACAGCACAAGTTGCAGCTTTTCAGACTCAATTAGATGCACTAGATTGTCAATAATTTATTGATCAATATAGATTAAGAAGAGGGCTGTCATTTATTAAATGACAGCCCTCTTTGATTTTCAACCTATTAGGATTGGGCTTTTATTTTAATTTAGTTAGTACATTTATATTTTCATAAATCTCCTCCTCAGCTAAATATGACGTACAACTTTGATAAAATAATTGATAGACAGAATTCTAATGCTCTAAGTGTTGAAGGATTTAGAGAATATCTATTTGGAAATTATGAAAATCTTGAATTTCCTCTTCCTGATCAGGACCTGATAAAAATGTGGGTTGCAGATATGGAATTCCAAACGGCACCCGAAATAATCGAAAGTATAAAACAACGAGTGGAGCATGGAATTTTTGGATATACATTGTCTTCAGAAGAAAGCTATTTCAAATCAATCGTAGCTTGGATCGAAACAAGACACAACTATCGGTATAATTATAAGCATATAGTAAGTTCTAAGGGTGTAATTCCAGCTTTGTTTTACCTGATAAAACAGCTCTGTAATCAAGGAGAGAAAGCTTTGATAATGACTCCCTCCTATGCATTCTTCAAACATGCTGCGGACGCTAATAATGTTGAATTAGTGTATACGAAACTTATTTTGGATGAAGGTCAATTTTATATGGACTTTGAAGACATCAAATCTAAAGTGAGGGATGAAACATTGAATACACTCATATTTTGTAATCCACACAATCCTACAGGAAGATTATGGACAGCCGATGAGCTTCAAAAGCTGGGGAACATTTGTTTTCAAAATGGAGTAACTATAATCTCTGATGAAATTCATTGTGATTTGGTAAGGGATGGGGCAATATTTACACCTTTTCAGAAGATTTTTCCTGATTCTGATCAAATCGTAACTTGTATCTCCGCAAGCAAAACATTCAATCTTGCAGGTATGATGTTTGCCAATACAATCATCCCAAATGATATACTAAGGAAACAATGGCTTTCTGATCATCTTCCGATTCAAAATCCGTTGAGTTTGGCTGCATATAAAGCTGCATATACTAGCGGTGGACCATGGCTTGAAGCACTAACTAAATATATAGATTCAAATTTTGAGGAAGTTGATGATTTTATTAAAAAAAGATTACCAAAAGCAAAGTTTATAATTCCCGAATCTACTTATTTAGCTTGGATTAACATAGAAGCATATTTTGAAAATAGAGATGTTAAAGATTTGACTTTACTCTTTGCACAAAAGGCGGGAGTAATCCTCGAAGGTGGCAATATGTTTTTGGATAATGCTGATGGTTATATACGGTTGAACCTTGCATGCCCAAAGAGTAGAGTTATTGAGGGCTTGGAGCGTATTTCTAGTGTGTTGAATTAGGCGATTCATTAGTATGTTGAGAATAGCTAGTTTGAATCAAGAATAAGTAACTTAGTCCCATTATTTCATTTGCAAATTATGTACATTATGGACATTAAATCCATCATATCCGTAACGCTCATACTATTTTCAGTCATTGATATTATCGGGAGTATTCCGATTATTATCGATTTAAAAAACAAAGGAATAAAAATCGAAGCTCTAAAAGCTAGTTTAGTTGCTTTGCTGATTATGTCTATTTTCCTCTATATGGGAGAATCTATACTTGGTCTTTTTGGGGTAGATGTAGAATCTTTTGCTGTAGCTGGAGCTATTATATTGTTTTTTCTTGGCCTTGAAATGATATTAGGCATTACACTTTTTAGGGATGATCCTAAATCAAATTCTGGAACACTTGTTCCAATAGCATTCCCATTGATTGCTGGTGCGGGTACGATGACTACTATTATCTCTCTCCAATCAAAATATGATAACCTCGATATTCAAATTGGTATTATTATTAATATAATCTTAGTGTACATAGTACTTAAATCTTCAGGATGGATTAGAAAGAAAATAGGCCCTGGAGGTGCAAATGTATTGCGTAAACTTTTTGGTATAATACTTCTAGCCATTGCTGTAAAGTTATTCAGAGAAAATTTCCATTTGATAATTAAACAAGGTTAGAGAAGTATGTTGGTTTGGTGAAAGAGATGCTTAATTGAAAATTCATGTCATTATAATAGTACAATTGTGATGATTTTTAAGTGTATTCCCTTAGTAAAAATTAGGTAAAATACCTGACAAAAATGAATTCTAATTAATCTAGCTTTGTCGTTTGATGTATTTTCGACTTACATAATAAATTTAGAATGTGATGCACCAGCTAAAAGTCACTTTCCAGACTAAGACAGGTCTTACAATTATTGTTATGTTTTTCATGACTCAAAAAGGGACTTGTCAAATCAATGCGGATTTTTCTTCGGCCAATCTAAGTGCATGCAATACATTACAAACAACTTTTTTTGATCAAAGTACAAGTGCATCAAGTATAATTGATTGGGCTTGGGATGTGAATGGTAATACATCATTGGAACAAAATCCAGGAACATTATTTACAGAACCTGGATCATTTACTATTTGTTTAACCGTTACGGATGTTAATGGAAATTCTGATACGGAATGTAAAGAAGATTATATCACTGTATATCCAAATCCAATTGCAGATTTCACAATGGACAATTTAGAAGGTTGTGTACCAGTATTGGTTAACTTCTTTGATAATTCTTCTTCTCAAAACGGTGATATTGTTTTATGGTTGTGGGATGTAGGAGGTTCGGCTGGAGTGTTGTCGCAATCTTCTCCAGATGAATTTGGGTCAACTTATGCGATTCAAGGATCATATTCAGCTAGTTTAACCGTGATAGATGAAAAAGGATGTACAACAACTACGACCAAACCTAATGCAATAGTAGCATCCGCACTGACTAATCCTAATGTTGAAATTGAATTAGTCCCATCATGCGATCTTCCTTGGGAGATTAGTTTTACCAATCAAAATGCAGATCCTTTTATATCGTATACTTGGGATTTTGGAAATGGAGAAATATATCAAGGAATGCAACCACCAACAATTACTTATACAGAATTGGGTATTTACGACATTACAATATATATGGCATCTGGTGATTGTAGAGATACTTTTGTGCTCAATACTTTTGTAGATACAAATTCTTCTGCTGCGTTTGACTTTAGTCCATCTGTGATCTGTCAAGCAAGCGAAGTTCAGTTTACAGATCTCTCTATCAATGATGCAGATGCAGTATTTTGGATGTTTGGAGATGGCTTTACATCTAATGAATCTAATCCAACGCATATTTACAGTTCTTCAGGTTGTTTTGATGTATCACTTATTAGAACGGTAGGGGTTTGTATTGATACAATAACTATTTCTTGTGTGGATGTATTGGAATTACCCACGGTCACCTATGATATTACTAATCAATATGAATGTTCTTTACCTGCAGATGTAATATTACATGCGGAGTCTGAATCAAACGGCAATATTAGTTGGCAATTTATTGAGAACGATACAGTCACTGATTATAATTCAAATGATGTTTCTTTTTCCATAAATGAATATGGTTCATATTATGCTGTGTTGACATTCGAAGCAATATCTGGATGTATTGTTTTTGTGGATTCTATACCTATTGAGATCTCACCTTTAGAGGTAAATATGCCTATACAGGAAATTGGAGGTTGTGCACCATTGACATTCACATTGATGGATAGTATATCATCCAATGTAGCTATCACATCATATCAGTGGTCCATAGGGAACCCTGTGATTTATGCAAGTTCCTCAAGCACTCCTACTTTTACAATACCTGATACTGGAAGATATGACCTTCAGTTGATTGTGGAGAATATATATGGCTGTATCGATACGGTGTATCTAGAAGACTATATACAAGTAGGTAACAAACCTATAGTAGACTTTGTGGCTTTTCCTTTGGAATCATGTGTGGATGAGCCAATTTTTTTTACAGATTTATCATCGAAATATTCAGATGGATGGGAGTGGTTTTTTGGAAATGATGGTTATTCTATAGAACAAAACCCTGTATTTACTTTTGGTAATCCAGGAGTATATGATGTGGCACTATATGCAAGTCACAATGGATGTACTGATTCCATAAGGTTTGAAGACTATATTACCATATTCGAACCAGCATCAAAGTTTGTAGTAGAGTATAATTGTGAAGATCCATTCACTGTAAACATTGAAAACCGCAGTATAGGAGCGGATTCATTATTATGGACATTGTATTTGTCAGAGACCGATAGTATTACATTTACTGATTCTATATTAGGGAATTATACATTTCCAGATCGGGGCAATTACCCTATAACTTTGTACAGCAAAAGCTTTGATACAGGTTGCGATCATATAAATTTTGATACAATACGAATAGTAGAGCCAATAGCTTCCTATGCAGTGGATACTTTCAGAGGCTGTGCACCTTTTTCAATAGAAATTGGAAATTTTTCTCAAGATGCATTTACTTATGAATTTATATCCGATGTGGCGAATATTGATTCTATTTTCAATGAAGAACCAATTGTAACGTTTACAGAAGGAGGAATTCTAAATGGGCCACTATTAATTATTACAGATATTCACGAATGCAAAGACTCTTTTCAGTTGTTTGATAGTATTCAAGTAAATAAATTGGATGCAATTATTGAGTATACAGATGTGATATGTGTGCCTGATATAGCTGAATTCAATGATCAGAGTACTGCTGATTTAGCCAACATTATCTCATGGGAATGGCTCATTGAGCCTGTAGGTTTTGTGTCAAATGATCAGAATGCATCGCTTTATATTGATTCTGTAGGGTTGTATGATTTGGAATTCAAAGTCGAAGACGATTGGGGGTGTATAGATAGTATTAGCATTACTCAAGCAATACTAGCGATTGAAGTTATACCAGATTTTACATATGATTCGTTGGGTTGTTCTTGGGCACCTATTAATTTTTCACCAACAGGAGAGAATGGAAATACGACTACTTATATCTGGGACTTTGGAGATGGAAACACTTCAGATCTTAAAAGCCCTAGTTATACTTATTCGGCAGAAGGTGCTTACTCTGTCTGCCTTACAATGACTGATATTAGAGGTTGCGATAAAACTATATGTAAAGATAATATCGTAAATATATCTAACCCAGTAGCGGATTATATTGGCGATCCTTTAGAAGCTACTTGTCCACCATTATTAACTAATTTCGAAAATCAATCTACAAATGCGTTTACCTACATTTGGGATTTTGGTGACAATAGTGGTAAATCAACAAGTAATACACCCAGTCATGTATATACTTCACCTGGAAGATTTGATGTGACTCTAATAGCGACATCCACACCTTCTTGTGCTGACACATTATTTCTGCCAGAGTATGTGAAAGTAGAGGGCCCCAAAGGTGATTTTGAGGCTGATATTGCCTCTACGTGTCTGCCAGTTAGTGTTACGCTTAATGCAAATTCTGATGGGTACTATTCGTATGTGTGGGATCTTGGTAATGGAATATTAGATAGCGTAGAAGGACAAGTGATTACTAATGTGATATCATATGAATATACTCAACCTGGTAGATATACTCCCAAGTTAATTATTACCGATAGTGCAGGCTGCACAAGGAGTTTCGCAGGTGATCCAATTGAATTAGATTTGGTCACTTTGGACTTTACAATTGAAAATGACCCTATTTGTGGGCCTCCTTTGACCATTTTTTTGGAAAATCTGAGTAGTGGGACTACTGAAGAAGTAGATTTTTTATGGCAGATATCCGGTATTGATAACTATGAATCTGTAGCAGAAAATCCATCTTTTGACATCCAACAAACAGGTCAATATAATGTAAACTTAATTGCTCAATATGGAGATTGTATAGATACACTTTCTGTTCCTGATTTTTTGGAAGTGGCTGATATTCCAGAAGTCATTTTTGAAATAGAAACAGAAGAATTATGTGAATATATAAATGTCACCTTTCTTAATAACTCTACCGTGGACTATGGAGAATTTGCCTCTTGGATATGGGATTTTGGTGATGGATCATTCTCTACAGAGCAAAACCCCACACATCAATACTTGGGTTTAGAAAGTCATACAATAACATTGATTGGCATTACGGATAAAGGATGTGAAGCATCATTTTCTGCAAGTTTTGAAGTATTGCCAAGTACTGTTGCTACCGTAGAAGATGATAAATTGATATGTATTGGAGACGCAGTACAGATATCAGGAGCTATTGAAAATCTGCAGCCAAACGGAACTTTCTATTGGGAAAATGAGGCTTCTTTAAGTTGCACGGACTGTCTATCACCTGTTGCTATGCCTATGGTAACTACTTCTTATATTCTAGTAGGTGTTCATCCGAATGGTTGTGAATCTAGAGATACGATTGAAGTAGTAGTTATACCTATTCCTGGCCCTGAATTAGCGTTACAGTCAGATGAAATCATTTGCTTAGGTAATGCGACAGTTATTGATGTTTTAAATTTTAACCAAGATTACGATTATCAATGGAACACATCAATACTGGGACAAGATTGTTATGAAAATTGTGAAATAGTTAATGTAAGTCCAGAAGAAGAGACAACATATTATGTTACAGTCCTTAACGAATTTGGGTGTTTCAAAGACGATAGTATTACCATTGATGTAGAATCTATGATCGAAGACTTTTTACCTGTAGAAACTGGGATTTGTTTTGGAGAGGAAACAACGATAGGAATTTCAGGAGGGAATAACCCGCAATGGGAGTTAGATCCAGAATTGGACTGTTTGGCATGTCCTGAGAATACGGTAAGCCCAGGCCAATCGGCAATATATAATGTAACTGTACAGTCTGATCTTGGATGTTTTTATGAAGACTCTATTGCGGTAGTTGTAGTACCCTCCAATAGTGCAGATGTTGGTGAAGTAGGAGATATATGCGTTGGTGAATCCGTAGTATTAACATCTACTGGGTTTGGGACTTCTTTGTGGACTGCAAACATCCCGCTTGTTATTGATAATGCACCTTCTATTATCGTTTCTCCTGAAGAAACGCAATATTTTTATCTCAGTATGACCTATTATGAATGCAGTCAGATGGATAGTGTTCTAGTAACGGTCCATGAAAAAGCTGATATAGATGTTATTGGTGATACGATCTGTCTTGGAGAGATTGCAGTCGTATCTGTCAGCGGTAGGGCCGATGGTTTTCAATGGACTATAGAAGACGAGATCGAAGCTATGGAAAGTGTTGATGTTGAGCCAGAATATACAACGCAATACCCAGTAATTGGTTCTTATAGAACCTGTACACCAGATACAGCTATAGCTACAGTTTATGTGCACCCACATATTGATTACAAAATTGAAGAGGATTTTTACAATATATTTTTAAATGACGAGGTGAATATTCTTCCTGAATATGATATTGAGAGAAACTACTCATTTGATTGGCTGCCTATCGATGGGCTAAATTGCTCAGAATGCCCAGATCCGATAATAAAGGGAATTACAGAGTCCATGGATTATAATGTGCTTGTAGTTGATGAAGAAACAGGCTGTGAAATAAATCAAGATATCTCAGTAAGATTTAATAATGAATGCACTAATATGGTCTTTCACCTTCCTAATATTTTTTCTCCTAATAATGATGGATCCAATGATGAATGGAGAATGTACACCAACAATCCTGAAGAATTTATTTCAATAAGTGTTTTTGACAGATATGGAAATTTTATTTTTCACGCTGATAATATCAATGAAACTTGGGACGGAAAGTACAATGGCCAAGATGTTACCTTGGGTGTATATGTTTATAAAGTCCGACTTATTTGTCCATATGATAGGAATGAGTATTATATATTGGGTGATGTAACTGTGATAAGATAATCATCAAATATCTACTTCAATTGTTATTATTTTTTTAAAATTTGTGTTTATTTAATTTTCATTTGGTAGAATGAAACCTAAATTTGATTTATGGGTTTATAATATTGCTTTCATAGATGGAAGAAAAAACCAAGGTCAAAACTTTAAAACAAGATAATAATGGTAATAAAAAAAGGAGATAAAGCACCTAATTTCACATTGCGTGCTTCAGATACATCAGAAGTAAGTCTGAGTGATTATGAAGGAAAGAAAGTAATTTTGCTGTTTTTTCCGTTGGCTTTTACAGGAGTTTGTACGACAGAACTGTGCACAATGAGAGATGATATTAGTACTTATAATAATATGAATGCCAGTGTTTTAGCTGTTTCTGTGGATTCTCTGTTCTCTTTAGCGAAATTTAAGGAGGAACAAAAGCTAAATTTTCCACTTTTGTCGGATTTTAACAAAACTGCATCTAGATCGTATGGTGCTCTATATGAGGACTTTGTGTTGGACATGAAGGGTGTATCTAAGAGAAGCGCCTTTGTAATTGATGAAAAAGGTATAATTAGGTATGCAGAAGTTTTGGATAATGCACAAGAGCTGCCTAACTTTGCGGCTATTAGGGAAACTTTAGAAAACCAAAGTTGATTATTACCAGTAATTCAATTTAATACATGACAACGGATATATTAAACATAGATGTGCAAGAGTTAGAAGATATTATGCTTCTTGAAGATATAAGCACAGGACTAAAATCAGAACTTATAGTATATAATGATGATTTCAACACTTTCGATTGGGTAATCCAAAGCTTCATGGATGTTTGCTCTCATACATTCGAACAATCAGAGCAACTATCACTACTCGTTCATTACAAAGGAAAAGCAATTGTAAAGACAGGTCCAATGAATGAGTTGAGGCCACTCAAAGATGCTCTAGTTGATAGAGGGCTTTCTGCAACTATCGAATCTATAGTTGATAAATAATGGAAAGATAGTTCGATTTAAATCGATACTAAACAAAGATTGTCAATAGACAGGCATTTAAAAAATATAGGCAATGGCTAAAATGTCATTGCCTATTTTTCTGTTAAGGAATGATTCAATAATAAAGTAACATTTTCTACTAGTTATTTTATCTTTCTACAGCGTTAAAAAGCCTCGCCTATGCGATGTATAGCCTACGTTTTTTGCCTTGTTGAAAAATAAAATACTTGTGTATAAAAGCGAACTTTATTTATGTATCATTCCTAAGTGTAACACACGCTATACAATTTCATGATAATACTCAATTCTAACGACATCACTTTTCCTCACCCCGACTTGGCTAGCGATGAAGGGGTAGTGGCTATTGGTGGTGATTTGAGTATTGATCGACTACTTCTCGCTTATCAATATGGATACTTCCCTTGGTTCAATCCAGATGAACCTATACTGTGGTGGCATCCGAATCCTAGATTCGTATTGTTTACAGAAGATATAAGGATAGCCAAAAGTATGAGATCATATTTCAATCAAGAAAAATTCACTCTTTCTTTTGATCAGGATTTTGATGGTGTGATAAACGCATGCGAAAAGATAAAACGTCACAATCAGCCAGGAACATGGATCTCAGATGATATCAAAGAAGCATATACCGAACTGCATAGAATGGGAATTGCCCATAGTGTAGAAGTCTGGGAAGGAAAAAAACTAGTAGGTGGTTTGTATGGTGTATCTTTAGGCAAGGTTTTTTTTGGTGAATCAATGTTCAGTCTAGTAAGTAATTCTTCAAAATTTGCATTGATTAGTTTGGCTACAGTTTTAAGAAAAAATGGATATGAAATTATAGATTGCCAGATGCCCAATTCTCATCTTAAAAGTATGGGTGGTAGGTATATCAGTCGGAATGTATTCTTAAGTATCTTGCGGTCTAATATACATGAAGAAACAATCTATGGCGATTGGAACCCACATTTTAATAAATACTCAATTCCAGACTTGATAAAGAACATTAATCTGGATCCAACTAATAATTCAAACACTTAATCAAAAGGCAATTTACTCAAAAAGAATCCTGCATTGCATTAACTTTGATTCTCAGAATGTAGACCGCAAGGAGATTAACAGAAAGAATATATGATAGCATTTGAAAAATATACCTTGAGTAATGGCTTGAGAGTAATCATACACGAAGACGATAGTTCTCCGATGGTAGCTGTCAATATAGTATATGATGTGGGTTCCAGAGACGAAGATTCGGAGATGACAGGATTCGCCCATTTATTTGAGCACTTGATGTTCGGAGGGTCAGAAAATGCTCCCGACTTCGACGGTCCTATTCAAAATGCAGGTGGAGAGAATAATGCATTCACAAATACGGATATGACCAATTTCTACAATGTCCTGCCAGCCGAGAATTTGGAAACGGCACTTTGGCTCGAATCGGACAGAATGAAACAATTGGTGTTTTCTCAGAATGCATTAGATGTACAGAAGAAGGTAGTGATCGAAGAGTTCAAAGAAACTTGCCTTACTGAACCGTATGGTGATGTATGGCATTATCTTTCAAGCTTAGCTTATAAAGAGCATAGCTACAGTTGGCCAACGATAGGGAAGAAAATGTCTCATATAGAAGATGCTGTGTTAACAGACGTAAAGAATTTCTTCAATAAACATTATACTACACAGAATGCAATTTTAGTGATCTCTGGAAATTTAAAAACAGAACAAGCAAAGAGTTCTATAGATAAATGGTTTGGTGATATTCCATCAGGACATAAGTATGAGAGGAATTTAAAACAAGAGCCAAAACAAAGTACATTCCGTAGCCAAACTGTTAAAGGTAACGCTCCTATTCCAGCGATTTACCTTTCATTTCATATGGTAGCTAGGGATCATGAGGATTACTATGCTTACGATTTATTATCGGATGTGTTGAGCAACGGACGATCATCAAGACTATACCAAAGATTACATAAAGTAAATCCGATATTTAGTCAAATAGATGCATATATCTCAGGCACTTTTGATCCTGGCATGTTCATAATAGAAGGACGACCTAATAAAGATGTAGACCTAGAAACAGCAAAAGCAGCTATCTGGAAAGAACTAGAATTACTCGTCAATGAGCCTATCGATAGTCGTGAGTTAAAGAAGCTACAAAACAAGATAGAAAGCAGCCTCGAATACTCTGAGGTAAACATCTTGCACAAATCTATGAGTCTTGCATATTTTGAACTATTAGGGGACGCAGAATTGATCAATAAAGAAGCAGAGGCATACCAAAAAGTAACAAGTGCAGATATTCAACGAGTAGCACAACAAATATTCCGAAAAGAAAACTGCACTGAACTCACTTACCTTTCCAATGAAAACTAATATCCTCGGAGGAAAGCAGATAGTAGTAGTAACGGGTCCAGAATCCAGTGGAAAAACAACATTGGTTAACAGATTAAAAGCTGATTATGGGATGCCTATTGTGGCAGAGTTCGCTAGAACTTATCTACAGCAAAATGGAGCTGAATACAGCTTCGAAGATTTAGAGATCATAGGTAAATGCCAAAACATCCAGGAGTTAGAAGCTCACAATACCTATCCCATCATCGTCTGTGATACTGATATCGTAACCATCGACATTTGGGCTATGGAGGTATTTGGTAAGCCTATTTTTCTCCCTAATAGGAATACCGATGTAAAGTACTATCTGCTTTGCAATCCAGATATTCCATGGGAGCCAGGTGCTTTTAGAGAAAACCCTAATGATAGAGAACGGTTGTTTAGATTATATTATAAGTATCTTGAGGGAAGAGGTCTTTCGTTTGAGGTGTTGAAAGAGGAAGGAAGGATGAGTTGGAAGCCGGAATAGATCTTGTCAAAAAAAGCCATTAAAACACTAAGCAAAAAGAGATTCAAACCCCCCTCACGCTCTCCCCAATAGATCTCCGCTCCACCTTACTCAATATCCAAGGCAAAACATCCAAATAAATAAAGGCCCTCTTTTCAAAGTTGTTTTCCTTTAGAATTTTTAGTTTTTCGAAATAAGCCTTGAGAATATCTTTCTGAGAAAAAATGGGCGTGTTTGCAAGTTTTCCTAACATTTCTAAAACGGTGAGTTGTACTCGATTAGGGTGTTTCAATTTATTATAAAACTGCTGGAAGTCTTTGCTATATTTTACAATCAAATTGTATTCCTGCATATCATAGAGTGCCATTAATTTCATAATCCTAGCATAGCACTGTATATCTTCTCGGAGAGATTTATCCGTAAGATCAATTATGTAATCTAAATAGCCCAATGCTTTTTTAGGTTCACTGGCACCGATATACATCCAAGCTACTTTGTAGTAGATCACCATCACTTTATGGTAATCAAGTTTATTAGCATATCTTTTGACACGTTGAATTGTACTGGGGATATTTTTAAGACCTTCTTGGAATGTACCTTTTAGAAAGTGTAGGTTCATCCTACCATTGTGTACATATTGGAAGGAGACGATCTGTGAATTGTGATTGAGTTTTCCGTAATTCGCATGTCTATATTGCTCAAGTTCGATTAAGTATTCCTCATAAGTGAGCACATCTTTGACATTATAGGCAGATGTTAGGACGTAGTGATACCCTCTCATATATAGATCCACATCACGTCTTTGTAGTTCTTCTGATTCTTTGAAGGCATTGACCCATTTGATTGACCACTTCATACATTCTTCGAACTGATCTAAGATATAGTAGAACCAAACGTACGATTGATAATAATAGATTTCTTCGATTCCTTCCAGCTTCGATGCATTTATCTTTTTCATGCTGGCAGAGAAGTTATCCATCAATTCTACTTCTTTTTCTCGAGACTCAATGTGGCCTTTTTCTACATATTGTTTGTGTAATTTCAGTCTTATATTACTGAGAGTGATTCGATCGCTTACCCTTGTGATGAGATATTCAGATTGATCAATCAGTTCATCAATTGAATCACCTTTAATTCTAGTTATGTGTCTAGATTGGATAAGCTTTTCTAGTTCTATTATTGTTAGTAGAGAGAAATCATTAAAGTGCTTTTGAGAGAGTCGTTTTGCTTTCTCAAGTACTTCCAACGCCTGCCAGTGTAATCCTTTACCATATAAAATGTAGGAAAAATCAATGTATTCTCTGATCTTGAAGTTTTCTTTCTTCTCCTTACTCAGTAATCTGAGTACGATCATCAATTGCTCAAACAAATGCTTCTTTAGATTTGAGTAGGCAGGGTTACTTAGTTCTCCCAATTTCTTTTTTAATAGTAAATCATCTAACCCTGAAGCTTTGTCTAATAGATCAAACAACTTAATGTACAACGAGTCTTTTCCATCCTGGTTTCTACCCACATAGAGCTTAAATGAGCGTTTTTCGGACTTACTCAATGATTGAATTAATAAAAAGAGGCTTTCTGACTTAGCTATAGGCACGTGTACATTTTTTTGTGCAATTAATTATTAATCAGTTAAATACGAATCTTATTGGTGCTTTAGAGACATGAATAGTATCTGTAGAATCAGAAATATTTAGTTTAGGGAGAGTTAGATTTATGACATCATCATAGAAATTAACTCATACAACAAAGCTAATGAAAAAAGTAGAAGCCATAATAAGAACCATCAAATATGAGGATGTAGTGGAAGCATTAGAAGGAATAGGAATTAGATTTTTTTCGTATTCGGAGGTCAAGGGCCATGGGATGGAAAAAAGTGATGAGATTAAATATAGAGGCGTTGTGTATGACGCGGGTTATCTACCTAGAACAAAATTGAGCATCGTAGTCAAAGATGCAGACGCAGAGAAAGTGGCAAAAACAATAATAGAAAATGCTCAAACAGGTAAAATTGGCGATGGAAAAATTATCGTCACTGATGTAGAACAATTTCTTAGAATAAGAACAGGGGAGTCATCCGAAGATGCACTCTAAAGAATAGACCAATTATCAATTACTAGTAAGAGGCTAGTAAAGTTTTTTGAATTACACATTACAAACTTTGGGCATTGAATAGGAAGGTAAAAGACTCCTGAAACTAATGCTCGGTCAAGGGTCAAGCTAGAAAGTGAGAATTATAATTTCAAACATAACCTAGTATTGATATCGAGGATTGAAGCAACTACTAATTACTTCCATTTAACCTCGATATCAAACCTCTTGAAAACAGAAAAGATTTAGAATTTATGAAGTTCCTATTATTTGATTATGCAGAGGCAAAACCAACTTTAGAATCACTTTCTACTGCGATCACAAATGCAGAATTTACTACCAGTAATCTATGGATATTGATAGCGGCGGCATTGGTTTTTATTATGCACCTTGGATTCTCAGCGCTAGAGTCTGGATTTGTAAGAAAGAAAAATGTAGTCAATATCCTTTATAAAAACATGATGATTATAGCCATAGGGTTACTTACTTACTGGTTTATAGGATTCAATTTGATGTATCCGGGAGAAAACGCAGGAGGCTATTTTAATTTACCGAAATTAATGCTTAATCCAGGAGTTGCCGATCTGACTGCTGCTTACGGTGACTATACATATTGGACAGATTTTATATTTCAAGCTATGTTTGCTGCGACTGGTGCTACGATAGTATCTGGTGCGGTTGCGGAGCGGATCAAACTAGAATCATTTTTAGTTTTTGCTTTGATTTTTGTATCTCTGATATACCCTATGGTAGGATTCTGGAAGTGGGGAGCTGGTTGGTTAGATGCTCTAGGGTTTTATGATTTCGCGGGATCTACATTGGTGCATTCTGTTGGAGGGTGGGCTGCATTGGCAGGTATTATTGTACTTGGACCTAGAAAAGGAAAGTATACCAAAAAAGGTATGCGGGCTATCCGAGGACACAACATGCCATTGGCCGCTTTGGGAGTATTTCTTCTATGGTTTGGTTGGTATGGATTCAACGGAGGATCAGTTTTGAGCGCAGACCCTGCTGGGGTTTCAAAAGTTTTCGTCACCACTTCACTCGCGGCTGCGGCAGGAGCGATTGGTGCTGCATTGACTAGTTTTATCATGTTTAAGACGCATGATATATCAATGGTTATGAATGGTATTTTAGGGGGATTAGTAGGTATTACTGCAGGGGCAGATGTAATATCTATAAATGGTTCTGTAGGTGTAGGGTTGATTGCAGGAATTTTGATTCCACTAGCAGTTACCTTTTTTGACAAAATGAAAATAGATGATCCTGTAGGTGCAACATCTGTACATCTAGTGTGTGGGATCTGGGGAACATTAGCTGTTGCCCTTTTTGGAACACTTGACGATGGTGTGGGGACACTATCTGCTCAGCTTATTGGTGTTGCGGCTTGTGGTGTATTTACTTTCGCATTATCTTTTGGATTGTTCTATATTATCAAATTAACAATGGGATTAAGAGTTTCTTCCGAAGAAGAGGAGAAAGGCTTAGATATTGGGGAGCATGAGATGACGGCATATTCTTAGGGTATTTTAGACATCCAAATTTGGATAGTTCTTAATATCGAGGTCTGTAGATTTCGATAGATGACCATGGCAGAAAAGCTTAGGAATGATGCATTAATAAAGTACGTTTTTATGTGCGGATATTTATTCATTCTTCAAGGCAAAAAACGTAGGCTATGCATCGCATAGGCGAG
>CAJXUU010000054.1 GCA_913061325.1 uncultured Saprospirales bacterium | reverse complement strand
CGAGATTTCTGCCTGTCTCGTGGGCTCGGAGATGTGTATAAGAGACAGGCGTTGTTTTTATTTCTGATTCGTCATCTTGGATATGAAAATGATCGCTAGGAACACACAATTCTGTAAGCCTCGATTTTAGCATGTGGACATTTGACATGCGTATTTGATGCGGAAGAGGCACAGAACCAACCGGCACCAATTCATCACCTGATGATAAAATGGCAATGGATGGCACCTTCACTACCTTCATTGTTGTTTTGCCAACGGTGGCTAGGACATTTATATCTATAGCTTTTATCGTATGTCCTATTGATAGTAATATTGAATTCACTTTATGATCTGATCCTTCAGTATGCACGTTTTGCCCATTTCTAACTACAGAATTAATAGTGCAAACTCCGTCAACTATATCCAAATCCTCATAGCGGATGACAGTATCTGTGCCAGAAGGCAGAACAGCACCAGTCATTACTTCAATGCATTTAGAATTATCCTGTAATGTCACTTTTGGACTTCCTGCGGCGGCTATTTTTTCTATTTGAAATTTCCTATTTATTTCATTAAAAGAATTGTAAGAAATAGCAATACCATCCATGGTAACACGATCAAATGGAGGAAAAGGACGATCTGCAATAATATCTTCTGATAAAACACGACCAATTGCACTTTCTAAGGATACTATTTCTGAGCCATAACTAATAGCAGTTGACAGAACCAGATTGAAAGCCTCAGAAACAGATATCATCTCTATTTGTATTTAAAATTATTTATCAGCCTCCGATAGTTGTCATACTTCGAAATACATTACTTGTCATTTCACTTTCAGCCTCAAATCCATCTTTGAGTTTGTGAAAGACACTTTTTTGTATAACCTCTAATATTTGTTGATCTGAAACATCAGAATCTCGGAGCAAACCTCGTAATTCAGTACCTGATTGCGAATAAAGACAATTCAATAACTCTCCTTTTGGGGTCAACCTTATCCGATTACACGTACCGCATAGCGAACGACTATAAGCTGGAATGATATCAAAACGAGAATCACCTATTTTATAATGTATAGCTGAGCTTGGCTTGAGATCATAATATTGAACAGCTTCTGGGTATTTAGACTGGATGAGCTCTAATATTTCAATAGCAGACATGAAAACATCTCTATTCCCGTCTCCTTCATTGAATGGCATCGCCTCTATAAATCTAACTTCTACATTATGTTTAATCCCAAAATTCACAAAATCAAGAATCTCCATATCATTCACACCTTTCATAACGACCATATTGATCTTTATAGATAGATTTTGTTTGATACATTCATGAATATTAGACATCACCTTAATGGACTCATCTCTGCGAGTGATCATAAAAAACTTATCTCGATCCAACGAATCTAAAGATATATTTAAACTACTAATTCCTATCTCATTAAGCAGAGGAACATTCAAACGAGTCGCATTTGTTGTAATATGTACACTTGGAAATATATCACTCAACGACCTCAATAATTGCTCAATGTCTTTGCGTACAAATGGTTCACCTCCCGTTATTCGCACCTTATTTACACCAAGTGACTTGAAGATTTGAGCTAACCTAATAATTTCTTCATAAGTCAATAAATCTTCTCTTTCCGAAAATTGAATCCCTTCAGCGGGCATGCAGTATCTACACCTCAGGTTACAACGATCTGTAACGCCGATTCTAAGATAGTCTATGGTTCGATTATATTTGTCTATGAGTTGCAGGTTAATAATTTATGATGAGTTACAAATGTACGAATTGGGGTGTAAAGGAATTGTAAGAATAACTATTATTTAAAACTCATTGTGAATCACAAATCTATAATGAGATCATTTGTCTCATTTTGAACTTATAACTCACCATAGATTTCATCTACATCTTCCCCATCAATTCCATCAAATGTACACACTTGATAAACTCTCTATTCGTCCCTTCAATCTCAGTCTGCCCAGCTGATTGATAGAACAACTTTCTAAGCTCCCTGAGACATCCTTCCATAGATCTAATGATAAGTATTTGTACTTTGAGCTGATCGTATTTGGTGACATCAGAAGTCTTCATTTTTTGAAGCCGTTTATAACAACACAGGAGTTCTTTCAGAGGTTTATTAACCTCTAATTTTCGCTCCTTCTTTTATGGTAGAAAGTGACTGGAGCTGGATTGTCATTTACGAATCCATATTTTTCGATCCATCGTTTTTTGTCGTCAACTGTTACGATTTCATAGGTTTCACTTAGCATTTCCTTATCGTTTTGATCCGTAAGTACCATTTTTACCTCATTCCCATATTGGTCGTGGCCAAACAAAAATGACTTTTGCTTTTGATTAAACTCATTGAAAATGGTTTTTCTTACCCTATTTCCTATGTTGTCATATTGGAATCCTTCATCTCTCAGTAAATTCATCTGTATCTCCAGCATAAGCATGAGAAAAGCTCTTTAAAGTATATTCATAAGTAAATTTGTAAGTACTTAACAATTGTCCAGCAGGTCCGTAAAATTTAGATTCTATTGGTAATTCGTTCTTAGGTTCGTAGGTGAATACCTCTTTTCATTTTACCGATTGAGCGGCATTATAGATAGTCTTAGAAGTAGCACTATTATTATTGAAATTCTCCTGTTCCATGTACTTGAGATTTACTTTTGCATAGTTATCACTTGCATCACCATCGACTTCATATACTTCTGTAATTACAGAGGTTGATTTTACATCTTTTTTACAGCTAATGAATTGTATTGTGATGGTCAGAAAAATCATGAGGGGCATCGATAAACTGAAGTGTCTTGTATTCATTCCAATAGTAATTTGTCCCAAAAGTAGTGAAACCCACATGACCTCCAAATTTTGGTGCCATAAAGTATAGATTTTCGCTTCTTCTTGCAATTTCAAAAACTAAACTTTCCTTTGTTAAAAACGGATCATCTTGAGCCGTAATCAAAAGTGTTGGAATTTTCGTTTGATGAAGAAATTGCTTAGAATTCGATTTTGCATAATAGTCTTCAGCACCGTCAAATCCATGAATAGGACCAGTAAAGTATTCATCAAAATCCCATAGCGTCTTTACTTTTTTGATGTCATCGATACGTACACTATCTGGAAATAATTCATATTTCTGTCTCACTTTATCGAGAAGGGTTATTCTAAATCGCTTATCGTACAGTATATTCTGTCGAGTAATGATTTTCTGAGAACTGGCAGATAGATCAACTGGAGATGAAATTGCTACTATAGATTTAATTTTATCAGATAAGTTGTAAATTTGATCAGTAGCGTATTTTAGAATCATATTCCCACCAAGGCTCACTCCAACTAAAGATATCTCTTCATATTCGTTTTCATATTTACCTAAAATTTCATGCAAGTCAGTAGTCCATCCAGAATGATACATTTGCAATTGACGATTAATCTCTCCACTACACGATCTGAAGTTAAAAACCATAACGTTCCATCCATTTTCTGCCAATAAACTTGACATATACTGCATGTATTGACTCTCACTACTACCTTCTAATCCATGACAAAGGATGGCTATTTTTTTACTATTAGTTTTCAAAAAATCAAGATCAATAAAATCGTCATCAGAGGTGATAAATCGCTCTCGTTGATATGGTGGACATATATTCTTCCTAAATAGAAATGGATACATTGTATTTGTATGTCCATTCCTGAAAATTCGTGGGGGTTTATATTCTGATGCGTCGAATATTGGCATATTTATTCTCTAGCTTTTCTTGATTCTACAATTTCAATCACCTTATCAGGATAGTCAGAGATTATACCATCTACTTTAAGATCAAGCATAGTCATAATATCCTCTTCCTCATTGACTGTCCAAGGAATGATTTTCATAACGTTTTGATTTCCGTATTTCACAAGCTCATTTGATACCAATTTGAAATATGGTGAATAGACCGCAGGTATGAAACCCAAATTATTTACATTTTCTATAAATGGATTTGTATTCATGACTAGATAAACCAAGTCAATTTTAGGATATTTATTATGAATATATTTTAAAGTCTCTACATCAAAACATTGTACTGTAGTACGTTTTAGTATTCCTAAGCTTTCCAATTCATTGCAAACTAAATCTGCGAATAGATTCATTTTAGGATGATAGATCTCATCATTCTGAGGTTCTCTTTTGATTTCAATATTATATCGAATTTTAGGTAAATTATTTAATTCTACATGTAACTCCACAGCTGATACCATTTCACTTAGAGTAGGTTTTACAGAGCTCATTTTTTTTTGTAATGGAAATCTTGGGTGAACTTTCAAACCAACATCCATTGATTTGATCTCACTTGTGGTCATTGTGTAGACATTAAACGTTTTTTCGTTCTCCTTATTTATTTCCTTACCATTAGGATCTGAAGATATTTCATGGTTAAAAAAAGGCTCATGAGAAACAATAACGACACTTTGTTTAGTCGCCACTACGTCTAGTTCTAGTGTGTTTACACCCAAGTTTACAGCATGAATAAACGCTGGAATTGTATTCTCAGGCATAAGACCTCTACAACCACGGTGGCCTTGTATGTCAATTGTGTTACCCATATTTGAAGAAGAAATATTGCATGATGTTAGGATCAAAATTGAACATAAATATACTGTCATATTCGAAAACACACATTCCTTAAGATTGAAAAGATTAATCATCACAAATAAAATTTTAAGTACATTTTGATAATCACAAGATCAGGTATAATTAGACCAATTACTACCACAATCTACAAATAGATTTATAAATTGCAGCTTTAGCAATATTATCAAAATGTAATATGTCAGTAGCAAAAAAGGATATTAAAAGAGTAACTACTCATATCCTCCAAGGTATGAAAGCCCGAGGAGAGAAAATAGCAATGCTTACAGCATATGATTTCAGTATGGCACGAATATTCGATGCAGCTGGGATTGATATTATATTAGTTGGTGATTCAGCCTCTAATGTAATGGCGGGACATGAGACTACCCTACCCATTACTTTGGATCAGATGATTTATCACGCACAGTCAGTTATTAGGGCTATCGATAGATGTTTTGTAGTAGTCGATCTTCCTTTTGGAACTTATCAAGGAGATAGTAAGATGGCTCTTAAATCAGCTATTCGAATTATGAAAGAATCAGGTGCTCATTCTGTGAAGTTAGAAGGAGGATCAGAAGTGAAGGATTCTATTAAAAGAATATTATCCGCTGGAATCCCTGTTATGGGACACTTAGGGTTGACACCTCAGAGTATTTATAAATTTGGGACTTACACTGTTCGTGCGAAAGAAGAAGAGGAAGCGGCTAAGTTACTTGAAGATGCTAAGATGCTCCAAAAACTAGGATGTTTTGGTGTTGTTTTAGAAAAAATACCTGCACAACTCGGTAAGCAAGTTAGTGAATCAATTGATATACCAACAATAGGTATCGGTGCAGGACCAGATTGTGATGGGCAAGTTCTAGTTTCGCATGACCTGTTAGGTATTACAAAAGACTTCCATCCTAGATTTCTTAGAAGATATCTTGAATTATTTGATACTATTAAAGGAGCTGTTGAGCATTACATCACAGATGTAAAAGCTGTTGACTTTCCAAGTGATAAGGAACAATATTAAGCTCAATATGATGAAGAAGATTCTGTATGTGATATTGATTCTAGGTCTCATAGCTGGATGTATTGCCTTTTGGGGATACAACAATATTTTTACACCCAACACCTCTTTTTCTGATAAAGAATATGAGCTAAAAGTTCCTAATCCCTCATCTTATAGTGACATTTATGGGTTGTTAAAATCAAATAATGTATTACAGAATGCGCCATCGTTTGACCGTGTTGCTGGTTGGATGAATTACAAAAAAGATAGAGTTGCATCAGGACGATACTTAATCAAGAAAGACTGGAACAATAGAGAAATTGTTAGTTTGTTACGAGCGGGAAATCAAAAACCAGTAAAAGTAATTTTCAATAATGTTAGATCTATGGATCAACTCGCAGGATTGATTTCAAAAGATTTAGCAGTAGATTCAATCACATTAGCAGGTTATCTATCTCAACCAGAAGTATTGATTGATTTGGGGTTCTCAAAGGAAACAGTAATGACTATGTTCATACCGAATACATACAATATGTTTTGGGATATAAGTTCAAAGCAGATCGTATCTAGAATGGTTAATGAACAAAAAGACTTTTGGAATAAAAATGATAGAAAAGCTAAAGCAGCTAAGCTAGAATTGACGGAAGTAGATGTTTATACTCTTGCCAGTATTGTAGAAAAAGAATCACAACATGGACCAGAAAGACCAATCATAGCTGGACTATACCTGAATAGATTAAAAAGAGGAATACCATTACAAGCAGATCCAACAGTAGTCTTTGCAAATGGTGATTTTGAACTACGGAGAGTACTTAATAAGCATCTTGAATATGATTCACCGTATAACACATATAAATATTCAGGCTTACCACCAGGTCCAATCTATATGCCATCCATACAATCTATTGATGCGGTCTTAGATTACGATAAGCATGATTATATATATATGTGCGCTAAGCCAGGATATGGAACTAAACATGCTTTCGCAAAGACACTGAGAGGTCATAATAAAAATGCTAATGAGTATAGATCGTGGTTAAATAAACAAGGGATTAGATAGGTTAGCAATTCTTGAATTATCCAATTCTTGAATGAAAAGAATATCTATTTTGTCTAAATTGAAAAGCAAAGTACTTTAAACAATATAACACATGAAACTTCATATAATAGAAACTGGTAAATTCAAGCTTGATGGTGGTGCTATGTTTGGTGTTGTACCAAAATCTATGTGGAAGAAGCTAAATGAGCCTGATGATAACAATATGTGCACTTGGGCAATGCGATGCCTCTTAATTGAAGATGGAGAACGTAAAATATTGGTTGATACTGGGTTGGGAGATAAACAAGATGCTAAATTTCGATCTCACTTCTACCCTCATGGAGGAGATAGTTTAATTGGTTCATTAGATAAAGCCGGTTTCAAGCCTGAGGATATTACTGATGTATTTTTGACCCACTTACATTTTGATCACGTAGGAGGCGCTATCAAGAGAACGGTTGATGGACATTTAATTCCGACTTTTCCTAATGCTACCTATTGGTCCAATGAAAAACACTACAATTGGGCGATCAACCCAAATCCAAGAGAAAGAGCTTCTTTTCTAAAAGAGAATATAGTGCCACTGATGGATCATGGCGTACTAAAGTTTATAGATGTCGAAGATGGAGTGCCGTTTACGGATCATATAAATGTAGGTTTTGCATATGGTCACACTGAAGCCCTTATGACTCCATACATTAAGTTAGATGATGATAGAACCATAGTTTATACAGCTGATCTTCTTCCTTCACACTGTCATATTGGGATGCCTTACGTTATGGGATATGATATCCGACCATTGGATACATTAAGGGAAAAGGCTGAGCTTTATGAGAAAGTTATTGGAACAAATCACTATATATTTTTTGAACATGACAAAGACATTGCTTGTGCGGAATTGATCAAAAATGATCGAGGCAGAGTTGTTTTTGGTAGTGAAGTAAGATTGTAAAAACCAAAATTACTATGAATAGAATTCCTGAATCTGAATTAATTATTAATCAAGATGGTAGTATTTATCACCTGAAACTTAAACCTGGGCAAATTGCTCAAGACATTATTACGGTTGGTGATCCTAACAGAGTAGAGCGTGTGACTAAACACTTCGATAGTATCGAGAGCGAAGTGTACAAACGAGAATTTAAGACAGTTACAGGTAGCTACAAGGGCAAAAGACTTACCGTCATATCTACAGGAATTGGCACAGATAATATAGATATTGTTTTAACTGAGTTAGATGCTTTGGTTAATGTCGATTTCAAAACTAGAAAAAGAAAGGAAGAACATAAAGAACTTAGATTATACAGGGTTGGCACTTCAGGTTCATTGTTATCGGAACTCAAGAACAATACTATACTTGTCAGTGCAATGGCAATTGGTCTTGATGGATTGATGCATTATTACGAAAGAACTCAATCAACTGCAGAAGATATTATTGCAGAGATAGCGAAGGAAGCACTTTCTACGCTACCTAATATTTATCCTTATGCTTCATCTGCAAGTAAGGAGCTTGTAGAACAGTTCAGTCAACTAGGTATGAAAGGAATAACATTGACTGCTACAGGTTTTTATGGTCCCCAAGGACGATCTGTTATTGGAAGACCTAAATCATCTACTTTTATCGATGATTTAGCCAAGCAGAGATATGGTGACCTTCGATTTACAAATTTAGAGATGGAGACAGCAGGTATGTATGGTATGGCTACAATGTTAGGGCACCAAGCAATATCAATCAATGCCATCATAGCTAATCGCGCAGATATGACATTCAGCAAGCGAGGCAAAGAACATGTTGATGAATTAATCAAAAATGTCTTGGATATTATTTGCTAGAAATCATATTTTTTCATTCTAAATCCACTATCTGATAAATCGTATCAGTAAAATTCCTGTTAGTAAGGCGATACTAATACTTAATAACGTACCTAATTAAGTACTTACTCGGTTTGTTTTCTTGGATTAACCAAGCCAAAGCCATGCTGCTCATGTTCTCTTTTTGGAGGCACAGAGGAACTACACAGTAGATCCGTAAGACTAAGATATTGTAGTGTGTTTTCATGAAAACACGCGGGAGATCGAAAGGAAAAATAAAGAGGAGGAAGATTCCGTAATATTTGCTTATTCTGTTGTTCTATTTTATTTTGGTCTCACACAATTACAAAATGATGGTAGAAGTAGCTAGCGCAAAAATAATTGGCATTATAATTCAAAACTTCAAGATTATGCTAATGCAAATAGGAAGAAATTAATAAAATCCCCTGCATCCATGTGGAAAAATGTAGTAAAGGGAAAGATGATGCATGGATATAGTTTTAAAAGAGAAAGACCTATCCTCTGCTATATTTCTGATTTTGTATGTCTGGAATTACTACTTATAATTGAAGTAGGTGGAATTTCACACGCGTCAGAGCAGCAACAAGTCAAAGACAGAAAAAGAGACAAAGAATGGAAGCTGTTGGTTTTTCTAATTTGAGATTCTCTTCAGAAAATGTACTCAATAATATTGAATTTGTTAATGTCGATATATCATATTAAATGGAAATTAGGTGATAAATTATCTCTAGATGAGTATTAGTAGATGGATATACTTAGATTTTTTTTATACAAAAGAAATTAACTGTTGACTTCCTATTCCTTAATCCCACTCCAAAGAGGGACAATATCTCAGCCAGAGCCATGTTATATTTGTTCTCCTTTAGAGATGAATTAAAGAGGAGGAAGTTGTCGTGAGATTTGCTATCCTAACAAGAAAATGTTGCTTTTACTTTTTTTACATGTGTAATAGATATTGATTTCCTCTCCCTTTAAAATATTGAATTAAAGACGCTTTAGTATTAATTATTGACACCGCATTTATTAGCGATTTTCAACAAATGTTTTTCTATAACTTTTCTTTAATTTGAACGAAACTTACCCGAATCAACCAAATCTCCAGTAATTACTACTTTAACATCTCTCATAATGAATTACACAATATATTTATAAGTCTACAGGCTTATGTTGGCTTAATATAAGTCTGTAGGCTTATAACATTATAAATGGAATTATTCAATTGCAATACCTTCGTGGATGTAACTAATTTTATGTCAAATTGAAGAACCTTTTATGTCCTTCAATTTAGATATTAAAAATAATTACATCATCTTTGCAACCTTATTTATACTTTTTTGTATAAATAGAACTTAATCTAGTGCATACACCAAAAATTGGACGTCTACACTAGAGAATTATATTAGTTAAAAACAAAAAAATAGATCAATCGATGAGTGATTCTATGCAGGTTTTGGAGGAAAATATCCAGAGCGATTATAAATACGGTTTTACAAGTGATATTGAGACTGAATCATTTGAACCCGGTCTTACGGAGGATACTGTTCGGAGAATATCAGCAAAGAAAGAGGAACCAGAATGGCTACTAAATTATAGATTGAAAGCATTCAAGCATTGGCTGACACTTAAAGAGCCACATTGGCCTAAAGTAGATTACCCGCCAATCAATTATCAAGATATCATTTATTACGCAGAGCCAAAGAAGAAGCCTGAATTGGAAAGTATGGATGAAGTTGATCCTGAATTGGTGAAAACTTTCAATAAACTTGGAATTCCGTTAGAAGAGCAGATGGTATTAGCCGGAGTTGCTGTAGATGCAGTTATTGATTCTGTATCTATAAAGACTACGTATAAGGATAAATTAGCTGAACTTGGAATAATATTCAGTTCATTTAGTGAGGCGGTAAAAGAACATCCAGAATTAGTAAAAAAGTATCTAGGAACGGTTGTGCCATACACTGATAATTATTTCGCTACGCTAAATGCAGCGGTATTCAGTGATGGTTCATTTGTTTATATACCCAAGGGTGTAAGAAGCCCAATGGAACTTTCTACATACTTCCGTATCAATGCTATGAATACTGGACAATTTGAACGTACATTGATCATAGCGGATGAAAATAGTTATGTAAGTTACTTAGAAGGTTGTACTGCACCAATGCGAGATGAAAATCAGCTTCATGCTGCTGTAGTTGAATTGATCACTCATGATAATGCTGAGATCAAGTATTCGACTGTTCAGAACTGGTATCCTGGAGATGTAAATGGTGTTGGTGGTATTTACAATTTTGTTACGAAGAGAGGACTTTGTGCAGGTTACAAGTCAAAAATATCATGGACTCAAGTAGAAACAGGTTCTGCGATCACATGGAAATACCCAAGTTGTATTCTAAAAGGTGACAGCTCTGTTGGAGAATTCTATTCGGTAGCAGTAACCAACAATAGACAAGAGGCGGATACAGGAACTAAGATGATACATCTTGGTAAAAACACTAAGAGTACAATTATATCTAAAGGTATCTCTGCCGGAAGAAGTAATAATTCATACAGAGGATTGGTGAAAGTGGGTAAAAATGCTCATAATTCACAAAACTTCTCGCAGTGTGACTCATTGCTGATGGGTGATAGATGTGGTGCGCACACCTTCCCATACTTAGAAATTGAAAACAGCTCAGCACGTGTAGAGCATGAAGCTACTACTTCTAAAATTGGAGAGGATCAACTGTTCTACCTACAAGCCAGAGGGCTTAGTGAAGAAGATGCAATCAACATGATAGTAAACGGATACTGTAAAGAAGTTTTCGCTGAACTCCCTATGGAATTTGCTGCGGAAGCACAGAAATTATTAGCAATCAGCTTGGAAGGCTCCGTAGGATAAAAAGAATTTAGAATAAAAATTAAATATAATAATACACAGCTCGGGTACTTAAAGAAGATTTGATCACTAAAAAATCTTTTAAACGTATCTCGAAATTCAAATAAAGTTATACAATGTTAAAAATTAAAGATTTAAAAGTCTCGATCGAAAATAAAGAAATACTTCGTGGTATTAACCTTGAAGTAAATCCTGGTGAAATACACGCCATAATGGGTCCTAATGGCTCAGGGAAGTCTACCCTAGCGAACGTATTGGCTGGTAGAGATGAATATGAAATAACCAGTGGCTCTGTTGATTTCGGTGGAGAAGATCTTCTCGATATGGATGTAGATGAGAGATCTCATGCTGGCCTTTTCTTAGCATTCCAGTATCCTGTAGAAATACCTGGAGTTACAAATGCTACTTTCCTTAAAAGTGCTATTAATGCTGGTAGAGAAGCAAGAGGCGAAGAAGAGCTAAAGCCTATAGAAATTCTAAAATTGATCAAATCTAAAGCTGCTATGCTAGATATTGATCCTTCATTTCTGAAAAGATCACTAAATGAAGGTTTCTCAGGTGGAGAAAAGAAAAGAAATGAAATGCTTCAGATGGCTGTACTAGAACCTAAATTAGGCATTCTAGATGAAACAGACAGTGGTTTGGATATTGATGCATTAAAAGTTGTAGCTGAATCAGTAAACGCACTTAGAAGTCCTGATAGATCATTTGTTGTTGTAACACACTACCAAAGATTATTGGATCATATTGTTCCTGATTTTGTACATGTTCTATATAACGGAAGAATCGTTAAATCTGGAGATAAGAGCCTTGCACTAGAGCTAGAAGAAAAGGGATACGATTGGATCAAAACAGAGATAGAAGGTGTAACTGCCTAAGAAACAATCGGAATTCAAATTTCAAAATTCGAAATTAACAACACATGTCAATAATATCGAAAGATAGAGATAGTAATACAAAAGAGTGGATCAAAACACTCTTTCAAGCATATGAAGCGGGGCTTAATGGACAAAGTAATCAACCAATTGCTGCATTCAAGAAATCAGCTTTTGATCAGTTGATGACGGAAGATTTCCCAACTAGAAGAGACGAAGATTGGAAATACACAAATGTTGCCCCTATTATAAAAGAAGCATACAAGTTTGGGTCACCAAGTGATCTGTCACAAAATGAGTTTGATCAATTTCTCTTCGAAGGCTTAGATGCGGTAATCGTAGCTATCGTAAACGGAGTACTAGATGAAGGATTAAGTAAGTTAGACAAAATGCCTTCAGGACTTAACATGATGACAGTTGCTGATGCACTGAAAAATGAAGCTATTTCCGCTAAAATACAAAACCTAATCGATCAAAAAGGAGGCACAGATAAAAATGCTTTCTTAAGGATGAACAGAGCTTTTGCACAGCACGGCTATGTAATCATTTCTGACAAGAATGTACAAGTAGAAAAACCTATTCATTTTGTCCATATTAATACCAGAACTGAGGAGACCTACTTTTCTCACCCACAGATGTTTATTATAGGATCAACAAGTAGTGAATTCTCTGTGATCGAAAGTTACCACTCAACTAATAATGAGGCTAAGTATTTTACTAATACAGCTAATTATATCCAAGTGGAAGACAATGCACATGTACATCACTATAGATTGCAATTCGAAAGTAAAAATGCATATCAAATTACAAATTCTATAGCGATTCAATCTAGAGATAGTATTTACAGCAACTATAGTGTTGATCTTGGAGGTAGAATAGTTAGAAATAATATTAGTACCGAACACATGGGACCTGGTGTAAACACCTATTACTATGGAGCATACCTTGGTCTTGATAATCAGCATATAGATAATCAGACATTTATAGATCATGCAGTTCCTCATTGTGAAAGCAACGAGATGTATAAAGGAGTACTATCTGATAAAGCTAGAGGAGTGTTCAATGGTAAAGTTCTGGTAAGACAAGATGCTCAGAAGACAAATGCATATCAGCAAAATGCCAGTCTTGTGCTTTCTGACACAGCTATAATGGATGCAAAACCACAGCTAGAAATCTATGCTGATGATGTAAAATGTAGCCATGGAGCTACAATTGGTCAATTAGATCAAGAATCTATATTCTACCTAAAGAGTAGAGGATTGTCAGATGAAGGCGCTAAGACCTTACTGCAAAAAGCATTTATAGGTGAGGTTGTACTTAAATTTAAATTCCAACCGATTATCGACAAAGTACTTTCAATGGTTGTTACAAAACTTTCAAAGAAGTAGATTAATTCACTGAATATAAATATGTAGTAATACATTATGACTACACTAACAGCAATAAAAAAACTTAATATACAGCAGATTAGAAATGATTTCCCGATTCTTCAGACAGAAATGAGGGGTAAACCTTTGGTATTTCTGGATAGTGCCGCTTCTAGCCAAAAACCAAAAGGTGTTATAGATGCAATAAGTCAATATTATGAAAGTCAACATGCCAATGTTCATAGAGGTGTTTATGAATTAAGCCAAGAAGCAACTGATGCATTTGAGTTGGGCCGAGAAAGAGTGAGAGCTTTTATCAATTCTGAATTTACTGATGAAGTTATTTTTACAAGAGGATGTACAGAAAGTATAAATTTGGTCGCTTCATGTTTTGGTAAGAAATTTCTAAATAAAGGTGATGAGGTAATTATTTCAGCTATGGAACACCACTCTAATATTGTGCCTTGGCAAATGATATGTGAAGAGAAAGGTGCTATTCTCAAAGTTATCCCGGTTAATGAGAAAGGTGAAATTATATTCGAAGAGTATGAGAAGTTACTATCTGATAGAACTAAAATTGTTTCAATAGTACACATATCAAATTCATTAGGGACTATCAATCCCATTAAAGCGGTAATAGAACTAGCTCATGAAAGAGGAGTTCCAGTTTTAGTAGATGGTGCACAAGCTACCTTACATACTAAGATTGATGTGCAAGAGTTAGATGTAGATTTTTACACTTTTTCAGGACATAAGGTGTATGGACCTACTGGTATCGGAGTGCTTTATGGTAAAAGAAAATGGCTTGATGCTATGCCACCCTACCAGGGAGGTGGAGAAATGATAAAGACAGTAAGTTTTGAAAAGACCACATATAACGAACTTCCTTTCAAATTTGAAGCAGGAACTCCAGATATTTCTGGAGCGATAGGACTTGGAATTGCTCTGAAATACATTACAGATCTAGGTCTTGATGCAATTGCTGAGCATGAAAAAGAACTTCTTGAATATGGTACAAAGAAGCTGTTGGAGATTGATGGGTTGAGGATAATTGGTACATCTGAAAATAAAGCAAGTGTTATTTCATTTTTGATTGATGGTACACATCCGTATGATATAGGAACGATACTAGATAAAATGGGGATTGCTGTGCGAACAGGACACCATTGTACACAGCCCCTTATGGACTTTTATGGGATACCGGGAACAGTACGTGCTAGTTTTGCGGTATATACAAGTATAGAAGATATAGATAAGTTGGTAGCTGGTGTAGAACGGGCTGCAAGAATGTTGAGATAAATATTCTTTAAAAAAAATGATAAGACAAATGAAGTGGACATCTTACCTTATTTTTATCATTTTCTTCCTGACTATTTCGTGTCAGAAAGATGATAAAGAAAATGAAGTTGAAAATGAAATATTTTATCCTAAATGCAATGATTATATTAAAGTGTACTCTACTGAAATTATTGATTATTACAAAGACACGAGTATGATTATTGATGATAAGTATGATGATGAATGTTTAAGTATAAAAGGAACAATTGGATTGATTATTCTTACTGATTCTTTCGCGGTAATTCAAATGAATAATTTTCAAGTCCATTCTGAGTCAAGTAGCATTAGCTGTAAATTTTCAGAAGAGTTTCATACTCCATATAATAATGATATCTTAAAACAATATACGTCTGGTGGCTTTACCTCACTGAAAGGAAGATACAATTCTAATCCAGAAAAACCAGATTTACCTCCTGGAAGTTTTTACAAAGAATATAATTTTATTGTTGAAGAAATTTTGCCCGATCCGTTCTCTTTTGATAATGAGTGCGGAATTGTTGGCAAACCTTGGATATGTGACTACTATTATGATGATGCTTGCTTTAGTATTTATAATTGGTTTGTACCTAGTGATATTGAGAATTTACTTTATGTTAGCCACAAACGATTTTTAGACGAGGATGAAGTTGCACTTGAAACAATGGTGTACCGATATGATATAAATAATAATTGTGATTCTATTTCTATAAGTGAATTGGACATGTCCAACACTTATCATTATACAATGGAAGTAGTTAGAGATAGTTTAACTCTAACAAATCAAGATGGAGAAGTTACTTTATTAGTTAAATGAATAACTTCTAAATATTAAACTGACTTTAAATAACAATGACAATAAACGAAATACAAGACGGAATAATAGATGACTTCTCCTACTTTGATGATTGGATGGATAAGTATGAGTATATTATTGATTTGGGAAAAAACTTGCCATTAATTGATGAATCCGAGAAAACGGATGAAAAATTAATCAGTGGGTGTCAAAGTAGAGTTTGGCTGGGAGTAGAACATAAAGAAGGGATAGTCGAGTTCAAAGCGGATAGTGATGCTGTGATTACGAAAGGAATTATTGGTTTGCTGATTCAAGTTATGTCAAATCAACCGGCGAAAGATATAGTAGAAAGCGAATTGTATTTTATTGATAAGATAGGATTGAAAGAACATCTCTCTCCTACCCGATCAAATGGATTACTCAGTATGGTTAAACAAATGAAAATGTATGCAGTCGCTTTAAATTTGATAAAATAATGGCAATAGATAAAGAACGAATCGTAAAAGATATAATCGCAGCATGCAAAACTGTAGAAGATCCAGAGATACCTGTAGACATATATGAACTAGGATTGATATATGGTCATGAAGTGGATGATAATGGGCAAGTAGTATTAACTATGACACTTACTACTCCAATGTGTCCTGTGGCAGATGCACTACCCACTGAAGTATTTACCAAAGTAAGTGCAATTGATGGAGTGACAGATGTTGATATGCGTGTAGTATACGATCCACCATGGAACAAAAGTATGATGAGTGAAGAAGCTGCATTTGTTATGGATATGATGTAATCAGATTCTACAAGAAAAAAAATAAACCCAACCAACTTAATCTAAATTGAAGACACATGAAAATTAATAAGCAAGATGAGTACGGAATCAGAATTCTTCTTAGAATCGCTAGAGCGGATCGTGAATTAGGGTTAAGCATTCCACAGTTGAGTGGGATTGAGGAAATGTCACAGCCTTATGTAGCTAAACTTACGCGTTGTCTGCGTATGTCAGGGTTTATTGAAAGTACTCGTGGTCAACGAGGTGGGTATGTATTAGCAAAACCAGCTAGCATGATCAATATGAAAGATGTCATTTGTTCTTTAGGAGGCCTTAATCTGGCAAAAGAAACTTGCGACGAAATGGATGGGCAGTTTAAATTTTGCACAAATTCTGTTGATTGCTCTGTGAAGTCTCTATGGACAATTGTTCAATACACGATAGATAAGGTTCTTGAAACTATTACTTTACAAGATCTTGTTGCAGAAGAAGCGGATGCTCGATCAGTTCTAGATAAAATAATAAGTGCTAACGTGATGGAAGAGGCTTTTACAGTCTAGTAATAAAGCTCGTTACACTTCTAGACTAAAATTATACTATATCAATTCTCTTATATGTATGAGTTTCAAAATTAGATTTCTTTACATTACTAGATTCCAAGTTCCCAAATAATCATACTAGATATTTATAGGTAGTTTTTTAATGAAACTATAACAAAACTGCATACACATCTAGCCTCATTTTTCGTTAAGTATCCGTCTTTCATTGTTTAGAAATTGATCTCATAATTATACTCTTCCCTACAGTTTTTACATTCTATTATCAATAGACAACTAATTAGGCATGAAATGTGCTGTTTATACATTAAAATAAATAATAATATGAATTCAAAATTTATAGTTTTTGCAGTTATTCTAGGATTAGGACTTACATCGTGTGTAAGTAAAAAGAAATTTGGGTCACTCCAATTAGAACTTGATGCAGCCAATAAAGATATTGGCAGAGTGGGTGAAGATCTAAATCGAGCATTGGTTAAGTTAGAAAAATGTGAACAAGAAAGGACGCTGCTTAAAGGAGATCAAAAAGCACTTCAACTTAGAAACGAGCAAATTGCTGATCTTAAAGAACAAATTGCTGATCTCAGAATACAAAGAGATAAAACCGTAACTCAAGTTGGAGACTTGACTGTGTTGTCTCAATCTGCTAATGATAACATAAGCGAAACACTTCGCCAATTAGAAGGTAAGGATCAATACATAAGGTTGGTACAGGCAGCTAGAACAAAAGCGGATTCTATCAATTTAGCTTTAGCTGTTAACCTTAAAGGTGTTCTAAGTGAAGGGATATCTGATAATGATATTGATGTGAAAGTTGACAAAACTGTTGTATTCGTAAATTTATCTGATAAGATGTTATATCAATCTGGAAGTTCAAGACTTACAGCAAGAGCTAATGAAGTACTTGGTAAAGTTGCTGAGATAATTAAATCTAGGCCTGATTTAGAAGTTATGGTAGAAGGATATACAGATAACCTTCCAATAAGTAATAGCTGTGTGAAAGATAACTGGGACTTAAGCGTACAAAGGGCAACTTCTGTTGTGAGATTATTACAAAAAACGCACAATATAGATCCTAACAGATTGATAGCGGCTGGTCGTGGTGAGTATAATACTCTAGCTGACAACAGCACTGCAGAAGGAAGATCAACCAATAGAAGAACAAGAATCATAATCCTTCCGAAATTAGATCAATTCTATGATTTATTAAATCCGGATAAGGCTCCGAAATAGAGAAAGTGATAACTTAAAATAAGTAATGGCGACTTGATATAAATCAAGTCGCCATTTTTTATTTTATATTAACTGGTCTAGATTTTAGGTGGGATGCAACTGCAAACTTCCTCTTACAAATGAAGACAGTTGGTATTCAATACTAATCACATCCCAAATCTGCTCTACTCTTATCATCATTATTAGGAAAACATGCACCAGAAAGTAATGAAGTAGGTACAAGCCGTTCTAAGTTTGGATCATATAGACTATACTTTATAAAAGACTCTACTTTTTCAATCTCCAGATCTGTTAACCCAAGAGGTATAAATTCGTCAGATAATTGAGATGAAGGTACATTCGTATTTTCAGGTATTCCATTATTCTTATACTCGATTATTTCTTTGATAGATCTTATAGAAGCACCATGTCCAAGAAAATTCACATCTTTTAAGTTATATAATTGTGGTGTTTTGAACTTGTACTTATCCGTATCTTTCCCTGTGAACATTCCACGTCCCAGTTGAGCAGGATCTCCAGGATTAAAATGAGTTACCATTGATTGATCAAATTCATTCAGACCAAGAGCATGAAACTCCATCTTGTTCAATGCTGGTCCTGTGTGACAAGTGCTACATTTTGCTTTACCAAAAAACAAGATGGCTCCTTCTTTCTGGAAGTCAGGAAGAGCATATTGATTTCCTCTTAGGTACTTCTGAAAAGGCGCATTGTAAGCGGTTATTGTCCTTTCGTATGCAGCAATTGCTAATCCTGCACTTACTATCGTATATCTATCAGCTTCACTCACATCTGCAAAGACATTGTCAAACATAGATTTATAGCCATTATTAGTTACTGACTCTTTGTCGTATTCCATTCTATGGACAGTAAGTCCAGCAATAGCTTGAGTTTCTAGTCCTTCAAAACCTAAGTTATTAGTTTCTTTGGGTGTTTCAGGTGTCCAAAGACTTTCTGTGCCAACATTAAGACTTGTCGCACCGAATTGTCCATTCCATAACATTAAGGGTTGGTATGCACCGTTAAGTACTGTTGGAGAGCGTAATGGTTGTACATCACACAGTTCAGGTGCACAAAGTTGATTCCTAGTACGTCCTTCACCCATCAGGCCAAACCCTTCTCCACCTTCGCCAATTCCTTGGGCAAGACCAGATTGAAATCCAGCACCTGCATGATGACACGAAGCACAAGAATATTCCTTAACAGTAATTGGAAATTCTCCATTTGTTCCAAATGAAGTTTCATGGAAGAGAAATTTTCCAAGTTCTACCTTTTCTCTTGTTAGCTTATTCTTTGGATCTTGAGGGATAGAATTGTAATCCGTAGCATCTGGAAGAAGGAAATATTCATATCCTTGGCCTTCTCCCGCTTCTTCAAGTATCTTTTGTAATTCTTCATTAATTGCATCCTCCTTGTTGTCCTTTTGACATGAGGTAAATGCAATACATGCTAAAAAAAATAGATATTTAATTTTTTTCATACTAATGTGTTATGTTTTCCACGTCCGATCAGTGACAAATATAATAATATAAATGAACTCACCTAGATAGTATTAATGAAATTTGAAAGCCAATTTGACTCTTTTATTCCTCATCTTTCATCTTGTGTTTATCAACTCAAAGTTCATTAATTTGGATATATTATTTATCGTGTTTACTATTAATTCTTCCTTAATTATAGACAAATGACAAACACGCAAACATTAGTTTTCTATCTTTGTTAATCTATTATAAATACAAGATTAAATGAAAGAGTTTTTATACATCTTAGTCATCATATTTGTGACATTTGGAGTGTCATTTATACTAATCAATCTTAGACAAGTAGTTACTGGGAAAGAGTTCAGAGGAACATGTGCATCAAACAATCCTATGCTAAAAGATAAGCTAGGTGATTGTAGTGTCTGCGGAAAAGGTCCAGAAGATGAATGTCAGATGCCAGAAGTAAAACCAGCTTAGGAATGATTCAATAATAAAATTACATTTTTCTGCCTGATATTTCCCCCTTTTTCTGCGTTAAAAAGCCTCGCCTATACGATGCGTAGCCTACGTTTTTTGCCTTGAAGAATGAATAAATATCTGCACATAAAAATATACTTTATTAACGTATCATTCCTTAGTATTTATCTTTGGATCAATCTATATCCATAGGCAAAAATACCCCCTGAGATAAAAAGAATAGCAAATACAGCTAAGATGAGCATGTTTAATATTGTTTGCAGTTAATAAATATGATTATTATCATTTACATAAGGTAATAATCAAAAGATTCTAACTAAGGTGTTTAAAGAGAATCTAATATTTCTTTATCCATTTTAGAATTGGACAATTCATATTTAAACTAACAAATAATTATACCTAATTTCGTTAATTGTTAACACAATTATAGCTATCTATTTTATACTTAGACTAGATTATATTGTTTATTTGAAATATTTATTTTTATCATATTTGCTTATGCTCACAATCAAATATTAATACCTTTATAAAAAATATAATATGAATCTAACTGCTTTGCGCATCAAATTTTTCTTTGCTCTTATTCTCACGATTAGCATTTCTACCTCAAGTAGTAGTCAATCTCAAAAGATCGAATCTTCAGGTCAAATATTTAATGCACTAGAGAAATTTGGAGTTCTTGCCAATGTTTTATACGTGGCAGCCCACCCAGATGATGAGAACACTAGAATGATCAGTTACTTATCTAACGAGGTAAAAGCTAATACGAGGTATTTATCTTTGACAAGAGGTGATGGTGGACAAAACTTAATCGGGCCTGAGATTAAAGAATTACTAGGTGTGATCCGAACCCAAGAGTTACTATCTGCAAGAAGAATTGATGGTGGTTCTCAGATGTTTACTAGAGCAAATGATTTCGGATATTCGAAAAATGCAGAAGAAACAATAAAGATATGGGATGATGAAGCTGTAATATCTGATGTTGTGTGGGCAATTAGAAAATTCAGACCGGATGTGATTGTGAATAGATTTGATCATAGAACTTCTGGTAAAACACATGGACATCATACAGCATCTGCTATGTTGAGTCATAAAGCTTGGGATTTAGTTGGTGACAAGACAAAATTTCCTGATCAATTGAAATATGTTGATACATGGCAACCACAACGTCAATTCATGAATACTTCTTGGTGGTTTTACGGAAGTAGAGAGAATTTTG
Organism: uncultured Saprospirales bacterium; assembly: GCA_913061325.1. Taxonomy (GTDB): domain Bacteria; phylum Bacteroidota; class Bacteroidia; order Chitinophagales; family Saprospiraceae; genus CAJXUU01. The sequence continues at coordinate 2,818 of CAJXUU010000054.1, read as the reverse complement.
CTAAAGCAGATAAGACGAATCTTATGAGTGTTGATATTGGTGTATACTATCCTATATTAGGCACTTCAAACAATGAGATCGCTGCAGAATCAAGAAGTCAACACGTATGTCAAGGTATGGGATCTACTCCTAGAAGAGGATCACAATTAGAATATTTTGAATTATTGCATGGTGATATGCCACCAAACAAGGCGGATATATTCGAAGGAATAAATACGACATGGTCAAGAGTTAGAGGAGGAGAACAAATAGAAAGCAAACTGAATAAGGTTATTGAAGACTTTGATTTCAAAAATCCATCTGCATCATTACCAGCATTGGCTGAGATCAGAGGTCAAGTGGCAAATCTAAATGATAAGTTCTGGAAAGATCAAAAACTACCTTTTATCGATAGAATTATAGAAGCCTGTGCTGGTTTATTCTTAGAAATGAATGCAAATAGTAATACTGCAACTGCTGGATCGGAAATTGAATTATCTACAGAAGTGATCAAAAGACTAACTGGAGATGTGAAGCTAAAAGGATTATCGGTAAGTAATACCTCTATAGACACAATGCTTGACATTACTCTTGGTAATAATGAGGGGGTATTGTTTGATCATACGATTACTATAGATCCAAATGTAAAGAATACATCTGCATATTGGCTAGAAGAAGAAGGTTCTCTTGGAATGTACAAAGTAAAGGACAGACAGAATATTGGGAAACCTGAATCAGATAGATATCTAATTGCTCATTTTGATTTAGAAGTCAACGGGGTCCCACTTACGATTTCACATCCAATCACTTATAAATATACTGATCCAGAGAAAGGTCAAGTATATCAACCATTTGAGATCGTAGAACCATTGTATACAAGTATAAAAGATAAGGTGTATATATTTTCTGAGCAAAGAAGTAAACCAGTAGCAGTGTCTGTTAAAGCAATGGAAAACCAGCAAACTGGTTCCGTTTCACTTCCTCTTCCTGATGGATGGACATCTACTCCACCGAGTATCGATTTTTTGATCAAAAACAAAGGAGAAGAACAATCATTTGACTTTGAAGTTACACCTCCAAAAGATCCACAATCTATCGATGTAAGACCAGTTGTTACAACTATGGATGGTAAAATATTTGATACAGAGTTACTTATAATTGATTATGCTCACATTCCATTGCAAATGGTATCGTTGCCCGGTAAAGCGAAATTTGTTAATCTTGATATCAAGAAGGAAGGACATAGAATCGCATATATAGAAGGTGCCGGAGATGCAATACCTGCAAGTCTGGAACAAATAGGTTATTCTGTAACCATGATCAGTCCTAGTGAGATCTCAGCTGAATATCTAAAAACATTCGATGCTGTAATCATGGGTATCAGAGCATACAACAAATGGGATGAGCTAAAATTTAAGCAAGAGGAATTAATGAAGTATGTAGAAGATGGTGGCAATATGATCGTCCAATACAATACAAATAGAAGACTGAAAGTTGACAATATAGGTCCTTTTCCTATTTCTCTTTCTAGATCTAGAGTTTCAGTCGAGCAAGCTCCAGTTAGAATGTTAAAGCCAAATCATGAAGTCCTTAACTTTCCGAATAAGATTACTCAAGCTGATTTTGATGGTTGGGTACAAGAAAGAGGTCTTTACTTTGCTGGTGAATGGGATAAAGAATACAAAGCAATCTTATCTAGTAATGATCCAGGAGAAGAACCAAAAGATGGAGGTATGTTGATCGCTCAATACGGAAAAGGGCACTTTACCTATACTGGTTATAGTTGGTTTAGAAACTTACCAGCTGGAGTACCTGGGGCATACAGATTATTTACTAATTTGATTTCTTTAGGAAATATAGACAGACCATAACATGAGCGAAAAACCAACGTGGAATAAGAGTTATACCCTAGTCCTATTGCTTAATGCACTGTATATCGTTCTCTTCTTTATCATTATGAAAACTTTCAGCTAGATGTCACAAATAGATTGGATCATTCTAGGTGCTACGTTAGCATTCATAGTGATATATGGGGTGTGGAAAACACGGAAAGATCAAGGGATGGATAACTACATCCTTGGGGGTAAAGAGGCAAAATGGACAACAGTTGGATTGAGTGTAATGGCGACTCAGGCAAGTGCTATAACGTTCTTATCTACTCCTGGTCAGGCTTATCATGATGGGATGGGATTTGTACAATTCTATTTTGGTTTACCGTTAGCGATGGTAATTATCTGTATTACTTTCATACCAATATATCATAGGCTTAAAGTCTACACTGCCTACGAATACTTAGAATCAAGATTTGATCTTAAGACAAGGACATTGGCAGCTATATTGTTCTTAATTCAGAGAGGATTGGCTGCTGGGATTACAATATATGCACCAGCTATTATCCTATCTACGATCTTAGGGTGGAATCTTTATCAGCTTATTGTAATTATTGGGGTATTGGTGATCATCTATACAGTTTTGGGTGGCACAAAAGCAGTAAACGTTACTCAGAAACAACAGATGGCAGTCATCATGTTAGGAATGTTTGTGGCCTTTCATCTTATTCTTAGTTATCTTCCAGAAGGTGTAGGATTTGTGGATGCATTGACTATTGCAGGTGCTGGAGATAAAATGGATATTGTAGATTTCTCTTTTGACCCAAAATCAAAGTATACGTTCTGGTCGGGAATCACAGGAGGTCTGTTTTTAGCACTCTCCTACTTCGGCACAGATCAATCCCAAGTGCAGCGATATCTATCAGGAAAATCTGTCAAAGAGTCTAGAATGGGGCTTATAACTGTCTCTTATACACATCTGACGCTGCCGACGAAGAGGATAGTGTAGA
>CAJXUU010000053.1 GCA_913061325.1 uncultured Saprospirales bacterium | reverse complement strand
ATTTTGAAGAAATTGATACTTTTCGGAGTGGACTCAAGTATTATTTAGAAATTATTCCATTTATTAATTCGTGTTTTATATTTCTTATTATCAAATTTCCACCCTTTACTTGTTCTTGATCTTTCGAGCTCTTCTTCTAATTCTGGATTCAAAAAATCAGCAAAAAAATTGATACCCAATAGCTCTTCCAATTCATCAATACTGATAATATATTCCTGGATTCTTTTCTCACTTCGTTCGTTTGGCATTAGAAAAGCGACAGCCTTTTTATCTGATCCTTTTATATCCAACACTATCTTATAAAACAGATCAGGTACAGACACTTCATTTCTACCTATTTGTTTGATGATATGGCCCTCTTTAAGAACTGGTCCTGAGACGATGTATAGTTCGTCATTGTCATATGCCCAGTTACGCACTGTTTCTTCAAGTTCTCTCCATATACCACCATTAAATTCTTTTAATTGTGGTGACATATTACTCATGTAAAAGGATTCTCTCATGGCTTCTTCACTAAATGCCATGTCTCCTGCTGGAGCAAGGTGGCCTCTTGTGTATCCAGATCGAGTATAGTCATTATGATAAGCTGAGGTGCCTTCGATTGATTTATCTGGGTTGAATTTTTTTGCTCTTTTTACTCTTTTTTTGCGTAAGTTATCTTCAGTAAGTTTATAAGCGACCCATTCGGCTTGTTCATGTTCTTCACTATAAGATAAGGTGTAATACTTATGTTCAACCACTTCACCAGTAGTAGATTCTGGAAAGTACGATTTTACTGCTCCTTCTATTTTCTCGTCTGATAGAGTGATGTCTTGACTATTATTAGATGTGCCTTGTTTTGTAGACCACGAATCAATTTTTACCTGAGATAGAACATATAAGATAACTAGTATAAATACCAGTCCAATTATCAATCTGAAAATATTCATCTTTCCAGATAAGAAGGCTCCTTTGCCTATTGGGTCTTTTACTTCTTGTTTGCTATGATTTGTTCTAAATTTAGCCACTTTATTGATTTAATTTCATGAAAAACGCTTTATCACATCTTGGAGTTTTATTTTCAAATGTTTTTTCCTCAAACCCCATTTTTTGATAAAGATGTATTGCTTCAACTAACGGGCTTGCTGTCTCAAGTTCTACTTTTTTATATCTATTTTCTTTGGCTATTTGAAGAAGATAACCAACCATCCATTTGCCTAAACCTCTTCCTCTTGATTCAGGAAGCGCGTACATTTTTCTTATTTCAGCACACGCTTTCGTTATTGGAGTAAGGGCAAATGTAGCAACGATTTTTGAACCATCTTCTATGATTCCAAAAAAGCCGTCCTGATAATTTGATTCTAGGTCAAATAAGTCTTTATCCGTCGTCGCAGGCTCTGGTTTAAGACCATATTCAATTAAGACACTGAATATTAGTTGCTGTACTTCAGCACAATCATCATTCGTAGCTTTTCTGACTGTAAAGTCTAAATGAATTGGTGGTAAAGAAGGATTAATTGTCATTTTGTTTGTTAATTTGGTGTCAGAAGCGATTTACTTTATCCGCTCAATGTATGTATATGATTTTTAGATTCAAAATATTGCTTTGTTGTTTAGGATTATTATTATTATTTACCAATGACTCTATTGGTCAATCTTCTAATTTTTCAATAGGAGGAGCTCATACGCTTTCATTGGGTAGTGCAGGTACCATGTTTACAGGTATAGAGTCTATATATACCAATCCAGCTGGACTTACTGAATTAGAGCAATACGGTTTTGATGTCAGCTATGATCGTAGATTCAACCTAAATGAACTGGCTACAGTTTCGATAGCGGGTGCAAAAAAGCTTGGGAAAAATGCAATTGGAGTTTCTGTCTCAAGGTTTGGTTATGCAGCATATTCCGAAAGTAGAGCTGGTCTAACATATGCCAGGAAACTTTTTGATAAAGTATCAATAGGTGGTTCTTTTCACTATCTAGGTTACAATGTCGAAAATTATGGTAGTGCTTCCCGATTCACTTTTGACATTGGGCTCCAATCAGAAATCAACGATAAGTTATCTATAGGTGCTTACATATTTAATCCTGCATCAATATCAATTACAGATGAACAAGATGTACCTTCTAGAATGGGAATTGGATTAAGATATACTGCTTCTTCTAAAGCGCGTATTTATCTTGATATATCGAAAACGATAAATAGAAATCCAGAATTTAAATTTGCAGTTGATTATCAATTAGTAGAATCATTCTCTTTAAGAGGAGGTGCGAATATTTCTCAGTCTAGCTTACATTTTGGTCCTGCATATCATTTGAAGAACGGACTTTCAATAATTGGCGGTTATTCATTTGATAATCGATTAGGCCATTCTACAGGCTTGAGCATTTCTTATGTTAGATAAATATATATTTACATCTTCTTGTCAGCGTCTTAAAGCAAATCTAAAAATCAAGTGGTTTGCCTAGCAATTACGTAGATCAGTGCAGAGAATTATAGATTATCGGGCTGAATCCAGCGATTCCGCGATTCAAGCAATTCAGCAATTCAGCAATTCAATCGATTCAAGCGATTCAGCAAAGTAAATAAGATCTAAAAAAAGGGCCTGCCCGAAATTCTTTTATCTCAGACAGGCGGCTCCCATTTACGAATAAAAATACAGTTGTTCTTATGAGTTAATTTAAACTCTTTTTTTTCTTTATTGGTTATATGATATTCACTTCAACTTTTACATTGCAATTTCCTATCCAATTTTGATCTAGTTAATTTAACTAGATCTAAAAGTCAAATTTAAATGTTGCGCAATGTAAATACTTTTTGTAATAAAATCTTGTAAAACTTACATTTTGCAAACTAGCTCTTAATGGCGTACATTATAATTTTCTATAAGCTTATTTACTAGACCCATGTATTTAAGGGCTTAGAAGGCTTTCAATGATAAGACTCTTATTGAGGTAAATTCGCTGCTTTTTAATTAAAATTTATATCGGATACCTGTAATCAATCCGACAGTTGTGTATTTCTCATCAAGAGGATAATCAGATTTTGTAGTTGATCCAAGGCTATATTTAATGTTAGGTTCTAAGATAATATCAAAAGTTTTATTCAATACATAATGCATTCCGAATGAAGCGTAGAGCGATGCTCCAGCTTCTTTTTCATAAGCAACATACCTGTTTTCAGCTCCTCTGGTAAAATTAGCAACATTACCATTTGGTTCTAGAAATTTGCCTTCAGCTGTAAAGGTCATATTAAATAGAATTCCAGCATTTATATTGTAATAAAATGGACCATATCCTGCCATTTCATAACTAAAAAGTAGGGGGATATCTACATATGTATAAGTATTAGTAATCGATGTAGTATTTGGTGTTGGGAAAGTGTCCATACTCATACCATCATTTTCAATATAGCTAAATCCACGTCGAACTTTGCTGATATTAAATCCTGTCTTTAACCCCATTCCACTAGGAAATGTGAAGCCAAATCTTCCGCCTATAGAGTATGAGTATTTTGTGCTTTCACTGTCTGATCTTAATTGTTTCAGATTGTCAGATGTTGTCCCACCGCCAGTTAGAGATTGCATAGCAAAATCGTGAGATACGTATAAGTCGACTTGTATGCCGAGTTTATTATTCACAAAAGATGGACATTCTGTAGCTGCAAGAGCAAAATGGCTTAGAGAATTATCTTTTTTTTTAAAACTGCAGAGAAAGGTAATGGGATATTTTCTAAAGGTTCAATAATTCTTAATAATGCTCCAGCATTTAATCCTTCAGAATTTATAAAAACATTGTAAGTAGTTTCAGAATTTTTTGTGCCCTTAACTAGGTCGGATTTTTCTATGATTGATCCATCGTCACTAATATATGACTTAGTAATAACAAGACTAGCTGGCTTATTGTGTTGATTATCAATGTTTAATCCTTCACTTACACTTGTGTTTACATTAGGTTCTTTAAATGTAGAAGCTGTAAAAGTTTTTCTTATTGAAGATTTAGTAACCGTTTTATTTTGGAGGGATATATTTTTTTTCAGTTTAGGGGATTCAACGTTATCGTTTGACTCTGGTTGATCAACTGTTGAAGCAGTTATCAAATTATCTGACAATGCAAGAGTTTGGGAAAAAGACAACGGTGTTTGAGTCTCGTGAATTTGTGTTTCTGAAGCCAATGGGATATTGTTAGATTTGGCGGCTTGGTAATTCGTAAAAAGGAGATAAGCTAATACTCCTATTATTAGAGTCATAATTCCAGCAAACCAAAACCATAAGATGGAACGTGCTGACTTCTTTTCTAATGCAGGAGCAATTTTTTCCCACATACCATCAGGCACAGTTGCTTTTTGGTTGTACAATTTGTCTCTAAATACTTTGTCGATGTGCTTCATACAGCAATTTTTTGTAAATCTTCAATTTTCCGTTGCAACATTCTACGTGCTTTCACCAATTGAGATCTGGAAGTGCTTACTTCTACTTTAAGCATTTCTGCAATCTCTTTGTGGGAATATCCTTCTATTGCAAATAGGTTAAAAACTATTCTATATCCTTCTGGTAAATCGTTGACTAGCGTCATAAGATCGTCCACAGATAGTTTAGAAAAAACCTCTGGGGCTAACTTGTTATCTTTTTCTTGGTAATCTTCTAGGCCGATACTTTCATTCTTAAAAGACATCTTAGCGATACTTTTAAGTGATGTGTTGACCATTATTCTTCGTATCCATCCTTCAAAAGAACCTTCGCCTGTGAATTTCGAAAGATTAGTGAATACTTTAATAAAACCTTCTTGGAACATGTCTTCCGCTTCAGCTCTGTGTCGGGCATAACGATTGCACACCGCCAACATTTTGGCAGAATACATATCAAAAAGATCCCTTTGAGATGTTCTATCTCCTTTTAAACTCCGTTCTATAAGGTCTCCTTCTGTCAAGCTATTAGGCTTTAGTGGTGACATCAAGAATTGCTTTTCTATGACTAAGACCTCCTAATATTGTGTTTCGCTGCCTCAGGTTCATAATTTTTCTGCATAAACAGATTAAAAAGCGCAATGTAAACATAATTAACGTCAATTCTATATGATCAAATGAAGATTTTATACCATAATAATTTGTGATTGTTAATAAAGACAAAATCATTATATGAATTACTCTGATTGTCTTTTCTTTTAATAAGAGTTGTATGTTTGTTCCTTTTTGTTATTTAAGAATGATTAGTTTTTTTCATTATTCTAAAGTTCAAAAGATATCCTTTCATTAAAATTATTATTGAAAAGCAATATGACAAGAATGAAGATTAAATATGCAATACCGTTTTTGGCCTTTTTTTGTATGTTTTTTATAGCATGTGAAGAAGAGGCTATAATCCCTCCCTCAGTTTTTACAGAAGAGGTAGTGTTTTCTAGCGGGGAGAAAGTAATATTATCAGGAAGAATACTTTCTAATGAAGATGTATCCCTTGAGGATCATGGGTTTCAAATTTCTGAATCAGCTGACTTTAATTCTAATTTGATAGTTTCACTTGGAGAAAGATTAGTTCCAGGACGATTTGTTAGTGAATACAGAGACCTAGATATTCAAACAGATTATTTTATCAGATCTTACATTTTATTAAATGGTGAAACTATAATTGGAAATACATTATTGTTTTCAACATTGAAGCCGAAAGTGATTGATTTTTCACCTAAACAGGGTGTTCAGAATAATAAGATAATAATAGAAGGTGTAAATTTTACCGAAGATGCTTTTGTTCTATGGAATGGAGATAAACTCAATGTGAATAGTGTAACAGAAGAGTCGTTTATTGAATTCACAGTTCCTAGCATCAGTGATTTACCTTATGCTGAAATTCAATTGGTAAATCAATCAGATACCATACAAATAGTAGATAGATTTGAATATATAATTGGAGAATGGTCTGATGGAGGATTATTAGATGATCCATTTAAGAATATTGAACATATCTATTTCGAGGATGAAGACAATTTCTATTATGGTTTAGGATTGTCAACAGAAGTATCTGGTCCTTCTCAAAAACTATTTAAACTCAATAAAGAAACATACACAAGGACAGAAATATTTTTCACAGGAGTGGTACCAGTAGGAGGCTTCTACACTAAGGACGGATTTTTTGGAAGTGGAAGCGTTGGCGTAGTTAAGAATTCAGATCTTAGTTTGAATCTCCTAAATGGATTTTATAGATATCTGGACGATGAGATTATTCAACTTGCAAATAGTCCAGTATTATTATATCGAGCTGCCGCTATTTCAACAGAGGACGCTGTATATTTATATGGAGGCGAAAATCAAGATAGAATTCCAAATAGTGTAATTTACAAATATACTATAGCTACTGATGATTGGTCAGAAATTGGAATGTCACCAAAAGCTCCATCAAAGAGTTTTCCATATTTTGCTATCGGTAACGATCATTATTTCATCTTCGAAGATGGGTCTATGATGAGTCATGATATTATTTTAAATACATGGAGTTCTAGAGCCAACTTTCCAAATGAAGTAGAAAGAGATGGAATTGCACTAGAACTTAATGGAAATGCTTATGTAGGGTTGCAGGATATATCGAGAAGAGTATTCGAATACATAGCCAACGAAAACCGATGGAAAAAGTTGAAAACCATATCTGACATTAACCCATCCATTACACTAGGATCTTGGGTGAATAATGATATGATAACTATAATGCGTGCAAATTTTGGTGTAGGTGAAACAAGGTTTTTCTGGACACTAGATCCTAAAGCATTTTAGACCAACAAACAAGAAAGAATGACAATATTAAATAAATTACAACCACTATTTATTCTTCTACTTTGTGCAATATCATCATATGCACAGATTGAAATAGGCGAATCGGGTAGTGGCGAAGGACCACATGACATAATAATAAATATCACAGATGCTGATAATAAAGACGCATTAATTGGTGCCAATGTTATTATTAAAGATACTGGAGCAGGAGATGTTGCTGATGAAAGGGGGAGAGTAAGATTGAAACTCAAATCGGGAACACATACAATGCAAGTATCATATATAGGATACATTGAACAAGAAGTAATAATCTCCGTTTTAGGGAAGGGGAGCTTGAGAGTAAAATTACAACCTGATGCTGAAACATTGGATGAAGTAATAATTTCGTCAGAAGGTGCCGATCAAAATGTTAGGAACACAGATGTAGGTAAACAAGTCATGAGTATTGCTACGATTGAATCTCTTCCTCCATTTGTTGGTGAAGCTGATATTTTGAAGAGTATTACCTTACTTCCCGGAGTGAGTTCAGTAGGAGAAGCTTCTGCTGGATTTAATGTTAGAGGAAGTAATTCTGATCAAAACCTAATATTGCTAGGTGGTGCACCATTGTATAATCCTTCGCATCTTTTCGGATTCTTTTCTGCTTTTAACACTGATTTGATTCAGGACATCAGTATATATAAAGGTGGGATTCCAGCAAATTATGGGGGAAGAGCTTCTTCTATTGTAGACCTGAGATACAAAAGAGGAAATCAAGATAAATGGGGAGGGAAGGCATCATTAGGTCTTGTGTCTGCAAAAGTGTCTGCTGGAGGTCCAATTATGTCTGACAAGTTAACACTCATGGTGGCAGCTAGGAAGTCATATAGTAACTGGATTTTGGGATCAGTAAGTGACCGTCAGGTGAGTAATAGTAGTGCTGATTTTTATGACGCTAATGCTATCCTAGATTATGATATTTCTGATGACTTTTCTGTTAGGTACGCTTTTTATAGAAGTAAAGATGAATTTTCATTAGCGAGTGATACTTCATTTAATTGGGCCAATCAAAATCAAACGCTTACGTTAAGTAAAGGATTTGGAGAAAATTTGATAATGGAATTTTCAGCGGTTGATGCTCAGTATAATTACAGTATTGTAGATAATAGTCCATTCAGTAACTTTACTCTTGATTCTAAAATAAAGGACAGAGGATTAAATTTTGGAACGAAATACACAATATCTGATGGTAATGAGATCTCTGTAGGTGCACAAACAAAATTCATAACTATAAATCCAGGGGACTTAAACAAAATCAATCCAGAATCTCCGATAGACCCTTTCTCTGTTAATTCTGAAAAAGCACAAGAGTCAGGAATCTATTTTCAACATAATTTAGAGGTAGGAGATTGGCTTGGTCTTTCCTATGGAGTAAGGTATTCGGATTTTAGATTTATAGGACCGAATAGCGTACCAGTCTATGACCCTCTTCTACCTCGGAGTGAAGAAAACATTCTTTCTTTTGATGAATATGGAGATGGAGATGTAATCAAAACTTTTAATGGACTAGAGCCAAGAGCATCAGTTAGATTATCACTCTCAAAGAGCTTTTCTTTCAAAGCTGGATATAATAAAATGTTTCAGTACATTCATCTAATATCAAATACAACAACTATTGCTCCTACGGATACTTGGAAATTGTCAGACCCATACTTGGAACCTCAAGAAGTAAGTCAATACACAGCAGGCCTTTTCAAAAACTTCAATGATAATTTAATAGAAACATCAGTAGAAGTATTTTATAAGGATTTGAATAATATTCTTGATTATAAAGATGGTGCTACTTTGTTACTTAATGATAATTTAGAATCAGCATTGCTCAATGGAAAGGGAAGAGCATACGGGATTGAATTTTATCTGGAGAAGAAAAAAGGTGATTTCACTGGATGGTTAAGTTATACTTATTCACGAAGTGAGCGAAAGGTAGTTGGTTCTTTCCCTGAAGAAATAATCAATAAAGGAAACTGGTATCCTGCTAATTATGATAAGCCTCACACGTTGTCACTAGTAGGAGGCTATAAACTAGGAAAAAGAACTAAAGTATCTTCAATATTTACTTACAGTACAGGTCGGCCAGCTACTTATCCAGAGGCGAAATTTAACTATCAAAACGGTTCCAATATTGCCTATTACGATGAGAGAAATGGTTTTCGAGTTCCAGCATATCATAGACTGGATTTGAGTTTGACATTTGGTTGGGATACAGCTAATAGATGGCTGGCTGGTGATTGGGTATTATCAGTATATAACTTATACGGAAGGAAAAACACTTTCTCAGTATTTTTTGATGATGTAGCTGGAGCACCTCCTCAAGCATTCAGATTATCTATTCTAGGTATTCCGTTTCCATCATTGAGTTACAATATTGAGTTTTAAAAGAGTTGTCGCAGCCAAAAAATAAAGAAGAAAATGAAAATATTAAAATATATAGTTTGTATTTGTATGGTTTCAATTGTTTGCCATTCGTGCATTGATGAATTAGAGATTGATACAGAAACAAAAAGAAATCTCTTAGTTGTCGAAGGAGGAATTACAACAGCATTTGGTCCACATGAAATTTTATTGTCAAAAAGTGCAAAATATGGATCTATATTAGTTGATGAAGTAAAGAAGGAGAAAAATGCAACTGTCTACGTTAGAAATCAGAATGGAGATCAGGAATTTTTAGAGGAGGGTAATGATGGAAGTTATTTTACAAGTGCAAATTTTGCAGCTAATGTAGGTGATGAATATTCATTGGTAATTACATTAGCAAATGGAGAGCGATACATATCAACTAAACAGAAAATTTTACCAGTCCCTTCAATAGATTCTCTTGTTCTGGTTTGGAAAAAACAACCTTCATTAAGTGATATCCAATTTAATTCTGGTGTGGAGGTATATGCTCAATGGAATGATCCAGAGGACGTAGCTAATTTCTATCAATGGAAAACAGGCGGAGTGTATAAAATTAATACTCGACCAGATCTTCATGTAGCCCGTAACTTTTTTGGTAATCCCGTTCCAGATCCTTTGGACTGTTGCGAAACTTGCTTTGTATATGAGACTAACAATGATTTGAATATTTTTAAAGACAATCTTACAAATGGAAATACGATCACGGAAAAGGTAGGATACATCGAAGATGATGGAGGACGGTTTATGGAGAAATATTTAGTCGTAGTTCAGCAACTTTCATTAACTAAAGAAGCCTATCAATTCTATGAGTTGCTAAATAATCAATTGAGTATTCAGGGCGATATTTTTGATCCACCACCGGCAAAGGTTGGTAGTAATTTTATCAATCTTGACAATCCTGATGAAGATGTAATAGGCTTCTTCACAGCGAGTGATGTAAAAACGGACAGCATATTTATTGATAATGACTTAATAGAAGAGAGACAACCTGTCAGACAAATTAACGATGATTGTAGAATCTTACCGAATAGTACTGTTAATGTTCCTCCTTTTTGGAATTAAGATATATACTATATTAGAAAAGGAAAAGATTGAAGTAATTCTAAATCTTGTTAGTAATAGAAAAAGCTCATTTGGAATATATCCAAATGAGCTTTTTTATTGATTAGCAAAGAATAATCTGATTATTCTTCTTCAGAAATGATAGCATCATCAATCATTTCATTTCCATCGCCATCATGGTCTGTAAATCCTGCAGCTTTTGATATTTTCTTTTTAGGTGTTGCAGTTACGTTCTCATTAATCTCTATTTTCCCTTCAGAGAAAGCACCGTGATCACCATCAGCGAACTTCGCAGCTTTACTGAAGAAATCATCCGTTCCATCAAGCAGTGAGTCACCAGTGTCCAATGTGTCTTCAGCAAATTTAGGAGTCGGATTAGCTGCTTCTTCTGCTGCCATTTTTTCAGCTTTAGCTATAGTTTCATCTAATTTAGTGCCTAGGTCTGCTGTTGCCGCTTTTGCTTTCTCAATTAGATCATCTTTTACATCCAATACTTTCTCACCGATAGATTCAGATATTGAAGCAGCACCCTCTAGTGCGTCTCCTCCTTTATCCATAACGGTTTCTCCTACTGACTCTGAGACACTTTTTGCCTTTTCCATAAATGCTTCTCCCGTATCCAGTACTTTGTCACCTACGTTTTCTGAAACACTAGCTGCTTTTTTCACAATCTCTGTATCACCAATTGAGTCAGATAAATCTTTAGCTTTTTCCATTGCAGCACCTCCTAATTCTTTGGCCTTGCTTGTAACAGAGTCTGTTATGTCGCCTACCTTATCTAATATTGATCCCTCAGGTGCAGAGTCTAATGCATTTTTAGCTTTATCTGCAAGTGAAGAAGCTGTAGATGTTACCGAATCGGAAACATTACTTACAGCCTCTTTTGCATCTTGTAATATATTTGACTCAGAAATGTCAGAAGAAACTTCTTTAGCTTTTGAAGCTACAACCTCTCCAGCGTTGGTAACAGCATCTTTAGCTTTATTAACTATGTCTGATTGAGAAACATCTTCCACTACATCTTCTACCTTATCTATCACATCACCCGCTACATCCTTTGCTTTGTCGATAAAATCTCCGGCACCTTCTGTAACTGCTTCTCTCAAACCAGAAGTTTTTTCCAAAATTGATTCGCTGGCATCATTAGCTAAACCCCTACCTTTATCTAAAATGTCTCCTCCCGTCCCTTTGGCAAGGTCTACGCCTTTTCCAACAGCAGATTTTGCCACTGATTCTGTTGCGAAAAATAATTTCTTGATTGAACTGAAAATTCCCATGGTGTGATGTTTTTGTTGTTTTTAGCTTTAATTGTTAGATATTACGACCAAGATAGCAACATAACTATGGCAACGCAAACAACATCGACGAAAATAAAAGAAACTATTACAAAAATAGCTGAGCTACAAGCAGTAAAACGGCACTATGATAACACACTGGATGAGCTAGATAGTGTTTTAGCTAAAAAAGATTCCATTGAAAATCAGATGATTAAGGAGCTAGAAGATATCACTAATTTAGAAAAATTGGGAATGAAGTCCATCTTTCATAAAGTGCTGGGAAACAAGGAAGAACAATTAGAAAAAGAAAGACAGGAGTATCTCCAAGTAACTCTTCAGCATAAGGAAGTACTGAATGCGATCGAAGTTGTAGAATTTGAAAAAAATGTTTTAGAAAAGAAAGTTTTCTCTATTGATGATCTGGCAAATGAATTGGAAGTACTAAAGCAAATGAGATCTAAGGAAATTTTGTCAGTTTCTAGCGAATTGAGAAATAAACTTGTTTTCATTCATAAAAAGAAAGATGACCTTAAAAAGTATGAAATAGAACTTCAAGAGGCATTTTCAATGGGAAGCCAAACAACAACTTCACTCGAGAAAGTGCATGCTCAATTGAAAAATGCTAAAGATTGGGGAAATCGAGATATGATGAGTGGTGGTGGAAATGGCAGATATGTAAAATCAATGAAGCATGGAGCAATAGATAGAGCAATGAATGAAATATCGAGGACTAAGTTATTGCTAAATAGTTTTAATCGAGAATTAACTGAGATTGGGTATTCGAATCAAAGATTAGGACTTCAGGTAGAGAATATTGCTCGTTTCCCGGGTGTAATCTTCGATAATTTGATTTCTGATTGGATTGTACAAAACAAGATCAAAGGTGTATTGTCTACCGTAAGTAATCTTATGGATGATGTACACCTAATTATGCAATCTATCCAGAAGAAAATACGTCAAAGTTCGGTTGATTATGATAAATTTGAATCAGAAGAGAATCGATTGTTAGAACAAAATTAAATTGAAGCCTTCTCAACCGGCTGGTAGGTTGGGGTTTATAAAATATTATATAATATGAATTAGGATGAATTCTAAAGAAAAGTACACCACGATCCATTACAGAAATTATCTAGGACTAGATAAAATCCTTGACGCTCAACACCTAAGATCTGAGGAAGTTGATGGAGAAGCAGCACATGAAGAAATGCTTTTTATAATCGTCCATCAAGTATATGAATTGTGGTTCAAACAGATCATTCACGAACTACAATCTGTGTTGGTCATGTTTGATCAGGATAGAGTAGACGAGAAGAGTATTGGAACATGTATCAGTAGGCTCAATCGGGTAATCGAAATCCAAAAGTTACTGGTTGCACAAATTGTTGTGATTGAAACTATTACGCCTTTGGATTTTCTAGATTTTCGAAATCATTTATTTCCAGCTTCAGGATTTCAAAGTTTCCAATTTAGAATGTTCGAAAACACATTAGGGCTTCCAGCTGATGCAAGATTGACCTATAATGGCTGCCCATATTTTTCAGTATTCTCTGAGGAGAATCAAGAAAAGCTTCAAGAAGTAGAAAGTAAAGGAACATTATTTGATGCAATGGTTTCTTGGTTGGAACGCACGCCATTTTTGAATGTAGGAGATTTTGACTTTTTAGAACAGTACAAAAAGGCTGTCTCAAATATGATCACAAAAGAGCAAAATGCTATCAAAGGATCGCCGTATCTTGATGATCATGAAGTGGAAATGAGACTAAAAATGCTAGGTACTCAAGATACATATTTTCAATCCGTTTTAGACGAAGAAAAACATAATGAACTGATAGCCAATGGTACGCTACGTATGAGTTATAAAGCAACAATGGCTGCATTGCTTATTAATCTGTATAGAGATGAACCTCTCCTTCATTTGCCATATAAGTTGTTGACCTGCTTCATTGAGATGGATGATGCGCTTACTACATGGAGGTACAGACATGCGCAGATGGTACAAAGAATGCTGGGGAATAAAGTGGGAACAGGCGGATCTTCTGGATTTGCATATTTGAATGAAACTGCTATAAAACATCCAATATTTAAAGATTTGCATAATATATCAACCTTGTTAATACCAAGGTCAGAACTGCCAGAGTTGCCAAAAGAGATCAAAGAGCAGTTGGGATTTTTCTATTCCAGTAAAGAGAACCAGAGTCTTTGATTCGCAATTTTCTATGCAAGTCAAATTGTGAAGTTAAAATGGAACATGTAGTCAGTTTTCTCATGCATCGATTAGCAAGCTAGGTGATTATCAAATACTTACAAATAACTAAAAAGTGAGCACAATACTTAATTATATTAATGGCCAAATGGTGCCAGCAAAGTCGCAGGAGACGCTAGACATTATCAATCCATCAAATGGTAAGAAATATACGACTGCGCCTAGCTCTGATAGCAACGATGTAGATGAAGCGGTAAAAGCTGCTCAAACTGCATTTCCACTGTGGTCAGCATTAAGTATAGATGAACGTTCCAGATATTTGATTAAAATTGCAGATCGAATCGAAGAAAAGTTAGACAGCCTAGCCATTGCAGAATCAATAGATAATGGTAAGCCTGTATCATTGGCTAGAAAGGTGGACATCCCTCGTGGTGCCGCTAATTTTAGATTTTTTGGAAATGCAATCACACAGTTTGCATCCGAATCACATGATATGGGTACAGCAATCAACTACACTCTGAGACAACCTCTGGGTATAGTTGGCTGTATATCTCCATGGAATCTACCGTTGTATCTGTTTTCTTGGAAAATTGCGCCAGCATTAGCGGCTGGGAATACTGTAATCGCAAAACCATCCGAAGTGACTCCTATGACTGCATTTTTGTTGTCTGAGATATGTATAGAGATAGGGTTGCCACCAGGTGTGCTTAATATAATACACGGTTTAGGAGATAGGGTAGGTGGACCCATCACTTCACATCCTAAGATAAAGGCGATATCATTTACTGGCAGTACGAGAGTAGGAGGTACGATAGCAAAGATAGCTGCACCAATGTTCAAGAAGTTATCATTGGAGATGGGTGGAAAGAACCCAAATATCATATTCGCAGATTGTGATTATGATAAGATGCTGAGTACAACTGTACGCTCTTCATTTGCGAATCAAGGACAGATCTGTCTTTGTGGATCGCGAATCTATGTTGAACGATCACTCTATGAGAAGTTTAAGACAGATTTTGTAGCTAAAACGAAAGCACTCAAAGTAGGCGATCCTCTTAGTCCAGATACTAAAGTAGGAGCTACTGTATCCAAAGTGCACTACGATAAAGTACTCTCTTATATAGATATTGCAAAAAGCGAAGGTGGTAAGATACTATGTGGCGGAACAGCTATTTTTCCAGAAGGATTAGAAGATGGACTGTACATCGCCCCGACGATAATAGATGGCTTGCCTAACGATTGCAGAACAAACCAAGAAGAGATATTTGGACCTGTAGTTACTATCATGCCGTTTGACACGGATAGCGAAGCACTCCAGCTAGCGAATGGTACAGAATATGGATTATCGGCTACCGTATGGACAAACAATCTCAACAGAGCTCATAGAATGGCCAAAGACCTAGAAGCTGGGATTGTTTGGGTCAATACTTGGCTGATGCGAGATCTCAGAACTCCATTCGGTGGAGTAAAAAGTTCTGGTGTAGGTAGAGAAGGAGGATTTGATGCGCTGAAGTTTTTTACGGAGCAGAAAAATGTTTGTATTGATTTTGGGTAAAGCGTCAAAAAGGTGCTTTAATAGTTAACGATAAACCAAGATAAAAACCTCCACCTTTGTAGATGGAGGGAGTAAATTTATTTAGTATCAATCACTTTTTTCGTTTCTCGATAGTTTTTAGGTGTAAAGGTCACTAGATATACCCCTTGCATTATTCCTAGAGAAAGTCTCCAGAGATAATTGTCATTTAATTTAGGATTGATGTGATCTAACTTTATGAGCTGATCTTGTAGGTTCGATATTTGGATTATAATTTGATCTGTTTCATATCCAAATAGTAAAATATTCAACTCATTAGAAAATGGGATAGGAAATAAGTTAATTTTTCCAGTGGTTAATTCCATACCATTTCTACCTGAAGCGTCTTTTGTCACCCTATGAAAACTATATAGACATTTTGGATAACAAATAGGATTAGACCAATTACTGAAAGAACCATCCTAAAATTCACCATTTAAAGTGGAAAAGTTATCAGAGAATATTATTAAGATTGCTATCTTTCCTAATTGAAAAAGCAAATAATATTGATTGCTAAAATAAGATAAGTTTTACAGGTAAAATATTTACTCAGATGAATTTTAATAAAGACAAGTTTTGTATTGAAACAACTTGGTGCCGCATTGTGAATTTCCCGTTATTCACAATTCTGGTTATCGCCATTTTTTCTATTTTGACATACAATTGTGATGCTCAAGTAGTTGATGCTGAAAGATCAGGGTTCACCTGGATTCCAACTGAAAACGTAACCGATCAGGCTTTTGGATCTGGATATTCATTTTACAGTGCAGCATGGCCGATATTCAAAAAATATCCTGGTCCTTCAGATTTCCAAATGGGACTTGCTGGTTGTTGGCTTACGACTCAGCGTACAGGTGACGAACCTGATCAATTCTATACTACTATTGAAGGAGGTCTGGGTTGGTGGCACGATACACGATTTGGCACTAAAATACCAAAGTTTATAATGGGAGGAGTTTCTTTCAATTTCTATTCTTGGGCAAATGGACCGGGTGCTGGTAGAAGTGCATCATTGTCAAATGGACAAAGAGATTGGAGTACTCCTGGAGGGAAATATGGTGTTGCACAATTATCAAATAAATTACTGTGGGCACCCGATGGATTAAACATGGCTCAAGGGTTAAATGGAGAAATGCTTGGTTATGGGTATACTCCGCTTCCATTAACAGAGCCGATGCTGCAGACCGATGGACAGGATATTGAAACAGGAAATCAAAGTTGGACGTTATTCCTAAATTCTACAAATTTCAAAGGTCCAGCAACATTCTTTTTACCAACATATTGGACAGAACCAGTATTGCTAGATCCTTCTTTGGAGGGTTTGTTTTTGGATTCAAGACCTTCAGAACCTAATATAGGTTTTGGAATAGAGCACGCAGGATCACCAGCATTAATATCTGAAGACACAGAAGGAAATCAGTATGCCAAAATAGAAAGATTGCAATTTCCTGTAAGTGAAGAAGATAATTCTATGATTTTGAATCAAATCTCAGTCTACTCTCAAAATGCACTTTGGGATGATATGGAATCTTGGTTCGATGGTGGCGCAGTAGTTTCACCTGAATCGTTACAGTCTGGGACTTACGGTGTATCGTTTATTAATAATGGCGGATCAATGGCAGGTGAAATTAAGGGAGCTGGATTAAATTATGATATTGATTTAAATTATATAGATAATGTTCAGCTAAATGAGAACATAATGGGTTTTGAGTTTGACTTAAATTCTGTTTTTGAGAAAGATGGCAATTTCATTTTGCCTGAATATTTTAAACTTGAATCAGATAATAAATGGCACGGTATTGATGAAGAAACTGTTCCAGCATCGACTGATTTAGTAAGTACTGTAGTTCCATCTTCTCCGAGACCGGAAATTAGTTATTTGACACCATTAGATCCAGATTGCCAATGGCAAGATCCCAATGGTCCTTGGAATAGTCCTGGACCAGCAGCTGGACCTTTCAGAGCTGAATTAGGTGATGGTAGTACCGTTACTTATTATTGGTATCGATTTGTAGACCAGCCTTCAATTATACATGCAAATCTTCCAGCTGAAACTCGTGAAGAACTACAGAGTAGGGTAGAGCTGATTCATTCGAATTGGAGTCATACAGATGAATATTTTGCTCCTCCAGCAATAGGGCAGTTAGCTACGGTTGATCCAGCTGGAATTGTTCAGCCACCTGCTGGTTTAGAAATCGGTTACGTACCTATTGTGACTAGACAAGAAAAGACTCCAAGAAAATTAAGAGTTTTTATTTTAGCGGGTCAGTCAAACATGGAAGGATTTGGTACAATCAATGATCCTGAAAATGATCCCGGAAGTTTAATTGATGTCATTCAAAATGATGTTGATGGTAATTGGTCAGAAATTGGAGAAGTGGGTAATTGGAATTCCTTGGAAGGAGCCTCATTATATTTTGCTAATAATGGAGATACGATTAGAACGAATGTAACAGTTGGTCAAGGAAACAATCCTAATTTAATAGGAGCGGAGTTGATGTTTGCTCATCAGCTTGATGCGTATTACGAAGATCCTGTATTAATCATCAAAACTGCTTGGGGAGGTAAGAACCTTGCAGTTGATTTTCGTCCACCTTCAGCTGGAGGAACAACGGGAGAATTTTATAACTCAATGATTCAAACAGTACAGGATGTTACCCAAAACTTGGGAACCGAATTTCCTGATATCAATGTAACTGACTTCGAAATTTCTGGATTTGCTTGGTTTCAAGGATGGAATGATGGTGCATCTGACGATTTTTTGAATGAATATGAAAGCAATCTTTATCATTTAGTAAATGATGTAAGGAATGATTTAGGTACTCCAGATCTTCCAGTTGTTATTGCAAATTCTGGTCATGGGGGATTCACATTAAGCAATGATGGTTGGGTTCGAAGTATGCAAACAATAGTTTCTGTTGCACAAGAAAATGTAGGATGCAATGATACAATTTATGGCGGCAAAGTAGGTTTCGTAGAGACTAAGCAGTATTATCTAGATTTGTCTGTATCACCAGAGAACGCCATTTATCATTATAATAATAATGCACTTACTTATTTAAATATTGGAAAAGCGATAGGCAATGAAATGATCCTTACAATAAATGATATGGCATTTTGTTATGAGGATTGTGATCAACAAATATCACCGGGTATCGTGTCAATTGGAAACCGTGTATGGAACGATTATAATCAAGACGGAATAAATGACCCAGATGAACCAGGAATTCCAGGAGTTTCACTTGTGATTTGGAGCGATTCAGATGGTGATGATATTCCTGATTGGCAAGGTTTCGGAGGAGTTCAAGTGACGGATGAAGAAGGCTATTATCAATTCTCTGGTTTACAACCTGGTAAATATATAGTCTTTGTTTGGAGTGTGGATAATTGGGAACCTGGACAACCATTAGATGGATTCCAGTCAACAAATGGCTTTGTGGCAAATGCGGACAATGATATGGATTTTGATAATAATGGTTTTGGTAATCCTTTTTCTGATATTTTGTCTGGCATTGTCACACTAACATCAGATGGAGAGCCCTTGGACGATGGAGACCCATTTAATTGCTATTTTGATTATGATGCTAGTGGTAATAATACAGTTGATTTTGGGTTTTTTAATCCTGACATAACTTCTGTTGATAAAGATCTTGCTGTAAATGAAAGTTGGATTCGAATTTTTCCAAATCCTGTTCTAAATAGGTTCACGATTGAAGGAAAATTGAGCCTAGATCAGATAGAAATATATGATTCGATAGGAAGACTTCATCGAAAGATTAATTCAATAGAAACCATTCAAACTATTGACCTTTCTTCATTGCCAAAAGGACTATATATGATTAAAGTCTTGAACAAGGATAATAATCTTGTTGAGATTCAAAAAATAGTGAAACAGTAAGCTGACTTTTGATGTACTAAATAATGATGCATTAATAAAGTGCGTTTTTCTGTGCTGATATTTATTCATTCTCCAAGGCAAAAAACGTAGGCGATGTATCGCATAGGAGAGGCTTTTTAACGCAGGAGATGGGAAAAATATCAAGCGGAAGAATGTAACTTTATTACTGATTTCCTAAGTTATTCAAAGACCAGAATTGCATTCATGCCCTTACTGAATATAGTTTCTGTCAACAACCAGATCACATAAATAAATTAAACAAAAAGTTTACTTATCTTATCTTTTCAAATTTAAACTCCACTCTAACACGAAACTTTCAAGATGAAATATTTAATAATACTTCCCTTCTTACTTGCATCTTTAGCTATAAACGCCCAAGATTATTTTTATAAAAAATATGCCCCTTTTAATACAGAAATTCCATCACCGGAACAATTTCTTGGCTATCCCATAGGTGATCAACATACGCGCCATGATCAAATCGTTGCTTATATGGAAAAACTCGCAGAATTGTCTGATCGAGCGACTATTACTTATTATGGCAAAACACATGAAAGAAGAAAATTAGTCATACTGAATGTGAGCAACCCAGATAATATTGCAAATTTGGAATCACTTCGAGTAGCTCATATAGAGGCTGTTGATCCCACTAGTAACACTGATCTTAGCAATCAACCCGTTTTTATCAATCTTGGATATAATGTCCATGGGAATGAGGCCTCTACTTCCGAAGCTGCATTATTGACTGCTTATACTCTTGTAGCCTCCTTAAACGATAATATTGTCAGCATTCTGAATGAAAGTGTTGTGTTTATTGATCCCACAATCAATCCGGATGGACGTGATAGACATACGCATTGGGCAAACACACACAAAGGCAACCCTTTGGTCGATGATCCAATGGATATAGAACATAATGAGATTTCCCCAAGTGGAAGAACCAATCACTATTATTTTGATTTGAATAGAGATTGGTGGCTTGGCATCCATCCAGAAAGTAGAGGGAAACTCCAATGGTATCATAACTGGTACCCTAATGTAATTACTGATTTTCATGAAATGGGCACGAACAGTACTTACTTTTTTGAACCTATGAAAGCCAATGCCAGTAAGGACCCAATAATGCCTAAAGAGAACTACGAAGATTTGAATGAAACATTTGCTGGATATTTTTCTAATGACTTAAATGAAATTGGCTCGATGTATTTCACCAAAGAGGTATTTGATGGAACCTATCCTGGGTATGGTTCTTCATATCCAGATCTTCAAGGAGGTCTAGGTATTTTATTTGAGCAGGCCAGTTCCAGAGGACATGCACAAAAGCAGAATAGCGGAGAGCAATTGACATTTGCCTTTGCAATCCGAAACCAGTATGTGTCATCTATAGCTACTGTGAAAGCCTCAGTTGAGAATAAATCTATCCTGATCGATTACCAACGCAAGTTTTTCAAGAGTGCCCTTACAAATGCTAGAAAGAATAAAGTGAAAGGATATGTTTTTGGTGATGATCAAGATAATGGCAGAACCAATGCATTCGTTGACAAATTATTACTCCATAAGGTGAAGTTATTCGAGCTGGGAAATGATATAGTTTCCAAAGGACAAACATATAAAGCAGGAAAATCCTATGTGGTCCCAACCGATCAACCACAGTATAGGATGGTACAATCTGTTTTTGAAACATACAACGAATATACTGACAGTGTATACTATGATGCTTCGGCGTGGTCACTCGCTAACTTTTACAACATGCCGTATTCTGAAATGAGGGACTTCCGATTAGGAAAAGAAGTAACTCAAGTCAAGCCAAGTGCTTTTGGAATTCCGACAAAATCATCTTATGCCTATATCATGACATGGAATGAATATAGCGCTCCTGCCGCATTGTATTATTTGCAGAACCACGGAGCAGTGGTAACTAGTGCCTTCAAACCTTTTCAGATCAAAACTGATAAAGGTTCAAGAAATTTTGGATACGGGACTATTGTTCTTCCTGTGGGACGGCAGTTGATATCCAGTGATTCTTTATATACCCTGGTGACAAAAGTCGCTAAAGATTGGTCAGTAGACATATCGACTACCAATACAGGTTATAGTGACTCAGGTGTAGATCTGGGCAGCCATAATAATCGAATTTTGAAAAAACCGAATGCCGTAATGGTTGTCGGTGAAGGTGTGAATTCTTATGAGCATGGTGAAGTTTGGCACTTATTGGACACTCGAGTAAATATGCCTATAACCAAGGTGCCGATGAGAAATTATAATCGCCTTAATCTGAATGACTACAATGTAATGGTTTTGGTCTCTGGAAATTATTCGAGATTTGATTCAGCGGCAATTGCCAATTTGAAAGCTTGGGTAAATGCTGGGAATACATTGATTACTTCACGTACCGCTTCAAAATGGGCCATCGATAAAAAACTGGTGAAGGAATCACTCATCAAAAAACCAAAAGACACTATACAGAATAAAGTAATTGAGCGAATGAATTATGTTGATGCGCGGGAGAATATCGGCAAGAAAAATGTTGGTGGAGCCATATTTGAGGTCGATTTGGACATTACACACCCTTTAGGTTTTGGATACACCAGCAGGAAACTCCCTGTTTATCGTAACAGCTCTGTTTGGATCTCTCCTAGCAAAAATCCTTATGGAACAGTTGCCAAGTATAGTAGCAATCCGCATATTGATGGTTTTATTACCAAAGAGAATCTCGAGACCTTCTTGAAACCCTCAGCCTCACTCATTGTGAGTTCTATTGGGAAAGGTAGGGTCATTTTGTTTGCTGATAATCCAAATTTTCGAGGATCATGGTATGGCACGAATAGATTATTTTTGAATGCATTGTTTTTAGGTCAACATGTGTCTGTTCCAAAGTAGTTTTAAGTGCATTACAAAAGTGGGAAGTTTTATATAGAAAAGGTGCGTTTATAAATAAGTTCTATGTAATTGAGAAATGAAAGAACTCTGGAAAATATTAGCATTGGGAATAGCAAGCGCCGTTCTCATTTGGGTTTGGATCTTAGATATAGACCCTGAGCCCAGTATGTCTTTAGGGATAATCATCCTTGTGCCTATAGTGTTAATCATCAACTTAGCTATAGCAGGAGTTTTATTCTTAATAGGGAAAAGAGAATACGTCAAATACTTCCTGATAAATTCTCTGGTCAGCTCTTTTCTCATGGTATTTCTTTTTGGGAAAGGCGTTGATAGAAATTTAGATAGAAGAATAGATGAATGGAAATTTATTGAGTCAGATAGCACATTTAGAATATCAATTTGGACCGAATCGGATTGGTTTTCAATAACTCATGAAATAAATTCGACTTTAGAGGCAGGATATATCGATGGGAAATACGAGAATCTAAATGAGCATTGGATTTTAACAACTAATAAAGATAGTGTGAAAATGATTATCAATAAAAGCGATCGTCTTATTAATTTTAGAAGTAGAAATGATACAATCGAACTTGAAAGAATAAGATGAAAAACACATAACACCGCATGACCATGCCAGAGTCGCCTATCGGCAGACTCCGTCAGGTATGCATTATCCGTTATGATCAATTATGAAGAAATATAGAATACATATAAATTTTATTTTACTGTTGCTAACAATTAATTATTGTTCAGCACAGAATGTAATAGAAATAGAAGTTGATAGTATCTATTGTCAAGATTCAACTTGTCATCTATTGAATTTTTCTGAAGAACAGATATATACTTGTAGTTTTCTTTCATTAGAATTAGCGGAGTATCGATATAACCAAACTATTGATTGCTCATTTGATAGGGAACTAAATGACTCACATGAAACAGCCAATTCACTTGACTTAAAAAGGATAACAACATTAGAAGAGTTTAAATCATGGGCATCCAATCTCAAATTTGCTTCGAACTTTTCGTATAATGGCATGAAATTTAATCAACAATACCAATCCTTAAATTATAATTACGGTGTAATTCAATCTGAGAAGTTTTTATCCAACAGTACAAATAAAACAGAAATAGAAATATATCAAATCATTCCTATAAAAATCAATGACGATTATTATGTTGCAGGCTTAATAGAAATTGATGATAATGAAGTTGGTCATTTAATATTTCCAGAAAAGAACAAAACAGGATTGATGCACTATCTCAACAGGTTTTACTTACCATCATTAAACACAATTGTAATTAACCACTTAAAAGTATATAAGGATATATTTAGAACATATAAAGTCCGCAATTTTCGCTCAAAAAAGATACTTACTAATTCAATTTCTTCTAATCCAATATTAGAGGGAGAATATGATGATATTATTTTAGATTACCCTTTTGTAGTCACTAAAGTAGCTGGAAAAATAAATATCTATGATGAATCACTTGAAGACATTACTCCAAGTAGCTTGATAGAAGCCTACAGCAGTTTCGGCTCATTACAATTAATCATTAATAATGAAGTCAAATGGATGAACTCTAATAGAATGATTTCGGATACTATGCCTAAGATAGAAAGAGTATTAGATTGTGGAAATGTGGCATGTCAGGAAAAAACTATTTCAATTATTAGCGGCGAATTTATGGAAATTATCAACGATTGTGACTATTCAGGGTTAGGTAATAGTTGGACCACTGATTCCATCATTTTTGATCTAAACAGGAACTTACAATCAGTCAAGTATTTAAACAATAAGACTAATAGACTATTCTCCGTTGATTGTTTTATGCAATTTTACTGCAATCCAACTAATTTTTACTACTTCAAAACTAAGGAAAACAACCTTGGGATATTTAAAAGAGTAAACGTAAAACAAGAGATCATAGATGAAATTTGGGCAAACAAATCTTTGTCACATCAAGAACAGTGGGAATTAGTTAAACCGATAAGAGACTCGTTAAAAGTATCATATAGAGATGAAATAATACTTGAAGGTCAATTTGAAGATATAATATTATCTGACTATAATAAACCAATCATTTTTAAAGAGAATGGTAAATATGGTGTGTTTTCATTAATGGAAAAGGCCAAATACCTGTCTCTTATACACATCTGACGCTGCCGACGAAGAGGATAGTGTAGA